>CAZXBL010000022.1:0-15786 GCA_964638875.1 uncultured Candidatus Saccharibacteria bacterium | reverse complement strand
CAGCCAACCACTATTGGGTGACAGGCCAATAAACACAAACACACCGTCGGTATCAAATTGTACCTTTTGGCCTGTGGTGGTATCAGTCCCGCTGACATGAGTAACCTTGTTGTCGGCACCGACAATTTCGTCAGTGGTAGTATTCAAATGAACTGTTATCTTGTCAGCAAATTTTGTTAGTTCGTGCTGAAGAATTTCTGACGCGCGCAGAGAATCACCACGAACCAAAACATCAATCTTGGTAGCAAATCGAGTCAGGAAAATTGCTTCCTGGATCGCCGAGTTGCCACCGCCGACAACGACTAGGCGCTTGTCGCGGTAGAAGGCACCGTCACAGGTTGCGCAGTAGTGGACACCACGTCCGTAGTATTCCATTTCCCCTGGAATACCCAATTTTTTATAATCACTTCCAGTTGCAATCAAGACCGCTTTGGCACGGATATCACCATCGGTAGTGACGAGACGCCTGTATTCACCCTCATCAATAATTTCACTAACTTCGCCCAGACGGATGTCTGCGCCAAACCGCTCTGCTTGTTTGCGCAGCCCTTCAGCTAAATCAAGCCCTGCGATACCCTCTGGAAAACCAGGATAGTTATCTACCCAATCGGTGATTGCTGCAAGCCCACCGATCACACCTTTTTCATACAGCACGGTATCAACATCTTCCCGAGTAGAGTAGATTGATGCTGTCAGTGCAGCTGGTCCCGCACCAATAATAACGAGATCATGAGTTTCTGGTTGAGCTTCAGACATGGTTAGAGTTTACGGTATCCTTTAGGTTTGATTGATTAAGGTCTAGGCAAGGGCTGGTGCTAATTGCGCTAGATTGTAGCCTACAACGACATTTTGAGAGTCGTCTTGTTTGGTCACTACGGTGATCGGCACTGTCAACGATCCGGAGATCTCTAAGGCTTCAGCTTGGCGCTCTGGGTGCTCGTCAAGGTTAACCACTTCATATTTTTGATTTTTGGTATCGAGATACCTTTTTACCATTACGCAGTATGCGCAAGTGTTGGTGGTGAAGATAGTGATGTTTTTGACCATGATTGCCCCTTTATTGATATGTATTTTAATCTTACGCTTATGATTGTATACCCATTATATAGCGCTAGCTGTGGTGTGCAATACGCTATATGTTGTGTTTTTGTACATTTTAGCCGACTGCAACGAGTTCAATGTCGAACACCAATGCAGCATTTACAGGAATACCAGATCCGGGAGGTGGCGTAGCACCATATGCCTGCTCTGCGGGAATAATTAATCGACGCGTGCCGCCAACTTTCATCCCGGGGACACCGTCAGTCCAACCTTTGATAACTTGGTTAAGTCCGAATGGGATTGCCCGTCCAAAATCATGGGAGCTTTGGAATATTACACCTGTTTCTGCGACCGCACCTGTGTAGTGTGCGGTAACTGTCGCGCCTGCCTGGGCCACCTCGCCATCGCCCTCTTTTACGTCAACAATTTGCAGCTCAGCAACATCAGTTACTGGGGTAAAATCGTTCAATTGTGTGCCTTGTAGCATATTTGTTTTCCTTCTAGTCTATCGAGACTAATTCAATATCAAATATTAGCACCGCATTCTCTGGGATCCCAGAGCCAGCGGGGGGGTTAGCAGCATATGCCTGCTCAGCAGGAATGACCAGGCGACGTGTACCGCCAACTTTCATGCCCGGTACGCCTTCAAGCCAGCCTCTGATCAGTGAAGCGTCAGCGAGTTTAACTTGCGCGCCAGTAGGGTCTTGGGTTTTGATCGGTGTGCCGGTGTCTTTAGAGCTCTGGAAAATAGTACCGGTAGCTGCTACTGCGCCCGTGTAGTGCAAGGTCAACTTATCGTCGCCCGTAACAGCGCGACCAGTGCCTTCTTTCAGATCAATTTTCTGCAGACCATCTGTAGTTGCAATCGGCGTAAAGTTCTCTAGCTGTTTGCCCTGAAGAGCATTCTCGGGTAATGATGTATTCTCTGTAGTATTTAGATTACTCGTATCAGAAGTATTATTATTTTGCTTGCCTTCATTAATAATCGCCATAACGACTAGCACACTAGTGGCGAGTGTCGTTACGAGAAAAATCAGCGCAATTGTCAGTGCGAACGCACGTTGGTGCGGCTTTACAGTCGATGCCATTATTGTATCCCTCTCACTTTGGTAACGTGTTCTAGTATATCTTACAAACCCTGGCTAGCGCTACTTGATTTCGGTAACCTGGTCGGGAAAGCCATTTTTTAAACCATCGAGAAGAGCCGACTTCAGTTTTTCTGACACAAACGGCAATCCTGGCAGAGCGTCGACCGATATCCATTTAGGTTCGTAAAGATTCTTCCCCAGCTTATTGATCTGTGCCTCTTCGCTGTTTTCTGCAAGCTTTGGCTCTCCAGAAGCATATTGGCACAAATAGATTAACTGCGTCCCGAAAAGACTACCGGCGTCCTCTATAAAGACTAGCCGGCAGTTACTGATGGTAATCGAGGTTTCTTCCGCCAGCTCGCGGACAATAGCGGCTTCTGGTGCTTCTCCCATTTCTACGCCGCCGCCAGGCAGCGTTTCGTATTCAGTGCCGAACTTATTGCGGTGCATGACCAACAAACTACCATCCTTTACGACAATCGCACGAACAGCTTGGCGACTCATGCTTTAGCGCTACGCTTTTTCATTCGGGTAAGTACTATCGGGAACAACACAAGATACAACGCCGTAACGCCAAATGCCGCGCCTGATGCAATCTTAGACATTATTACTGCCACAATCACACCTGAGACAATCCAGATCAGTGCCGAACGCCGTGAAACATGTATACGTAGATACTCACCACCGAGGTAGTAATACGGGAAAACTGTTATAACCAAGAACGTGCTGGATAGTAGTCCACCAATCAGTACAACTGCAAGACCTTGCCAGAATGGGCTACTGATCGCCAGTGGGATCAATGAGAAGACTGCGGTTAGACTGGTTGCAACTAGTGGACGGAATCTTTCCTGAAGCGCTGCCGTGGCTGCGTCGATCGGTCCCATGCCGGCCCGACGTGATTGGTTGGCATAATCAATCACCAGAATAGTATTTTTAAGACTAAGCCCAATCAGCGCAAAGAATCCCATCGCACAGAAGAAACTAAAGGCGTTATTTGTCACAAACAAACCTAGTGTTACACCAAAGAGACTGAATGGGATCGCCATGAAAATTAGTAGTGGCTGTAATAGCGACCGGAATTCCAATGCAAGCAGTATGAATATTGCTATCAACACAATCGGGAACGCCAGAACCAGTCCCTTGAATGACTCTTGATTCTCTTCCTCTTGTCCTAGGTCAAATCCTAGCGCGTTTTTATCCAGACCGTAACTTGCAACCCTATCTTCAGGAAACTCTTTCTTTAATGCCTCCTGTGCCAACGTTACCAGTGTCGTTGTGTCGTCAGCATCAAAACCTGCTGATACTGGGATTACTTGACTGCTTTTAGCCCGAACATAGGTGCTTTCCGTGGCCACTGTTACATTTGTGAAGTGAGCCTTTTTACCGCTAACACGCGTCAGTTCAGCTGTCTTCATGTAGTCAGCTAAATCATTTGCCAGCCTATACCCAGCTTCGCGGTTTTCGGTCTTGATCTGCACATTAAACGCTGCAATCGGCGGGCCCACATCAATTGGCGTAACGGTACTAACTACATCCGATATTTCTGATCGCAAACGCTCCTGTAGCTTATCAGCAAGTTGTTTTGCGGTTGGGTCACGTTTTGTGTACGGGGTCAGCTCAACATTCAGTATAGCTGTTTGAGCATCAGCCACTCCGTAGTACGAACCCATCTCGAATTCTTTGCCCAGCACTTCTGATGTCAAACCATCAGCTTTCGCAGCTAGCTGCTGTGCAGATTCAATAGTGGTTCCTTGTGGTAGCGCCATGCTCACCATAAGGTAGTTTGTGTCTTTACTTGGGGGAAATAGGTTAAAGGTAACTTTACTGAAGATGTTGCCGGCCATAACCATAAACAACACACCAATCATGATTGCTGAAATGCCAACAAACCATAGTTTTTTACTGGAACCCTTTGCCCAGTTCATTGGCCAGGTTAGGGCATGTGCGATCTTGGATTCAACACCTGCGGCAATTTCCTTAACGCCCTCTTCACCCATCTGCTTTTTACCAAGCAGTAGGAAACGTGCAAAGAATGGGATAAAGATCAGTGCCACAAACAAGCTGATAATCAGAGCGGCGATAATTGTAATTGGGATGGCCCTAATAAAGCTACCAAGCACTCCGCCCACGAATGCCAGGGGCAAGAAGCTCAGTGCAGCAACACTGGTAGCCGCAACCATTGCGCGGCTAATTTTGCGAGTGGCGGTTCTGACGGCTTCACGCGGGGTCTTGGCTTTGCGCCGCGCCGAATCGATCGCCTCAACCATGATGATGGTGTCATCTACAATCAAGGACAGGCCAAGGATCAGAGCAAATAATGTGATGACATTGAGGGTGTAGTCAATCAGGTAAAGAAGGCCGATTGTAGCCGTCAAAACTGTGATCATTGAGATAACAGTGATGAACGAAGCGCGTATCGCAATCACGATTGAGCCGATTACAAGAACAGCCAGCAGACCTTCCAGTAATACACGCTGCAGCTCTGTAATGCTTTCTTCGATAGAAGGTGCAAAGCTTGCACTAATGCTGGTACTGTACCCTGCAAACTCAGGTTGCTTCGCCATTTCAGCCAATACCTGCTTGAGCTGTTCGTCCAGCTTAATAACATCAACGTCATCAATGGCAGTGACGCCAACTATTGCTGAACTGTAGAACTTGGTTTCATCGCCTTCTCGTACTCCGTAGCGATCAAAGTTCTTTTGGATTTCTTGCTGTTCGCCCGTTACAGGGTTTGCGGCGGTATCAAACGGTGTTTGTACAAAAAACTCCTTGGCAAGGGCTGGCTTGTGTTCATTCAGATACTTAGCTGCTGCGTTGGCACGTTCGACCAACTCTTTAGTGGATACATCACCTGACTGCTTGTAAAAGGAAATACTTGCGTCAATTTTCTGCGTAGCCGGTCCAGTTGCCCCGAAATACGGCACGTTGTAAGTCAAATTAGCCGAAGACGGCAGTTTGGCTTGCTCTTTAACTGCTTTTTCTAGTTTCTCTGTTGCTGCTTTACTGTCGGTGCCTTCTTTATACTGGACAATAACATTGGCAAAGTTGGCTGCGCTAGTGGTTTGGACTGTACTAACCCCTTCTTGCTTGAGGGCAATTTCAGAAACTGGCTTAGCGATGTCATTGTCGACCTTTGCGGGGTCGTTAACGATGTAGGTACTATTAACAATTGCAATCGGGATATCAACGGACGGAAAACCCTCACGACGTAATAATGTCGTATAGCTAACGATGCCAAATACCAGTATGACCAGCCATGCAAAAAAGACGGTTTTAGGGCGCTTAAAAAGGCTTAATGTTAGCTTGGGCAGCAACTTGTCAGTCGGCTCTGCATTCTTCTGTGATTTCTTTTTTGCCATAGGATACCCTCCAGATTTTCAATACTTACTTAAAGGTTAACATGTTAAGTGTCCCGTTTACAAGTGAGCGATATCACCACCCGCCTCCTCCACCGCCACCGCCTCCTCCACCAGAGGAGCCTCCTCCACTAAAGCCACTACCACTTGAGCTACTCGGTGGGGTAAAGCTGCTATTCAAACTCGACCCTAGCCCGCTATTCAGCGCACTTGCCAGATAAAGACTGTTAAATGTACTCGTATTACCGTTATACCAGTCCGGTGGCGTCTTATATAGATCAGCGAACTGTTTTGCCCACCCTTCTTCAACACCAAGCACAATTGCATACGGCAGTAACTTTTCAAAAAGCTCTACTGTTCTGGCAGGCTCACCTGCTCTACTTGCATACGCTGCGTTTGGTGATTCCAGCTTCTCTATACGGTCTTTTTCGGCGGTATTCATATAAAGCTTTAGCCCTTCCAGATATTCTTTCATGGCAACACCTTCGGCAGTCCGCGCGGGCATCCATGACATAAAAATACCCAGTATTAGGAAGGCTACCACCAGCCCAACAATAATTAAGCCTATCTGACTAATAATCATTCCAACAATTAGGCTAATTACTGTAACAGACCCACCCGTCGTCCAGACTTTTCGTGAGAGCTTGAATGGGTTTTTGGTAAAGTACCCAATTGCCTTTACATCAGCATCCAATTTTTTCTTGAGACTGGTCTGAAAGCTGTACATATCCTTGTTGTATTTGCCCAGTTCAACTTGTTCACCCACTGTTTTTGTCGAAAACAGCGTATTCAAAAGGTCAGTCTCGTAGCTATTCAGCTTTTCGTCGCCCAAACGTGTCAGCTCAAGCGTGTATGTAACTTTGTCCTTGCGGATCAGACGATCCTTGCGGGTTTCATGAATTTTCAGGTAACCTCGCCGCGCTAAATCAATAATCGTGGCGGTAATGTCACGGTTACTGGATGCGAAGTTCGCAATCAAACCGGCCGTTAGCGGGGTGATCCCTTTTGGTGGTTCATATTGAGGCACGATCACGCCCTTACCCGGCGCATCTCTACCTCTACGCCACCACCAGCTAAAACCTACAGCCAACGCGGTCAGCGGTAATAGTATGAGCCCCACACCTATGCCAACAAGAATGTTCAAATTATCCTGAATTCGTTCTGCAGTAGTCTGTGGTTGGAAGTTGCCCTTCGTGAAACCAACTACATACGTCAAGGTTTGCCGTGGGGACAGGTTTTCTGCGCTCGCTACGACTTCACTACTGTTAACAGATATCTGGCAGTTGCTTTCCAGCGAACCATACACACCCGCAAAGCAGGCCGGTTCATTAGAGGATAAGGTTACACCGGATGGCAAGTGCAGACGCATGCTTACATTTGTAACTGGCTGGTCCCACTGATCACCGTTGACGTCCCAGTACAGTTCATCGTGGCCGTCATAAAATGTAATAACATTGCTCAATGTGTAATCAATCGTGTAGCTCTGTACCCCTGTCACTGTTTTGTTAGGATCCCCGATTTTCAGAACAATATTATCGTTTTCGCCGTAAGTACTAACATTGGTTGGTGCTCCAGAATTTGAGGTAATTTTATTCAGGTGGAACTTCAGTGTATTACCTTGGTACTTTTCAGGAATTGCTCGCAGAATACCGTGGTTGTTATCCGTAAACACCACTTCAATCGTTTCAATAATGTGCAAAGTTCCCTGTGGATCATCCTTGGTTAGTGTCTGGTCGGAATCAAATTTGGTTATCGTAAAATCATTGACATCAGCATATGCTGGCACAGTGAAAAGTACTAGCAGCGCTGTCAGACTTGCTAGTGCGGTGAGTATTCGTCTGCCCCGCATACTATTTCCTTTGTGCCTGTACTTTATCAGCCACCTGGGCAGCAAGATCGTCTAGTAGCGTATTGACCTCTTCCGTCTTGAGGGTCTTCACATATGAACTAATGGCTACCCTGAACGTTATTTGCTTGTGTTCAACATCTTTATCTTTCTGGAAAATACTAATTGGAGTTATCGACACGTGGCTATTATCCAGGCCAAGTAATATTTCTTTCACGAGTGTTTCCAACACTTGATACGGCACATTATTCGCTACTTTCAGTGTAATATCTTGTTCTGTGCTGGGGAACCTGGATAACTGCGTGTACACGTCTGATTGATCCAAAAGCGAAACTAGCGGCGTCAAGAACAGCTCAAAACCAGCTGTGTAATTAGGTAGTTTAAGGTTTCTCCTAACGCTGCCCTTATATTCACCAACCACACCCAGCAGTTTTTTCTCACCGTGAAAGACCAACGCAGAACGATGCGGTTCAAACGGCGCTAGCATTTGTTCAAACATCGCATGGTTGAATGTGTCAGCACCAGCTAACGGAACGTAGTGCAAACCCTCACTTGACTTGCCCAGCAGTTGCTCAAGATAGTATTTTGCCTGGTAGTACGGACTAGTTTGGTTCTTTTTTGTGGCACGAGGGCTTTTGGCGACAACCAAGCCAAGCCTATCGAACTCTTTCGGCAGCTTATCTTCATCAGTCTCTGTCTTGCTATGAGTTTTGCCAATCTCAAATAATGCGAACTCATCATAACCCGCCTTGATATTGCCATGTACTTTTTCGAGCAAACTTGGCATCAGGCTAAAGCGGAAATATTGCAGATCAGGACTAATAGCATTGACCAGGCGGAATGCTTTAGTGGCATCTTGCCCTGTCTTTTTCATCAAATCGCCGTGGACAAAACCGTAGGTCAAGACTTCATTAGCACCATTTGCGGCTAGTACATCTCTGATGTGGCGCTTTGTCTCCAGTAGCTCATTTGGCACAACTGGTGTCATTGACCTCTTTGGCAGCTCAAGCGGTAGCCGGTCATAGCCGTACAATCGCCCTACTTCCTCAACTATGTCTTCAGAAATTTCCAGGTCGGTCCGCCAGAACGGCACCGTTATATGCAACGTGTCACCACGTGGTGTTACTTTGCACTCAACATTGGTAAGTAATGCGACTATCTCACGGGAGGACAGCTTTAACCCGAGGCGCTCGTTAACAAACTGACTTTTCACTACAATTATGGGTGACGGGCCGAGTGGACCATGAATATCAACAACATTACTGGCCACATGACCACCGCCTAGACTTTCAACCATAACCACCGCTTCTTCTAGGACGCGGTCATTTTGTAGTTTGCTTTGGCCTTTGTTAAAGCGGGTCAGCGCATCTGTGAATAATCCGTATTTCATACTTGATCGGCGCACAGAGTACATATCAAAGTTAGCGCATTCGATCACGATATTCTTGGTGTTTTCATCAGTTTCGGTATCAGCACCGCCCATGATCCCGGCTAACCCGACAGGCACATCGTTCGAGGTAATCAAAATGCTGCTTTCGTCTTGGAGTGTCAGTTCTTTGCCGTTCAAGAGCTGTAGTTTTTCACCTGGCCGTGACATGCGTGTCTCTAAGCTTAAATCCCCGTACTTTCGTAGTTTATCAGCATCGTAAGCGTGCAAAGGTTGCCCAGTAAGATACATCAGATAATTGGTGATATCTACCATGTTATTGATCGGGCGTAGCCCCACACGACTTAGATAAGTCTGCAACATCAACGGACTTGGGCCAATAGTCACATCGTTCATAGCAATTGCCGTGAAACGAGGCACAACATCAGCGGCATTGTTAACAACCTTCAAAACAACTCGGCTTTTACCAGGCTTGATCCGGTCCAGAGGCTGCTTGTACCAATCCGGTGATTTGAACACTTTGTGCTGGATGCCAGCTACTTCACGCGCGACGCCCAATATGCCGAAGCAGTCTGGACGGTGTGTAAACATCTTGTTTTCAATATCAATTATGTAGTCGTTTAGCCCGTATACTTCGGCAAAATCACTACCAGGCTTAACCTTAATATCTATTTCAACGATACCGTTATGATCATCACTAATCGCCAACTCACTGGCGCTTGCCAACATTCCATTGCTCAGTACGCCGCGTAGCTCTCGGCTACCAAGTACAAATGGGTCTTTATCAACAGTGTTCGGCACAGTAGAACCCGGCGGCAACCACGCTACGGTTAGTCCTTTGCGAACATTCGGCGCACCGCAAACAACTTGGACTAAACCTTCTTTATTTCGTTTGACGTTTTTGGCTATACCACCGTCATCAATAAAACAGACAGATAACTTGTCGGCATTGGGATGTTTTTCGCAGATGACAACGTTTGCAATAATAATGCCCTGATACTTTTTACCCAGGTCAATAACTTCTTCAACTGCGCCCAACTGCGCACCAATCTTCTCAACCAACTCCTCAACAGGAATCTTAATATCAGTAAACTGCCGCAACCAATTCAAACTAACCTTCATGCCTTAACTCCAATTTTTGCTGCAACAAAATCTTCGATAGTAGGGAAAATTTCATCAAACATGAGGTACAGTGTCTCGTGTTTTTCTGGCTTACCAATGCCATAACATTTTTTACCCATGCCATATGCAGCGCCGAGTTCCATATGCGCAGACAAACCTGCCGGAAAAATAATAATAGTCTCCTCTGCCTGCCGAATACCGTCCATATCGTTCTCAAATATTTCCCGAAAGGTAGGATTTGTCTGCCAGTCATCAATGGTTTCAATATTTTTCATCAAACCTTCGATATCTTCGGGTGACTTTTCAAACTTTATGCCATCACTATCATATTCGTTATCAATGAAACAGTACGCTGTTTTTCCAGTCGCTCTGATAGATTCTAGTACATGACGAACTTGCTCATGACTACGCCACCGACCACCCACAAAATAGTCATATTTCATTTCATGGCTCCTGCTATGCGGGCTTCTAGCTCTTTCATTGTCTTATCGAATTCGGCCCCTAAATCTACTTCATATTGTTCAGCTAATACTAGCAATGACCATAAACAGTCTGCTAGCTCATGCTTCAACTTTGTGTCAACATCATCAATGTGGCGCATGTTTTCTTTAACCATCACAAGTTTCATCAAATCACCCAAGTCACCCGCAAAGCCCATAGCGTAGTCCTTAGCGCCCCACTGATTGTGTCCGTCCTTCTTGTTCAGCTCCGCATACTTCTGCCGAATCGCCATCGCTTGCTTCTGCAAATCCTTCAAATCACTCATTTGAATTGCCTTAGGAATTCTAGTTTTGCGGATTCAAAATAGCGGATGTCTTCGATACTGTATTTGATCATTGCCATGCGCATGAAGCCGACTCCCCAGGCAAAGCCAGTGTAGACATTCGGATCAATGCCTGCTTCTTTCAACACATTCGGGTGAATCATGCCGCAGCCGAGTAGTTCGATCCAGCCTTCACCGCAAATGTTACAGCCGACTTTGTCACAGAAAGGACAACTGATCGCAAATTCGAATGACGGCTCGGTGAATGGGAAGTAAAATGGTTGCGTCTTAATCTCTACGTCGCGTTTGTAGTAGGCCTTCATGAACTCTTTTAGTGTGGCCATCAGGTGACCAACGTGAACACCTTTGCCTACGTAAATACCTTCTAACTGATAAAAGGTATGTTCGTGGCGAGCATCCAGGTCTTCGTTACGAAATACTCGGCCCGGCACAACTACCGCGATTGGCCTGCCTTCTTCTAGCTGGTTTTTACGCTCTTTCATCACACGGTTCTGCATGATACTAGTGTGCGCCGGTGCAATTAACCCCTCTTCAGTCACAAAAGTATCGTATTCATCACGCGCTGGGTGATCCTGTGGGAAGTTTAGGCTGGTAAACATGTAGTATTCGTTATCGATCTGGCGGGATTCAACAGCGTCAAAGCCCATTCGGTAAAAAATATCGAGAATTTCGTCCAGTTCTGTCATCAACGGATGTCGCCCGCCGAGCTCAGTCGGCAGTAACGAGGGCTTGTTGTCGCTGTTCACGTCAAACGGTGCTGTTACGTCAATTGGCTCAACTACTTCGTCAGCAATCTCAGCGTCCGCGACCATTGCTTCCAGCTCTTTCTTCAGGGTATTTATTTGTTGCCCAAACGATGCACGTTCTTCTGGTGCAAGTGTTGGGATGTCTGCATAAAGCGCTTTTAGCTCTGTTGATTTGAAAATTTCTGATTTTACCGCAAGCTCATCAAAACGCTGTTTCAAAACAGCGGCAACCTCGGCAATTTTAGGGTTGTCGTAACTCATTTCTGACCTTTAGTATACCAGAGGTGACATTACTGGAGCATATTGACTTTTAATATCTCTTATGCTATAATGATCAATTGTGTGGAAATTCCTCACAGTAAGGAAATTATTAATGAAGTTATTTACTATATCAGAAGAACGTCGAGAAATGATTGATTATATGGCGCCTGAAAGAATGGCAACAGATGGTCAATGGAAAGCTCTTAAATACTTAGGTGGTGCCGCTGGTGCTATCATCTTGGGCGTTGTGGGTTACCAAGTGGCCCAAGAAGTTATAGCTGCTGATCCTGATACCTGTCGTATTGTTGTCGATACTAACGGCAACTCTCATTGTGAATAGTATTTGATAGGGTGCTTGATACATCAAGTACCCTGATGAGATACTAAATGCATGAGGGGCTTCTTCGATAAAGAACCAGAATATATTGACCCGAGGAAAAGGGAAAGCCAACCTGACTGGGTTCGTACAGCCAGAGGGCTCGGCATTTCTGCAGTAATCGCCGGGGTGGTCATAGTAGGTTTAAATTTTATTGACAGTCAGCAGTCACCACCCGACGACACTTGCCGAGCTGATTTTAATAACCCCGATACATTTGATTGCTATAAGTAGTATTTGATGGGATTTTGAACGCCTTAGTTGCGCATTTGGATGCAGAAACCAATTTCTCTTCGAGAATCGGAGCAAGCCGTACTGAGGTACGGTGTGCGAGAATCACAGAAGAAAATTTGTTTACTGCGCCAAAAACAGTGGCGGGTGACTAGCTTGGCTAGACAGCAGGTCACTGTGATGCGAAACTAAGGGTATGGCAAATTTTTCTTTCGACATAGTTTCTGAATACGATAAGGCAGAGATGAACAATGTCTTTGACCAAGCTCAGCGCGAAATTGATAACCGATATGATTTCAAAGGTACCCCTGCGGAGCTTGACTGGATGAACGGTGAAAAAACAGGCATCAAAGTTACTGGCAACGGTCAGTGGCAAATTGATGCTATTTTAGATATTTTCCGCAAGAAGTTAGCGACACGCGGACAGAGCCAGAAAGTACTCGATATCAGTAAATCAGCGGTCGAAAGTAACCTCAAGACCACTCAAGAAGTACCATTCAAACAAGGACTCGATCAAGAAAAAGCAAAGAAAATTACTTCCCTCATTCGCGATAACCTTCCTAAGGTTAAATCACAAATCCAAGGCGATGCTGTTCGCGTCACATCTAGTAGCAAAGACGACCTTCAGGCTGTTATGCAGCTGATCAAAGCTCAAGATTTCGACTTCCCCGTCAACTTCGACAACTTCCGTTAGGCTGGCGTTAGCACGTTATCAATCCTGGCCAAAGTATCTTCAATTGTGCCGAGAGCTACACTCCCCACAACTGGCGTACATCGGTTAGTCACATTTAGTCGTTCTCTGCGGGCCTCTGTTAAATCGTAAACTGATGCCAGAGCGATTGCCTGTGGTTCTGCATCCCGCGGCGCAACAGGCCGTCGAGGCTCTCTTACTCCATCCAAGTCATCTGGTGGGAACAGATCTTCTGGCCCAGAAACTCCCCAGAGTAAGCCGTTAAATTGTAGTACTAGCTCTTCGTCTTGTCGTGATAGTTGTTCCATATTATTTCTCCTATGTAGCAATAGTAAAAGAGCACTGTATTCTAATCTAGACGTAGCGTATTGAGTCAAATATACTTGACCAAATGCTAGAGCATCATATTCAGAAGGACATCCTAAAGAAACTGGTCCGCCATGAGGCTGCTCGATTTGCTGATTTGAAACCCCCTACGATAGAAGGCAATATATTTACCTATCACTTGCAGCAGCTTATAAAGCAAAAATATGTCGAGAAAGGTGAAGATGGGAAATATCACCTAACCTCAAGTGGTAAAGCTGTGGGAATTAATTCTGACCTCAGTGCGCAGGAAATGCTTGAACAAGCACATTCTATCTTGCTGATTGTGGTTCGCGACGGCGACAGGTGGTTACTCCGTAAACGGCTAGCTCAACCAGCTTACGGCTTGGTCGGATTTGTGCATGGTGAGCCCACCCTCCGAGAAACTGTTTGTGAGACAGCTGAACGGATTCTTACACTACGCACAGGGTTGCTTGGAAGTTGCGCCCCGGTCGGAACGGGCTACATCAGAATTTTCAAAAACAAACAGATGGAAAGCTTTACGCACTTTACAATGCTCGAAGCAAAAAATATTAGCGGCGAAGTCACCCAAGTACACCGTACAGGTGAAAATATTTGGTATAACGCACCGGATTTTTCCGATGCGGCAATGCTCCCCAGCATGGCGGACCTTGTGAAAAAATTAGATGAGCCCGGATTTTTCTTCGCTGAACTTGAATACCATATCTAACATTCTGCTAGTGCTATAATTACCCTTATGAACGAACGGTCGGGCTTACTTGATGGGGCGAAAGCTGTTCTTGACATGAATTATAAAGGGACCTACACGGCCCCTTCTAGTAACGTGTACCCTCACCAATGGTTATGGGACAGTTGTTTCGTCGCTATTGGGTTACGTCACTACGATGTGGCTCGTGCTAAACAAGAAATCTTGAGTCTGCTGGACGGGCAATGGCACAATGGCATGTTGCCGAATATGATTTTTGCCGAGGGTGCAAAGCGCCATGCGGGCATTTGGAATAGTTCCATTAACCCAAACTCCCCAGATGATCGTGCGACTTCTGGTATAACGCAGCCGCCAATGCTAGCGGAAGCGATTGTACTGGTTGGCGAAAAGTTGAAAAAAGCCGAACGTCGCAGTTGGTATCGTCAGACTTACCCTGCTCTGCTTAGCTACCATCAGTGGCTGTACGCGGAACGCGATCCACATAAGGAAGGTTTAGTTTTGCAGATTCACCCGTGGGAGACGGGGCTCGATAATACTCCGCCGTGGATGCAAGAATTACATGAGCACCAGCTGGCATATTGGATCAGGGCAATCAAAATGCTGCGTCTAGGGCCCGTTATAAACTTCTTCAGGAATGACACTAAACGTATCCCTGCTGCCCAACGTATAAATATCATTGACGCGCTGGGTCTTTTTAGTACGCAGCGACGTTTGCGGCGCAAGGGCTATAACATTAACAAAATCCTTAGTCATTCCTTATTTGCCATAGAAGATCTGACTTATAATTGTATATTTATTCGCGCTAATCAGCGTCTAGTAGAAGTTGCCAGGTATTTAAACGAAGAACTGCCTGAAGAGCTGACTGTAAGTATGGTGCGAACAGAACATGCACTTAACCAGCTATGGGATGATTACTCTGGACAATATTATTCACGTAATTTTGTTAGTCACACATTCTTGAAACAATCTACAATCGCGACTTTAATGCCCCTATATGCTGGTACGATTACCAAAGAAAAAGCCAAGATACTAGTGCGGTTGATCGAAAATCAATATTCATTCGGGACCAGCTACCCTGTCCCATCAGTGCCAGTGAGTTCACCACTATTTAACGAAGAGGGCTACTGGCAAGGGCCTACCTGGATAAATACTAATTGGCTCATCATCGATGGGTTAGAACGTATGGGCTTTACAGATCATGCTAATGCTTTGAAAGAATCTACGTTGGAGCTCATTCAAAAGGGTGGTTTCTACGAATATTTCAAACCAAATTCAGGCGAACCCGCTGGATCAGAGAACTTCTCTTGGACAGCAGCACTCGCGATTGACCTCGCAAAACGTTAATCATCTATTGTGGGCTTTTCAAGTAATAACGGCTCGACCAGAGGACTACTATCGGTTATTTTCACTATGTCACGGTCGACTTTACCAAGTTCCTTATAAGTAGCATTATAGTGGTTCACAGTGCTGCCTAGCGAGTTCCCCAGCTTTTGCATGTATGCATTGTGCGCTACCAAATGCTTACCAAGCTGTTCGATATTTTTACGGATTTTCTCTGTATCTTTGTGGATTTCAATGCTTCTAAGACCTTGCATTATGGTTTGCAGCATGGCGCTGAGCGTACTAGGACCTACAATGGTCACTTTCTTTTCACTTGCATACTGTACTAAGTTACGACCACTGACATTTCCTAAGCCAACTTTATTGGCAAGTAGATCATAGTAAATTGCCTCACTGGGGATAAACATCAGCGCCTGATCGAGCGTACCCTTGCCGGGCATAATATATTTGGCTGTTTCATCAATC
>CAZXBL010000021.1:11133-17095 GCA_964638875.1 uncultured Candidatus Saccharibacteria bacterium | reverse complement strand
ATTCGTCTGAAGGCAGGTGATGTACTCGTGCTTCGTGCTAAAAGCCAGGCCAATGAGTACTTTAAGAAATTGGACGAGACAAGCCCAGCTCCATCAGAGATGCCAGGCTGGTTGAAGGTCAACCGCAAGAAGTTTGAAATTACTGTCACTGGTGTTCCTACTCGCGAGGAAGCTGAACCAGATATTAAAGAACAATTAATCGTGGAATACTACTCACGTTAACGGAGGCAAGAAGGAATATGTCAAAAATGATTCATACCCCAGGAGTTGTCAACGTTGATGAGCACAACAACACAAGTGCAACATTCACCGTCGAACCACTACACACAGGTTACGGTATGACCTTAGGTAACTCACTACGCCGCGTACTGCTTAGCAGTATTGCAGGTGCAGCAGTTACCGCATTTAAGGTTGAAGGTGCTACCCACGAATTTACTACGCTACCAGGTGTCAAGGAAGATGTCGTTGATATCATGCTTAACCTTAAGGGCGTTCGCTTCCGCGTTTTCGGTGGCGAGACCCAGACACTGCGTATCGTTAAAAAGGGCAAGGGCAATGTTACTGCTAAGGACATTCAGGTTAACGCCGATGTCGAAATCGTAAACCCAGAGCACATCATCGCAACTATCGATGACGCCAAAGCAGACTTTGTTATGGACTTGACTGTCGAAGCTGGTCGCGGTTACCGTACTATTGAAGAAGGCACTGCACGTAAACAAAGTGACATGATCGCTGTTGATGCAATTTTCACGCCAGTTCTTCGTGTACGTTACAAGGTTGAAAACACTCGTGTTGGTCAGATGACTAATCTCGACAAGCTACACCTTACTGTTGATACTGACGGTTCAATCACTCCTCGTGAGGCCTTTGAAGAAGCAGCTGCAATCCTGGTTAACCAGTACACTGCTCTTGCAGGTCAGACTCGTGTGGAATCAACTGCACACGTAACTGGTGAAGAAGCTAACGTCAATGAAGGCAGCGACGAACCGGCTGAACTGATGACTTCTATCGAAGACCTCAATCTCAGCGCTCGCACTACCAACGCTTTGATTAACAACGACATTCACACACTCAAAGACTTGTTCTCGCTGAGCGATGGCGAACTTCGTGAACTCAAAGGTTTTGGTAGCAAGGCTCTAGATGAAGTTAAAGAAAAGCTAGCGGAGCTGGAGCTGTAAGATGCATCGTCACGGATATCAAGGAAGGAAGTTCCATCGGGAACGAGATCAGCGAAGGGCTCTTATCAAGGGCTTAGCTGATTCACTCATCAAGTATGAGTCGATTGAAACCACCCTCCCTAAAGCTAAAGAAATCGTTCCATACGTAGAA
Organism: uncultured Candidatus Saccharibacteria bacterium; assembly: GCA_964638875.1. Lineage (GTDB taxonomy): Bacteria > Patescibacteriota > Saccharimonadia > Saccharimonadales > JALRHH01 > JALRHH01. Next base: position 15,766 of record CAZXBL010000021.1, on the reverse strand, counting down.
AAATTGATCACAAAAGCTAAAAAGGGTGATCTCCACAATCGCCGTCAGGTAATTGCTGACCTTCAAACCGTCGCAAGTGCCCACAAGTTGGTTGACGAGATCGCTCCAAAGCTCGGTGGTCGTAACAGCGGTCACCTCCGCATAGAGCGCACACGCACTCGTCGTGGTGACAACGCACAGCTTGCACGTGTGAGCTTTGTTGACGACTTGGGCGAAGCTCCAATAGCCAAGAAAGCTGCTGCAGCAAAGGCAGACGCTCCAGTAGTAGCTGAGAAGCCAGCTGCCAAGCCAGTCGCTAAGAAGGCCCCCGCAAAGAAGCCTGTTGCTAAAAAGGAGACGAACTAATGTCACAAAAGACTTTTAGCGCAAAACCAACCGACGTCGAGCGAAAGTGGTACGTAGTTGATGCTGCCGAAGCCCCACTAGGTCGTTTGTCTACCCAGGTTGCAACCTTGCTTACAGGTAAAAACAAGCCACAGTTTACCAAGCACATTGACTGTGGCGACTACGTTATTGTTATCAACGCTGACAATTTGGTTGTAACTGGCAACAAGATGGAAGACAAGATGTACTACAAACACAGCGGTTACCCAGGTGGGCTTAAAGAGCTCCAGCTGAAGGAAAAGATGGCAAAGGATTCAACTGAGCCAATTTTCAAGGCTGTCCGGGGTATGCTTCCTGTTAACAAGCTCCGTGATGGTCGCTTGGCTCGTCTCAAGATTTACTCTGGTGCCGAACATAATCACGAAGCTCAAAAACCAGTAACATTTTCAATCAAGAAGGATGGTAAATAATGGCTGCGAATAACTATTTCTACGCCTTAGGTCGCCGCAAGAGCGCTGGCGCTCGTGTCCGTTTGATGACGGGCAAAGGTAACATTGTTATCAATGGCAAGCCAGCAGTTGAGTACTTCGAAAACAGCAAAACTTTGTTAGCAGAACTCGTCCGACCATTTGGTGCGCTCGAGATCGAGCCTACAAAGTTTGATGTAAGCGTCGTAGTCACTGGTGGTGGACACGCTGGCCAGGCTGATTCAATTCGCCTTGGTATTGCCAAGGCGCTCGTACTGCTGAATGAAGACTACAAGTCTACGCTCCGCCGTGCTGATTTGCTTGGACGTGACCCACGTGAGAAAGAACGTAAGAAGTTCGGTCTCAAAGGCGCACGTAAGCAACGCCAATTCACCAAAAGATAGGGCCAGGTTGCCTGCCAACCAGCACAGCTGGTTGCACCGCAATCCTTGCTGGCTACTTCGAACGTTTTCGTCAAAAATACTCAGTCGCCGTACCGCATGTACGACTCCCTGCGCTTTTTAACGAAGAACGCCCAAATTAGCTCAACACCCTACCTTTTGGCTAGCAAACGAAGGTCCCAGAATATCCCGGGGCTTTTTTTGCTAGAATATACATCATGACTTATTCGCAGAAATATACCATTGTTCAGTTTTTAGGTGAGACTCTTACGGATGTATTTTCGATGGAAGACTGGCCATTGCATATTACGTTAGCAGACGTATTCGCGATCCATCTTAGTGATGAGTTACTAGGTGATCTTAGCAATCTTACGGCTAGTCAGAACGAGATAAGCCTAGGATCAGGATCGGATACCATTAGCGCAGTCAAAATTGAGAGGACTCAAGAACTGGAGGCGCTTCATAGAGGACTTATTGACCTACTTGAACAAAATGGAGCAGTGTTTAATACGCCAGAGTATACACGCTCCGGGTTCTTGCCGCATTGTACCTACCAAGAAGGTCTTAGACCTCAAGACAAAGAGGTTAGTTTTCACGAACTATCCTTAGTTGATATGTTTGTGGAAAATGACTGGCGTAAAAGAAAAGTCATAGCTTCTTTTAAACTGGCACGCTATTGACAAGTATGGTATAATATACTTAATGACAACAGGTGAGTCTGATTCGAGCATGTACGAAATAAACCCTGATCTAGAGGGTCTTAGCCAGTTCATACCTCCAATCGATGTGCCTGTAAGTATATTGCCACCTGAGATAACCCAAGTTGAACCTATAAACCTTGTAACAGAAGAAGTTGTAGAAGCGCTTCGTCGAGAAATGAAGCCTGTATTTGCCGGACCAGAAATGCTGGGTATTCTTAGGGCTGGCGAAGAAAGTTGGGGTGAGGATACAGTCGTCCAGCTCCCACTTGAAGATAGCGACAAAATTGAAATGGGCGAAGAAGAACACCTTGTAAAATCTGACATGAGCCCCGCAGACGTTGCTGCAGCAATAGAAAAAGTAGTACGCCCATCATAGAAAACAAATGATCGGAACAAATCCGGTCTTTTAGTTTCCTAAATCATCGTTACAAAAGCTGCACTCTTTTTCCTCGAATTCGTACACAATGTCTTCTGCGCGCCAAGCAACCTCAAAATACGTCTCGCTATCAAGTGGCTCATGTAGGCGTTTTTCCGTATCTGCTACCAGGTCGCCACCGTCATGGCAGTAAGTGCCAAAAACTGAATAGTGCAGAACAGTGTCGGTCATTGCACTTTTCCATCGCTCGAGAAAACCCTCATAACGCTCAGGACCAATAATCCTCTGATCAGCTTGTTCTGAAGCGTGCTCACTCATTGCATAATTTTACCTCTTTACACCATTTACTCAAGTAATTCCTAGTTTTGGTATAGTTAATGCAACACATGGGAAAGAAATCGGCGGAAAGCAAATTAGAGAAAAAGAGGCAGCAGTGGGTGGAGAGGACTGCTGCTTGGTTGGGGGTTTCAGAGGAGACAGCCCGGCATTTACTATCTGTTGGGCGGCAGCAGAGTTTGCGAGTAAACCCGCTGGTTGGTGACCCAGATGCCACTGTGGCGCGTCTACGTGACTTAGGATGGGCTGGAGCACCTGTTTCGTGGTGTACATACGGTTACACTATTGAGAGAGGGCTTCAAGAGGTAAAAACTAGTGATATGGCATCTGACGGATCAATTTATATTCAGAATGCAGCCAGCTGGTTGCCTGTCTTAGCTCTAGATATTCAGGAAAACGACTCAGTTTTGGATATTTGTGCTGCCCCTGGCGGTAAAACGAGTCATATTGCCGCTATTGGCAACAATCAAGTACCCATCACGGCAAATGATAACTCACGCGCAAGACTTGGCAAATTGAGGTCAAATCTGGCTCGTTTAGGTGTGGAAAACGTAGAGTATACGTTATTTGACGCAACCCAGCTCACCAAGAAGCTAGAGAGCGCACAGTACGACAAAATACTACTGGATGCACCCTGTAGCGGCGAAGGCATGATGACCCTCGATAAGGACAAAGATTTTGAGACGTGGTCTGTGGCGCATATCAAGCGTTTACAACAGTTGCAGAAGCGAATATTAGTGCAGGCTTGGCACCTACTGAAGCCGGGAGGTACGTTGGTCTACAGTACCTGCACGATGGCACCTGAAGAAAACGAAGCCGTGGTCGACTATTTACTACGCCACAACGGCGATGCTGAAGTCCAACTATTTAAGACTGATCTAAAGAACAAAGTTTCTGCTGTCCACGAATGGAACGGCAAAAAATTTGATGAAAGATTACGGTTTGCTACCCGTTTAATACCCAGCCCCGAAGTAGAAGCTTTCTTCGTCTGTAAACTCGTCAAAGTGGACTAAACTACTCTGCGGATTCTTGGAGCTGCAAAACTACGCGTGGATCGTCATCATCGTTGTGCTCTTTGCCGTCCCAGCAGACCTTTACACCCGACTTGCCGTAACTGACATCTAGCTCATCTGCGCGCGACGTACCGTCCTCTTCTGAAAAGTCGGTCCATGCATAGACAACGGAATCAAGACCGAGCGGTTCTTCAAGTTTCTGGGTTTCGCAGTTTGGTTTGCCCTCGTCCTTTGTTCCCCAGTGATTATCATTACTTGTCGTGATGATAATTTGCCGAAGACCATCGTCTAATGCGAAAGTTGTATCCTCTGGGCCAGAGTACTCAGAGTTAACGTCACCAATCTCGGGCATTTCGTCATAACCTAGCTTGTGTGAGCCGAGCAGGTCTTCAGAAAATCCTGGATGAGCTGTTTCGCCGTAAGGGACGGCATCGCCTTGATCTTCTGGCAGAGAATAGCCATGTTCATCAAAACTGCCTACGGGACCCTCAAACACTTCGCCCCACGGCACTTTCGTAGCGCCCCAGCCTAGGCTGACGACAACAGCGACTCCGCCAACCGCCAGGCCTGCTTTTTTTATTTTCTGCCGTCTCTCCCACTTGTAGTACCGTTTGCTGCTCTCTTCCGCTTCTTTGGATCGTTGCTTTTGTTCTTCTATTTCTTTTTCTGAAGCGCATTTTGCGTGAAACTGATCTAATATCTTCCGGATATCTGATATATCTTGAGGAGCGTTGTTACGTGTATCTTCAACGGTCTTTACGTTCCCATCAGTATCCACTATGACACGGAGCATTCCAAACGGTGCCATCGTCATAACGTCCTCTAAGTGATCAGGTTGTACGAGGCTAGAATGAAAATCAAAACCAATGTATTGGTCAGATTCGTCAAAGTAGGGATTTTTACCGTCTTTCCGACTAATGTTGACACTAAATGGTATGCCGTATACCTTGATTGTTGCAGCATTTCTAATCGTTAAAGTTTGGTCAACACCGGGAGTGCCGTCGTATTCGCCATG
>CAZXBL010000021.1:0-11123 GCA_964638875.1 uncultured Candidatus Saccharibacteria bacterium | reverse complement strand
CAAACAACTCGCGAACTTGTTCAGCGTTTTCTAACGCAGTTTCTGCACTTGTTCTTAGAAATGCATCGAGATTCGAACTTGCTTCATCTTCACGATCGGTCATAGCTCAATATTATAAAACGACATCGAACAATAGTCAATGACCTTAATGAACGCTTGACAACGCTATATCTGGGGAGTAATCTCATGAGTATGCAACAAATCGCACAGAATATTATTTGCCAAATGCGTTGGTTCTACGGTAAGCCAGTTACCGTGGCGGTTTGTTCTGTGCGTTTGAAATAATATATACATCGAATTCATTGAAAAGACCGCTACCAGGAACAGGAGCGGTCTTTTCAATTAATAAGAAGTAATGAGAAAGAAAATGACATCTACAACAGAAACGCTTGAGGGCGAGGCGGCACAGTTGCTATTACGAGAGGATATACCTCTCAGACCCTTAGCACCAGAGAATTTACTAAGAGCAATAACATACGGTCTCCTAACCCTAGGTTCGGCCGAGCAAGAACGAAAACACATAGACCAGAGCATCAAGGCTGGGCGACTAATGACATTCATGGAGGCTGTAGCATGAAGATAAAGCAGCATATCCGTATAAACTATTGGTTTACCGACACTTTCCGTGGCGGTCTGTTCTGTATGTTTTTATAAAACCAAGCATCAACTATCAAAACCCGCCACATCAGGCGGGTTTTTAAATTTTTTATAAATAAAGAAGTGGGCGGTACTCACAAGTAACTAGCAAGCTTGTTACTTGTTCCGTTCCTACACTATAAGGAGAAGAATATGAAAATTTCACCAGGAAAATTACTGCAAACGCATGGAATTGAAATTAGTCCGTGCGAACCACGCACTACGGAAGAAGTAGCCCAAGACTACATAGATCGGGGCATAATAAAGTTAATTGTTGATTCAACCGCAGAAACACCAGAAAGTGAGGTATAATTTTATCAATGAGTAAACCGGTAATACTAACGGGGCTACGGGCGAACAATGACCTTCATATAGGTAACTATTTGGGCGCATTGTTGCCCATGGTTGATATGGCTAAGCAAAAAGCTGGTGAATACCAGGTTAACCTGTTTGTCCCCGACCTACACAGCTTTACCACTCCAATTGATCATCGTAAGCTTCAAGGGGCAATTTTAAATAACCTCCGTGTTTATGCAGCGGCAGGCTTACCAATTGATGACGAAAACGTACATATTTACCGCCAGAGTTACATTCCGGCACATAGCGAGCTAACCTGGGTCCTTGATTGCTTCACTGGTTTTGGTGAAATGCGACGCATGACTCAATTCAAGGACAAAGCTGAGCTTCGAGAGATTCAGCCCATCCAGAACGTAGACTCTTTTGAAGAGACGCCCGCAAAGCTTGAAGAAATATCAACCTATCTACAAAAACAAGACCGGGTTTCCGTAGGCTTGTTTAACTACCCAATCTTGATGGCAGCTGACATTCTGCTATATGACGCTGTGTTTGTGCCAGTTGGGGATGATCAAACCCAACATTTAGAGTTTACTCGTGATATAGCTGAACGAATGAATAACCGGTTTGGTGACATTTTCACAGTGCCCAAGGCTGTCAAAGAGCAGCATGAATTCTTTGGTAAGGATCAGGGACTGCGTGTTAAAGATTTGCAAGATCCATCTAAAAAGATGAGCAAGAGTGACGAAACCGGTAAAGGTGTTATTTTCTTGACGGATCATCCAGTCACTGCTCGTAAAAAGATTATGAGTGCCGTGACTGACGACTTGGGCAAAGTAAGTTACGACCCTGCAAAACAACCTGGGATTGCTAACCTAGTGGATATTTACCAGTTTGTTTCTGGCGGTTCCGAGAAGTGGAAAGTCTACTTAGGCACCAACGAATACGGTAATTTGAAAGGCTTTATCGCGGACGAAGTGACATCCTTCTTGACTGATTTCCAGACAAAACTGGCTGCTGTTGATGACGCAAAACTGCTCAAGAAGCTAGAACAGAGTGAAAAACTCATGAACGAACAAGCTAACAAAACCCTCCTAAAAGTCCAAAAGGCAGTCGGATTAAGGTAAGCTGTGCCAGATAAACTTATAGTAAGGCTGCTCAGCTCAACCGATCATAAGATGAGTAGGGATGCCCTGGTTTCGCTGATCTGGGGTACTGGTACGGATCGGTATGACAAAAATCGCAAACAAATGTTTGATGACTTTTATGGCAAACACAACCTTGATTTTTTTGGCACTGAAACTAACTCTCAGAAGCTAGAAGATTATATTAATGAGCAAGTAAGTAAATTTCCAGAGAGGACTTTTGGTGATCGTGGAGCGAGGGTTATCCCGGATATAGTAGTGCTCTACCAAGCTGATAAGTGCGAAATGATCAAGAATGTCTATGACTATCAAGAACACAGTGATTGCTATCGATTTCTTACTAGCCCAAAAGATGCACTGTACGAAGTGAGGGAAATACATGGCTAATTTGAATATATCTAAAGCGGAGCGGCTGGATATGCGGCTGATTGCTATGTACCCCGATTTGACACGAAGTGTTTCCGCGCGACTGATAGAACAGGGCAAGGTGTCCGTAAATGGCAAGGTAGTCGAGAAAGCCGGTTACAAACTGAAACCCGGTGATGAGATTGTTGCCGAGTATAATTATGAATTAATGACTGCAATTCCTTCCATTGAATTGCCAATACTGTACGAGGATGATGATTGTGTGGTAATTGAGAAGCCTGTAGGTATTCTCTCGCATAGTAAAGGTGAGTTTAACCCAGAAGCTACAGTGGCGTCGTGGCTTGCCGAGCACTTAGTTAGGAAAGGCAAAACACCTAACTGGATACTGGAACAAGATGTCGAAAAGGGTAGTCCGAATAACCCCAGAGCTGGCATTGTGCACCGTCTGGACCGCGCTACATCTGGTGTTATGATCTGTGCAAAGACACCAGCAGCACTTGCTCATTTGCAAAAACAATTCAGCCAACGGAAAACTAAGAAAGTTTATATTGCAGTGATTTCTGGACACCTCAAGCTCCCGCACGCAATTATTGATATGCCGATTGGGCGCAACCCTAAAAAGCCAAAGACTTTTGCGGTTATGAAGGATGGCAAAGAAGCAGTCACTGAATACGAAGTAAAAAGTTCTAATGAATCCTACGACCTTGTTGAACTGCGGCCATTAACTGGCAGAACACACCAGCTACGCGTGCATTTGCATAACCAGAGGCATCCAATAGTAGGGGACACGTTCTATGACGGAAAGCCAGCAGATCGACTATATTTGCACGCGCTTTCACTAGAAATTACTTTGCCCAGCAAAGAACGAAAGATATTTGAGACTAAGCTGCCGGCAGAGTTTCACGATTTAATGGGGTCAAATTAATGCACGATTTGTTGCTACGCCCCATTACTAAGAAGGCGCTCGGCTCTTTTGCAGATACAGGTAGCCATGCTGTGCTTGTTCATGGTGAGTTAGGAGCAGGCAAGGAAAAGGTTGCACTAAATATGGCAAGTGCGTTACTCGGGCCTAGATCGTTAGAGCTACAGCCGTATTTTACCCATATCACCCCGGATGGTAAGTCTATTGGTATTGAACAGATTCGTGAACTTCAAAGCTTTTTGCAGCTAAAAACTACCGGCAAAGATGCGATCAGGCGTGTCGCAGTCATTGCCGATGCCGATCGTATGACTGATGAAGCACAAAACGCACTACTAAAAGCGCTTGAGGAACCCCCAGATGACACGGTAATTATCCTCACTGCTTCAAAGCTTCAGGGATTGAAGCAAACAATCTTGTCTCGTGTGCAGCAGTTGCATGTTGACCGTGTGAGCCTTGACGACGCGATAGATTATTTTGGAAAGCGGTTCCCCGCTAAAGATATAGTTTGGGCACATGCCTTGAGCGACGGACAAGTTGGTCTCATGAGTGCTCTTTTGGAAGGCAAGAATGACCATGTAATCGCAAGTAAAATAGAAATAGCCAAGAAACTTTTCACAGCAACTACTTTCGACCGACTGTGCCAGGTTGATGCCATCTCCAAGGACAAAGACCAGCTAAGTGAATTTCTGTATGCTTGTAAACGTATATGTACCAGCGCTCTAGAATCAGCTGCAAAAAAACATTCTGAAAAAGACATAAAGGCCTGGCACAGCCGGCTGTCATTAGTATGTGATGCCGAAGAGAGCTTACTCAGAAACATAAACACCAAACTCCTCCTCACCGACCTCTTCATCTCAATCTAATAAACGGGCAAATCCAGTCAAAAGTGTATACAAGAACGACCGATCGGTCTTTCATGTATGCACTTTGAGCGAGCTCGTTTCGTACTAGATGACCTATGTTATACTTATTTCTATATGTATGAACTTGCCTTAGTGGTGGGATTTGGTTACTTGGCACTGCGCGCCACCAGCCTCAAAGAACATGCTATTGATGATATCCCTCGTAAAGTAGGTGATAAAATTGGTAAACTCTGGGATATAGCACACCAGGGTATGCGTGAAAACCGCTTTCTTCGTGCCGAAAAAGCACTGTTGACGATCCTTAAGATAGACCAAAAGAACGCGGCAGCTTACAACCGACTAGGTATTCTCTATGCCAAGCAGAAGGAATACAAGGACGCAATTGACTGTTTCGAGATAGCCTCCAGTATTGAACCGACAGCATCGAGCCTTCACAACCTCGGTTTGATCTACTATGAAACAGAGAATTATCAGAAGGCTGCAACAGCGTTCGAGCAAGCCTTAAAACTTGAAGAAGAACTAGCTGCACGTCATATAGCGTACTCAAAGGTACAAGAAAAGCTAGGCAACACTAAGTTAATGCTACAAGGCCTGGAAAGGGCAGTTGAATTGGAGCCTAACAAGGAAAGCTACACCTTACTTAAGATGGCGTACCACGAGGCAGAAATGCACGAAGAAGCAGCGCAAGTCGACAAGCACATTGAGAAGCTAGTTATCCCGGCAGGCAAGCCAAAACGCATTCAGCGCCCCAAACGCCGTGTAGTTATCTAGCCCTGCTTTGCACGCCTTATTAGATCAGAGCTAGACCAAGCCTCCCCTGTGCGTGCATCAATGGCGTAATCTGTGTGGTTTTCGATAACCATAGGCTGGAGGCCTAGCCTACATGCCTCTACAATAGTTTCTTTATGTTCGCCGTACATGACAATGCTGTCCAAGAGAGCTTTTCGTGTCATAAAGCTTGCGAGGGTAAGTGATGATTCCAAAATTGTGCCTTTGTGGTCAGGCTCCCCCTCTACTGTTACGAGGTCTACAACATTTCGGATGCCAGTTTGTGAGTGAAAGCTTAGACCTGCAATCCGCTCTGCGCGTGCCTGCCAAGTATAAATCGGTCGCGGGGCGCCGCCTTTGTCTGGGATTGAGCCCTTTTTGGCACTTACTTTTGCATCGGCATCCACTGTCACTAAAACACGAGCTGCATCGCTGGCTACGACATCCTTGACGAAATCCCGCTCTAAAGGGAAACCCATGCGCTTTATATGTAGATGGGCAGCCAATGCTCGGACATGACGTAGGTACCAATCATGATTTTCATGGGGAACGTCGAAAGCTCCATCAACCAGGACTACTGTATTGTCGGTACCTTTTAAATCAGTTAAGGCATCGCCAAGATCGTCAAATCCCTGGTCGTCCGCAGGATAAAAGATTTTGCCCTCAGGGATTAAAGAAGGCCCATAGATAGCAAAAACATCTTGTTTCCGGAAAAATTCACCACCCAGTGATTTCTGGTTACTCATCAGTAATATAGTACTATGTGAGGTTTGTGAATAAAAATCAAGGCTTTCTTGCGCTTATCCTTCAGCTTGATGAGATGAATATGATGGTGGGCGACTGATCTGGTGATGTTTTGAGGTGCACGCCAATATACTGAATAGCCCTCCTGCTCATACTGCGCAAGGAGCCTCATTAATTCTTTTGATTCACTCTCACTAAATTCATCTAATTTTGTATGATGTCGCTTTGGGAGTAGCAATAAATGTTCGGCAACTTCCACCCCGTCCCAGAAGTCGTAGCCATATATGTTATTAACTAACCATGAGTGCTTGAATTCTTTAATAACTGGATCAATCCCTAGCTCAAACTTGCAAAAATCACAGCCTTCACTAGGTATTGCTAGATGTTCTTTATATTTCTTCTGACTCTTCCGAGTACGAGTTAATGGTCCTGCTTGCATCCCCATAGTATATCCACTAATGCGTCTAAATAAAAAACCCATCGTAAGATGGATGTTTTATTTGGTGCAGGGTGTAGGATTCGAACCTACGAAGGCTGAGCCGACAGATTTACAGTCTGTTGTGTTTGACCGCTTCACTAACCCTGCGCATTAGCCGCTACTCTACAGCGGCTATTGTACACCTCCCTGGACTTCACCCCAGGGTCGTTTTAGTATTCTCGCTCGAAACTAAAACGTGGAGCCACCTGTCGGATTCGAACCGACGACATCCTGTTTACAAAACAGGTGCTCTAACCAGCTGAGCTAAGGTGGCGTTTATGTTTTAAAGTACCGATAGAGTGTACCAAAAATGGTGCTTTCCTTCAACACCTGTAGCTAGTTTGTGCGCTCTTCAATTGTGACGTCAACTGTGTCACCATCATCTTTGCCGATTTTTTGACGAATCTCAGCCTTAACTGGCAGCATATGCGTACCGTCACCTATAGCCATAAATGAGCTTTCGATAGGATGCCCATTAATCGAGCCCCTGATCTTCACCAAGCCCCTTGTGCCAAAAAATGCCGCAGACCCAGGCATAACAACATATGTCCATGCACCTTTCGAAACTCCTTTTGTAAGCTTTGCTTTAAATGTAACTGGTAGTTTTCCCATGGCGATAATTCCTTTGCTAATTCTATGGTACCATGCTTGGCATTATCTCTGTTATTTGGTACAATCTACCGGTTGCAATACTCGCAAATAAGCCGCGATAGCTCAGTGGTAGAGCACTTCCATGGTAAGGAAGGGGTCCTGAGTTCAAGTCTCAGTCGTGGCTCCAGTATTGAAACTCCACCTGTAATCTGTTAAGATTACCTAGATAAACTTTATAAAAGGTAAGGAAATATGGCTAAAAAAGGCGACAAGCGCAAGCTAGTAGGATTGGTTTCTGAGGAAAGTGGTGCGCGTCACTACTACACCAAGAAGAACACCATGAACACTCCAGACAAATTGGAGCTGCGTAAATACGATCCAGTCCTTCGTAAACACGTGCTATACGTGGAGACTAAGAAAAGCCTCGGTCGAAACGAAGTTAAAAAACGCAAATAGTATACTTAAGACATCATATTTATCCCCCGAGAAATCGGGGGGTTTGTTTTAGCTGAGTTTCGCTACATCAAGGATAGTGTTCGCTAGCTCTGCATGACTCCACACAAGTGGGCTTACTGATAGGGAGGAGCCGTCGGATGGGTTGATCTGCTCTGACAGAACACCGCTGTTAGTAGTATGTTCCAATGCCCAGTCAATATAATGTCTTGCTTTTGCTATGTCGCCACTCCGGGCATAGTGCTGCGCCATCCATAGCGTCGTCACAAACCAGGGGTTACCAATATATGCGGGCTGAGATTCAAAATAGTGATCATACTCATAACGACCAAGCCCCCCAGACGGTGTCTTATCCAACATGGTTTCTTCTATCTGCATGACCGTTTGCTTGATCTGTGCTTTGTCGTTGTATAAACCAAATACCATCACCCCGTACAAACTGGATATGTCCAAAGTGTTATCAAATTGCAACGAACCGTCCTGTTGCAACAGGTAACCTTTTCGGTATTGGTTACGCTCAGAGTCAAAGAATATCTCAGCATTTGCCAATATTTTCTCCGCAGTTCCTGTCCAGCGCGCATTGTCGTCTGGGAATTCAAATTTCTCCGCAAAGTCTGCAGCAACGAGTAGTGATTGGTAAGTTAGCGCGGTTGTATAGGTATTGGTAAGAAACTTTTCTTCCCACAAATCATAACTAGCATGTGGCAGGCCGGTCTGTTCGTCGATGAAGGAGCTCATGAAATCTGCAGCAGGTTGGACAAAGGTCGTATACAGGCCTCTGACGAAATCCTCATCTTTTGTATGTTCATAGTACTCTCCGAGCATATATAACACTGCAGCAGTTTCATCTTCCTGAATAGGCAATTCTTTCCGGTCACCATGCAGCCATGGGTGCCAGGTACTGCCAATAGCACGATCGGGCTGGTACTTGTGCATCAGATAACCGTCTGGGGTCAATATGTCACGACAAAACTCAAAGAATTTTCTCGGTTCTTCTGTATAGCCGAGTCTTATAAGTGGCCAGACAGCAAATGCGCCATCACGTGGCCAGACGTAGCTGTAGTAGTCTCTGCCATAGTTATAAATAGACGAATCAGCCGAGGCTATTATCCCCCCGCGTCTATCAGAGTGCACCTTAATGACCATTAATGACTTTTTGAGTGCCTCAAGATACTGTTTGTCGACTGCATGCAGTACGTTTGCGCCGATTGACAACCATTCGTGCCAATACTGTCTGGCATCGGCCAGGCGACGTGTTAGCCCATCATGTTTAATCTGCCTATGAATCTTTTCAGCTGCAAACTGAGAGTCAGCAGCAACAATCCAATAGTTAACTTGCTCACTTGCACCGGCTTTAATTTGCAACGTAAATCGCATAACTGAGTCCACACCGCCATGCTCCACAGCGCTGCCTGATAATTCACCATCCTCAGCATCCTTGAATGTACCTTCTTTACCCTCGATCCCATAGTTACCGATAGCAAACTGGTCGTATACTTGCCCCTCAGACTGCTCGCCGTAAATAAGTAGGGAACAGCGACCTTTGTAGTCTAATATGTAATTTTCCTCTGGAACGAAAAGTGCAGTGTCGGCACGTCCACCACGGGAAATCTGGAATACCTGGTGCGTAAATAGCCTAATGTCACGGTCGGTATCAGCCTGGTTTGTTACCGTAATCTGTCTACAGAACACATTCTGCTCATTATCAACAAAGTCGTTGAACAATAGCTCTACGCCTAAAGTATTCGATCGCATGCCGATCACACTTACTAGCGCATCTGATTCGAAATCGACATTGATTGCCCAGCTGCCGTCGTCAACCCAAGAGAACATATTGTCTATCCAGACTCCGATCTTATGGTGGACGCTACGTGAAGTTGTTAGATTATCTAAGCCAACGTATGGATAATAGAAATCGTGAACTAGTCCATGTTCGTTGATCCCTACGGTCAGGCTACCATTCCCAAGCATTACAGGACGCCCCATTAGATAACAACTCCTTTTTCTGCTAAGCGGTACTGCAGGTCGTGCCAAGCGTTCATAAAGTTCATGTAAGCCTCGTACGGGGTATCGTATGGGCTGAAGTAGGCATGAATATCACCATCACTGAACCATTTGGTACACATGTAATAAAAATGGTCAGATGTCGTCAGTTTACGCCAGTCATCGATAAGTTGTAAGTCACCACTCTCCATAATCGGTTTCTGTACGTCATACAGAGCACGGATGGCTTCCTGCTGCATTGGGTTACCCACCCAAGCGGACAGATCTCGTTCGGTGTCCGCCCATGTGGTTGTTTTGGGCGTATCGACTACGTCAACAGGTTCATAAGCGTCAATTGCTTCACTTACAGTCATGAATGTATTGCCGTCAGTTTGTAGCCACTGTTCAGGCAGGTGGTGAAGGAAATCAAAAATACCTGACTCGCTCCACTGATGTTCACCAAAGGTTTCGTAATCCATAAATAAGTTAAAGTTCGTTGCATCCCGGGTGTTATTAAGCCAATGAGTGAACTTATCGGCAGTTAGTGGCCATTCTGCCCAGTTACGGTCACCAAATCTAAAGGCAATATCGTCGGAGAGCTTGTAATTTTTCATAAGTAACCGAATGTTGTCTGTGTAACTTGGGCGGTAAACAAAGTTGGGGCTTCGCCAGGCCAAAATAGGATCCCATCCTTCTGCCAAGATACCTTTATAGCCAGCTTGGTCTGCCCAGTATGCCAGATCGTTGTTATAGCTTAGCTCTGTGTTACGGAAAACCTTAGGTGTTTGTCCAAACAGTTGCTGGATTTTTTCTCGGTGCAAGCGTACTTGTTCCTCGAACTCTACCTGGGAATAAAAGAACGCCAAGCTGTGATGATACGTTTCAGCAACAATCTCGACACGCCCTGTAGCAGTAAGCTCCTGGAATGAACGTAGCGTAGCCGGCGACCACTTTTCTAGTTGCTCTAACACTGTACCCGTAATGGACATGCTGAGCCGAAACCGCGGATGATCATGCAATAGTCCTAGTAACTTTTTGTTGGTCGGGATATAGGACTTTTCAGCCACTTTATGAGCTATGCGTTCGTTGTTAGTCTGATTGTCGTAATCGGCCTCAAAGTAGTTGTGGCGTTTACCTGCATCAAAGATAGTGTAGTGACCGATACGGAATGGTTGATGCACATGCAAATACAAAACTATAGCTTTGCTCATGACACTGCTACCACTGAAGTATGTCGTTCATACAGTTCAAAAAGCCTATCTGCAGCGCTGTCCCAACTGAGGCGTTCATACTCCTTTAGGGAATTAGCATGCAGTTCATCGCGCAGTGAATCATTCTGAACCACTGCTGTGATCTGGTTTGCCATTTCGTTGATATCCCAATAGTCTACTTTCAGGCAGTTTTGTAGCACCTCAGATACACCCGACTGTTTGCTGATCATTGCTGGGGTGCCGTATCCAATGGCTTCAAAAGGAGTTAATCCAAACGGTTCAGATACAGATGGCATCACAAATAGGTCACCGATCGCATATGCATCCCTCCACGCTTTGCCGCGCTGAAAGCCGGTGAAGACCACATTACGTCCAATACCTAATTCAGCCGCTAACTCCAGCAGCTCGCGCTCCTGCTCGCCAGATCCTACAAATAGAAAGATCGTTTTTGGTGCACGCGCAACGACTTCTTTGGCTGCCCTAAGTAAGTTTGGCAACCCTTTCTGTATAGTGATACGCCCGACGTTCACAACCACACGGTAGCCATTTTTCTTCATTTGTTCCAGATAATGGTAGGTGTTATCAGAATCGAGTGGCTGCACGTCAAGCGTATCGAAACTGTTGTGCACAACCTCGATCTTTTCAGGAGGGATGTCGTACTCCCTGATG
>CAZXBL010000020.1:0-17606 GCA_964638875.1 uncultured Candidatus Saccharibacteria bacterium | reverse complement strand
TCGACACGCGTCGTAAATACCGTAATCTTTTCGTCGCTATCATTAACAGCAAAGTTTACCTCCGCCCCGATACTACGTCCAATCCAATTCTTTTGTGCAAGTTTAACGCTTTCGGTCCAATCCAGGTCATCAATTGCCTCAAGCAGCTCATCTGCATAGTCAGTTATTTTAAAGAACCACTGTTTGACTTCCTTTTGTTCAACGATTGGATCATCGGGGCCATCATGACGCCAACATTTACCATCAATAATTTGCTCGTTGGCAAGTACTGTCTGGCATTTGGTGCACCACCATTGCATGCGTGAGTCCTGATATGCCAACCCATGCTCGTACATCTTTAAAAATATCCACTGTGTCCATTTGTAATATTCCGACAAGTGAGTCGAGATTTCTCGACTCCAGTCGTTACTCCACCCCATCGCCTTGTAAGCCTTGTGGTAATCCGGAATTAACTGAGCCATGCTCTGCTGGGGGCTCATGCCCTCTTTAATTGCGCGGTTTTCGGCAGGCAATCCAAAAGAGTCCCAACCTACAGGATGGTAACTCTCGTGACCAAGTTGACGATAAAAACGAGCCTTCACATCGCTAATAGTAAAGTTCATGGCATGTCCGATGTGCAGATTACCGCTTGGGTAATTGAACATGCTCATCGCCATATATTTTGGCTTCGAGCTCGTCAGATCAGCTTTGTAGGTTTGCTGCTCGTCCCAAATTTTCTGCCATTTTGGCTCAATGTCTTTTGGATTGTATCTCTGCATAATCCTGGACATTGTATCACCTGCCAGAGGCGGATGCACGCTTAGACGGCGTCTTTGAATTGCTGACGTTTAATCTTCATCCAGTCGGATGACTGGCGCACCAGTTTCTGTGAGTCGTCAGGATTGTTCAGAAGGATTTTAATCGCCTCTTCAGCGAAAACTCTATTTTGGGAACCTTTAATCAATATATAGGCACCTTCAGATACGACTGATTTTTTATAGTCGCCAGCATCATAGTGCGAATCAAATGTAGTTACCTTGCAGCCCTGGGCGCGGGCAGCTGGGGCCAAGTATTCATTTGCCTCGGGCCCCAGTGTGATAACTTCCTGTAGTTGGGTTGGGTCACAGTATGCGCCTATTTCTTTGTGGGCATTAACACCAAACTCACCTAGTTCATTCATATTACCTAGTAATGCGATTTTCTGGGGTGCTGGCAAGCGGTATAAGGTGTCTAGAGTTGACTTCATGGCTTCGGGGCTTGCATTATAACTATCGTCAATAATCGTAGTATCCTTTATGCCCTGCAGTAACTGCATGCGACCTGGTGCTGGGGAGACTGCCTTCAATGCGTTAGCAAGCTTGTCCGTCGGTAATCTCAGCATATCCCACACCGCAACTGCTGCCAACGCAGAATAAACTTGCGCTTCGGAAAACAAATGCAAGGTGGATGTAACATATGGCTGATTTTCTTTTGAAAAAGTAACTGCACTATCATTTAATCCGTAATTAATATCAACCGCTCGATACGTGGCATCTTTTACGATTGCGTAGCTACGTAGATTATTCAGAGAATCTGTATATTTGTCAGACACATAATCAGCGCCAATGACTAGCTGGTCAGAGTACTCTGCGACCGACAATTCTTCTGTCGCTACTGCATCCACGTTTTCAAAAAACTCCATGTGTTCTGGAGTTAGTGCAGTAACCACAGCGATGTCTACATGGAGGTACCGTGCAAAAGCCCTTATTTGTCCTGGACCATCGGTGCCTAATTCCACGACTACAACATCATACGGGTATGGCTTATGTAGCAGCATTTCATTAGAAAAAAAGACTCTTAGCCAACCAAATGGGTTGAATAATGACGGCATTGGCTGCCCAAATAGTACAAGCGGTACAGTAGCAAGATCGTTATAGTTACCAGCTTGGTACTGAACTCTGACCTCTGTGCCCAATACTTCTGCAATTGCTCGTTTCGTGCTTGTTTTGCCGATACTACCTACGACCGCCACAATCGTTGGGTTTCGCTTCTGTATTAGGCGCTTTGCCTGGGAACCTAAAACAGCAACGACAATAGCGCGGGCAGATCTTTTAATCATATGCTTTTATAATCGCACAGCGTAGACGCCGAGGCAATTACTCGACTGACTGGAGTTTCTGTTGGAGCTCGTCTACAGGAATGGTATCTGTTGGTGTCTCGGGAAGCTTTTTCTTGATGTTCCTCCCATTAATAGCTTCGCTTCTACCGTCACCCTGGGTATTTGCTGTCATCTGATGAGTCCAGCCGTCAACTGTTACTTCAAAAGAGAGCTTCTGGGCTTCTGCGTACTCCTCTGGATTAATTCCATCCAGGTGATTTAATCCAACAACACTAGCAAACTGCTTGAGTGCTGTTATGTACCCGACTGGGTTAACTATAACCCGCATGGTGTAGGTTGGCCTACCAAAGAACAGGCTACGCTTTGTTTCGGTGATAGTGTAGGTATAGGCATTCTTTTCATGCATAATCTTGACAATTTCTCGTCGCTTTTCTGCGCTAACGTTTCCAGTTGGGATGATGCCCAGTACCGCCTGGTTGTAAAGCTGACCTGTTGTTCGGCCAGGTTCTTGTGGCCCGGTTATGCCCCAAATACCCAAAACGTCCTTAAAGTCGAGATTCTTTGCGGTTTCGATGCTGGTGTAACGAACATAGTCAGCGGTTGGGGTACCGATGTTTTCAGTTACTGCTGTTGCAGAGTCTACGCCAGTTTGCGTAAATATCGTGTCGGAGAATAGTTTGTGCTGCGGCGAAGTTGCCGTTGCAAAAATTTGATCCACGCTTTGACCACCACTCTTTTGTTGGGTATGTCTCACATATGCACTTGTTTGCATATTATTGTCGACCATCCCCCAAAATACGCGATCTACGTTAGATGTGTTGTGATACTGCCATGCGCCATATGTCCCAATGACAACCAGCGCTGCTACCGTTACAATAAATTTAGTTGATGTGACTACAGATCGTACTTTAGATACGAAGCCACCCTGCTTCCCCTGGAGTTGTTTCTTCATACAGCTATTAAACCTTACTTCTGGGTTTGAAGCAATTTTTCACCCATAAAAAACTCCCTGAAGCGGGAGTATTTTATATGGTGGTCCTAACCGGAGGAAGCTCGAAACCTCTCTGGGAGCTGCTCGACAGAGTCAGCTCCGTTCCGGTCGCTCCTGCTGCTGTTGAGAGGCGTCGTGCGCCTGCTCGTCACTTCCGCTTCAGTGAGGCGCAGCGAGTAGCTGTGGTGGAGGCGTATGTAGATGGAGCTTCTATGGGTGAGTTGGCTCGGGAGTATGGAGTAAGACGGGTGTCTATTAGTGGATTGCTTCGTAGAGAGGGTGTGGCTATACGGGTACGACGAGTTATGAGTCAGGCAGAGGTTGATAGCGCAGTACAGCTCTACGCAGGTGGTCTATCACTACAGAAGATTGGTGATCAGCTTGGGTGGGATCACAAGACGGTCTATGGACAGCTCAAGAAGCGCGGGGTGGTGATGCGGGGGCCGAATGATTGGCAGTATTAATCTCTTTCAAACTGTTCGAGCAGCCGATCCCACAGGTGCTCGAAAAGACCTTCGGCATCAGCGGGTGGGGCTATTTCGCTAACCATCATCAATCCAAAGTCACTAATGCTGACGTAGGGAGTACCATTTGCCTTATCGAACTTGAAGGTGGCCCACCCATTGCTTGTATTGTCAGAGAAGCCTTGGGTGCCGACCTGCCAACTAATACCATCTTCGCCTATAGGTCCACCTCTTCGTATATCTATTCCCGCTACAATCTTTCCTTGATGTTCGATACGCGCACTTATCTTTTCATCTCCAGAACGCACAGTGCATAAGACACGCTTCGTTTCGAGCTGGGTGGCACCCTCTTTAAAGCGCTTCGCTATGTAATCAAAGGTCTGGTCACGCTCTCGAACTTTACTCCAGTCTGCTGGCACTATCTTGGGCATTCGAACTTTTAGCGCACGTTCGATCGTCTCCCCGATGTCTTCAGGTTCCTGGCCACTGGCCTTGGCACTTGCCACTTTCTCTTGCAGCTCGCTTGCCAATTCCTCTGGAGAGTAGTCTTCGCTGCGGAAGTAGTGGATATGTGGGTGCAGTAAGTCTGGTGGTACATCGACATTGTCCATGAGGACCGGCAAGATATAACCATCGCCTTGCTTAACAGCGGTCATCATAGCCGATGAAAACTCGTCCATTGGTATCGGTTTTGTAACGTACTCATTCGACAGGAAGGGTACGAAGAAGCGAGTCTGCGAACTGTAGACGGTTCGCTGCTTTCTGATGAAGTTGCCACCCCACCACTCGTTATTCTTGTCTTTGTCGTAGAAGACACGCAGACCAAGCTTCTTGCACGCTTCAACAGTGCGAGAGACATAATCCCTGTGCTCACCTGCGAAAGAGACCGCTATATCATATTGGTCGCCATCCGGTGCACTTAAACTTTTGAGTTCGCTTTGTAGTTCATCGAAGAGGGTTTGCTCAGCAGCGGTGAGTAGATTTCCTGTGGCCAACTTATTCGTTCGCCAGCGGTCCAGCATCTCTTGATTTAGTTTGCACACAACGCTCGCTGGCTCGTTCTTCCAGATCTGTCTCAGGATACTTGCCTTCGATCCCTCATATCGCTCATAGGGGTCAAACCCTACACTGGTCTGAACAAAGTCCGCGAAAGAATTATTGTTAAAGTCCAGAACATACCCATCCTGCATTTCCAGCAGGCGCTCGAGCTTTTGCTTAAGGGCGTTGTTAAGACTTGCCATGATGACATTATACGCAAAGTTAGCTCAATGAATCAGTAATCAGGCTTATCATGCGTCAGCACTGAATGTATCAGCGCTTTAACCATCGCTTTTGTGTCCGGCTTGTCGCGGTAGACCGGGCGGGCGGTGATGGAGCGTTGCTTTTTTGGTGCGGGTTTTCTGCGGTGGGGCATATGTGCTTTATATTACCCCCCCCGAGAAATCAAATATCTTACAGAATTACGCGAATAACTGGCTGAAGTCAGAGTTCTTGACGTATTCTATGAACTTAAAGCCAAACTTAGTGAAACGATAATCGTTGCCACCTCCGCCATCAAACGTGGGGGGCGGTGCTGAAGTAGCCATTACACCTAGTTGGACGAGTTCACTCATAGCGTCGTAAATCTTCTCTCGTTCCGCTTGTTCGACTTCAAATGCTCTAGTGAGTTTCTCTCCTTCGAGGTCATTCCCGCTGTTTAGTTCATTCTTAACCTTACTGCTATTTGGGTTGTACATCTCGTGAATGTAGAGCTCGATATCCTTTGAGATCGCCCTGCTTTTATCATGGTTAGCTATCCACCACTCTCTCGATTTATCACCAAGGTTGGATCCGTCTACTTGCTTTTCAATATGGATACGCCTGCGCTCCGGGATGACAGACTCAACAAATGCAATGAAGTGCAGTGTAGGTTCCGATATTTTAGCCAAGGTATCTTGCAGTCTCTCTAGGGGAAAATCTTGTCTATTAGGTGACGCAGCAAGGCCAAGTAGTATCTGACGAGCTAGGAATCGTTTCGTCTCAGAGCGTAGTCTTATGTAACTTTCAAGGCTGAGGACGAAGGCATCCTGGAACTCCCTGGAATCCATCAACTCTTTGCGAAATTCTTCAGGGTGATCGCTTATAAACTCTACTAGTTGATTGAGTTCTTCCTGGCGTCGAACCATTGCATAGCCGACCAATGATTTTGCGAGGTACAATCCTCCAGCCAGATGCGGAGCTACCGCAACAAGAGCATCAACTACCCTATCGACCTCATTTACACTGTGTTGAACTAGAGCCTTACGCGCTGCTCTTTTCGGATCTATGTGTTCTTTCATACTCATCTCATATAAACATCGATTGGTCACTGGGTCAAAAGTGAATGTTGAGTTATGAATAAAAATCCCGGCCTTGAGGGCCGGGTGAGTTCGAACTTCGCACTTTAGGTGTTGTGAGCGATCGGACTAGCGATCGGAACGAAGCGACCCCTGGAACAAAACTCGAACAAATGTTCTACTGGTGGAGCCTAGGAGAATCGAACTCCTATCTCATCCATGCCATGGATGCATACTAGCCGTTATACGAAGGCCCCAAAATACCTGACGATTGTACACCAGTCAGAACACAAAAACCACCCCTGAGGGCGGCTATTGTTTCGTGCGCGCCCACCCGCGGCGGGTAGACGCTCAAATTTTGTTTTGAATGTTTGTTTTCGCCGCAATGCGCACGATTATTATAAGCATAACTTAAAAGCCATTAATGTCAAGTTAGCGCTTGCCATCCCACTCTGCATAAAATTCTTCTAGGAAAGTTTCCATAAACTTATGTCTCTCTGTGGCAATTTCTTTGGCGGACTGTGTGTACATTCGATCCTTGAGTAAAAGTAATTTTTCATAAAAGTGGTTTAACGTGTGTCCTTGGCTCTTTTTATAAGTATCAAAAGAATCATGAGATTCGGGCTCTTGCTCCGGGTTGTATATCTCTCTACTATTTGCGCCACCGTATGCAAAGGTTCGGGCTATTCCTATTGCGCCGATAGCATCGAGTTTATCAGCATCATGGATGATCTTCCCTTCAATCGTTTTCATATTTGACGCAACTCCCGCCCCTTTGAAGGACACTGTTCTAATGATATCTTCAATATGGCTTATGACCGCTTCTTCTACCCGGATACTCTCGAGCCACTCACGTGCTGCTGTAGGACCAGCCTCTTCGTCACCATCATGGAACTTCCAGTCAGCTATATCATGCAGTAATGCCCCGAGCTCAACAATATAGAGGTCAGCGTCAGGCTCACCTGACGCTATAGTTTTAGCCAATTGCCACACACGGTACATATGCCACCAGTCGTGACCGGTGCCTTCCCCGCTAAACTTGTCTTTTACATAGTTTGCGGTCTTGGTTATGTGCTCAGTTTTCTTGTCCATGCGATTTACCCTCCCAAAACTTTCAGAAACTCTGTTTCGTCAATGATTTTAGTGCCGTACTTTTCCGCTTTTTGTAGTTTGCTGCCGCCAACTTTACCACCGGCTACCAAATATGTCGTATCTTTACCAACAGAACTTTGGAATGTACCGCCTTGGCTACGGATCTTTTCGGCAGCCTGGTCACGGCCCATGGATTCTAATGTGCCGGTTACTACAAAGTTCTTTCCCGCAAGTTTCCCACCGACAGACTTTACATCCTGCGGCCAAACGCCTAAACCGCGGAACTTGGCGAGCAATTGAGTATTTTCTTCCTCGTCGAACCAAAGATAAATTGAGTCGGCTACTACGTCACCCACCCCATCAATTGCCTTCAATTCATCCAACCGAGCCGTACCGAGGTTATCGAGCTTTTTAAAGCTATTAGCTAAATCAATCGCCGTTTGTGTGCCCACATGGCGGATGCCTAAACCAAATATAAACCGTGCCAGCGGTGGGTTCTTCTTTTCCTGAATAGCATCAACTAGTTTCTGTGCTGAAATTTCTGCGAACCGGTCTAACTTCAGAAGTTCCTCCTTGGTAAGCCTATATATGTCGGCAATGTCTTTGACCAAACCAGCGTCAACCAACGCAACCACATTCTTTTCGCCGAGCGTATCAATATCAAGCGCACCTTTACTGGCAAAATGTTCGACCGCACGTTTCAGAATTAGCGGTCCAGTCAGACCTTTGACACGGTAGACCACATCATTACCTTGGCGGTCAAATTCAAGCTCCGGATATTGTTCCTCAAGCGCCTGCTCGTAGACAAACGGTTTGGTATTCTTAGGACGAAGTTCGGTTAGAACACTCTGGACCTGCGGGATAATATCACCTGCCTTGAAGATCACTACCGTGTCGCCAATGCGTACATCTTTACGTGCAATTTCGTCTGCGTTATGCAGGCTGGCATGTTGTACTGTAGTACCTGCCACCTGTACCGGGTCAAAGACAGCTACAGGAGTTGCTGCACCAGTTCGTCCAATACTAATAACGATGTCTTTTACGACAGTTGTGGCTTCTTCTGCTGCATATTTGAAGGCAACGGCACCACGCGGCGTTTTACCGACAATACCTAAGCGCTCAAACGCTTCACGATCGTTAACTTTGACTACTAAGCCGTCTGTATTGAATGGTAATTCAAGACGTTTTTCATCCCATTTATCAACAAATTGCATAACATCATCAAGATTCGTAAATACACTTGCCTGGGTGTTACGGGCAAGCCCGATAGCCCCTATCGCTTCATAAGCAAAACTGTTAGTTGGAACGTCTTTTAAGTTGTCCCGAAGCAGATCATAGCCCCTGAACTGCAGTGGCCGCTCAGCTACCAGGCGAGGATCGAGCTGCCGTATGGTACCTGCAGCCAAATTTCGGGGATTCTTGAAAAGTGGCTGTCCGGCCTTTTCCCTCGCCTCGTTCAGTTTTGCAAAGTCTGCCTTACTCATGATTATCTCGCCACGAATTTCTGTACGCCCTCGCAAAAATTGCTCGAAGCCCTTCGCTCTACGGAGCCGCAGTGGTACATTTTCGATTGTACGGACGTTCATGGTGACATCCTCACCAACCTGCCCATCGCCGCGAGTTACCGCTTGAACAAAAACGCCGTCTTCGTAAATGAGTGAGCACGCTAAGCCGTCCATCTTAATGTCACAGAAAAATTCATGCTGAGCGCCCGGCAGTAATTTATCCATTCGGGCTACCCAAGCTTCGACCTCTGTACGATCAAAAACGTCGTTTAGACTGATCATACGGCTGCGGTGTGTAACCTTTACAAACTTATCAAGCGCTACGCCCGCGACACGCTGAGTTGGGCTATCATTAGTTAATAGGTCTGGAAATTGATCTTCTAGTTGCGCCAACTCGTGCTTGAGACTATCTGCCGCTGCCTCACTCATAGTTGATTCATCTAATACATGGTAATGATAGCGATAGTCATTTATTAGCTGCTTGAGCTTCTCGATCCTATCCTTGGCCTCAGAACGGTTCATGCCAATAGTTCTCGGTATAGCGCGTAGACATAACTGTGAATAATCGGTAGGATAAAGGCGCTCAAAACAAGGAAGATAATTTCAGCTGCCCCACTCAGGAACCACACAAGTGGCAACATGACTACAAACCCAGAGACAGCCAGCGCGAACGGAATGAAGATTACTTTTCGCATAACTGTCCACCGGCGGTATTGCACCAACCCTTTGGCAGAGCGCAGTGCCTTAAGCGGCGTCATGTCAGGCAAAGTCACGATATAAACCGCAAATAGCGACACAGTCACCATATATAGGCTCCATAGCACCAATAAGAATATGAGAGCCGACCAGGCTAATACTTCAGCAAAGCTTGTACTTAAACCTGAAATGATTGTAGCCGCATATAAGAAATTTGCCAGTAACAGGGGTATTAATTGTAACCCTATCACAAAAACAATAATGATAAACTGCACTAACGGGTAGCTAGATTTATAAAAAACGTCCCGGGCACGAGGCAATTCGGCGGCATATGTTTGACGCAGTGCCCAGATAATAAACATAGAAAATACCAGTACCAAGAAACTCTGATACAGTGCCGCCACTTCTGATGCTGGGTTCAACGAACCCACTAAAAGGCCCATGACAGTTAACGCACCAGCAATTTGACCTGTTGATCCGCTAAATAGTTCACTCATTGCGGACTTAATCTCGCCCAGGTCAGCAGTAAATAGAAAGCCTCTAACCAGTAGCAAATTGAGAATCAGATAGGTCAGCGCAATGATCGCAAATAATTTTTTGTAACGCCAGATATGGGTAAAAGCCCGCTTGGTGAGCTTGAACGAACCCGGCAGTTTCTTGCTGGGGTGTTTTAGTCGCTTGGATAGTCTGAATGACTTGTATTCTGGTCGCGCTAGCACTCTTTTATCATCAGTAGTTTTTTTAGAAGCATCGGTTTGCCTCTTGGGTTTTAGTTGTTTCTTGGTTTTACTGACTGTGCGAGGCATAATTTTTCCTACTCCTAGGCAGCTCGTCCCATATTTCGTAGCCGAGCAATGCGCTCTTCAACCGGTGGGTGTGTACTAAATAGGCCCGCGATACTGCCGCCCTTTAGGGGGTTTGCAAAAAACAAGTGTGCTGTTGAGCTGTTGGCTCGACGAGTAGCGCTGCCTTGCTGGCTAATTTTCTCTAGTGCGCTTGCAAGACCTTCTGGGTACCGCGTTGTTAATGCACCTGTTGCATCAGCCAAGTATTCTCTGCGCCGTGAGATTGCTAATTGAATGAATGTAGCTGCAAGTGGGGCTATGAGCGCAGCGGCAAAGCCAAGTATGTAGATAAATGGATTGCGGTTATCACTGTCCGAGAAAAATGCAAAGTGAAGTATTAGATCGGCAATCAGAGACACGACAGACACTAAACCGAATGCAAACATCGACACTCGGATGTCATAGTTCTTGACGTGTCCTAGTTCGTGAGCCATGACGCCCTCTAGCTCTTGGTCGTCTAGTGCGTCCAGTATGCCTGTGGTTGCACATACAACAGCATGTTTGGGGTCCCGCCCAGTGGCAAACGCATTTAATGCAGGGTCATCCATGATATAGACTTTGGGCATCGGCATACCCTCTGTAATCGCAAGGTTTTCTACAATGCGATATAGCCGGGGATTGTCCTTCTTTTCAATCTCATGTGCACCATTTACTGCAGTTGCTAGTTTTGCACCACCATAATAAGTAATTAATGCATAGACAATTGATCCTATAAAGAATCCGATAGTGAGTATTGGCGTGAAGCTACTATCCCCAGTCAAAAAAGCGCCGGCTACCCAGGACAGCCCCAAGATCAGGACTAGAAATCCTACAAAAATAAACAGGGTTTTGCGCTTGTTAGCAGCAATTTCTGAATACATTTTACTCTCCTAAAACTTAACTTCGACAGGCTTTTCAACAGAAGCCAAATCTTCTACTTCAAAGAACTCTCGTTCTTTAAATCCGAGAACGCCAGCAAAAATGATGTTCGGGAATGACTTGATTTTGATGTTCAAATCACGTGCTGAACCGTTGTAAAAGCGGCGTGCAGCCTGGATCTTGTCTTCTGTGTCTACCAATTCAGCCTGTAGCTGCTGGAAGTTTTCTGTTGCGCGCAACTGAGGGTATGCCTCAGATACCGCAAATAGGCTCTTCAATGCTTGTTCAAACTGGTTCTCAGCCTTAGCTGTCTCTTGGACACCTTGGGCGTTCAGCGTGTTTGCCCTTGCCTCTGTAACTGCCTGGAATACTTCACTTTCGTGCTTGGCGTAACCCTTCACTGATTCAATCAAGTTTGGGATCAGGTCAAGTCGCCGCTTCAACTGAACCGTAATGTCGCTCCATGCCTCGTCAACACGAATTTTTGCGCGAACTAAACCGTTATACAGCGCAATCAATGCTATTAATAAGACGCCCGCTACTACCAATGCTATTAAACCTACACCCATTTCAGTCACTCCCTGTTGTCTTTATGTGCCCTTATTATATCACTTATACCCCAGTTATACACTGATTTTGCCTGCAAATAAAAAAACTCCTTCCTAGGAGTTGTTTTAATGGTGGGCGAGGTGGGACTTGAACCCACAAGGTTTATTCAACCAACGGATTTTAAGTCCGTCGCGTATACCAATTCCGCCACTCGCCCGGAATTAACCCTCAGATTATACTATAAAGCTGACTTCTCCGGAGAATAACTTCTCAAGTAGGACTTGCATGTTTTGAGAAAGGGCCAGACTGAGTAATTCTTCCACCTCAAAGTATTCTAAGTCGTCAAAGGTATCCGGTTCATGTAATTCGGCTTCACCAGCTGTTATAACTGCTTGAAACCATGTATAGCGGTATTCTTTTTCTTCAGTTTGAAATTCGCCGTTTCCAAGCGATTTCGTCAGTCTAACGTCAACACCTAGTTCTTCTTTAATTTCCCTGACTGCGGCTGCTTCTGAGGTTTCATCTGACTCTACTTTCCCACCTGGTAATTCCCATTGTGATAGCTGTTCGGTACTCCGGTGCAACAACAAAATACGATTGTAGTCATCAAGGATTACACAGCCTGCTAGTTCAATTTTTTTCACGCTGTCATTTTACCACGACATAAAAAGAGCCCTGCTTCTGGTGAAGCAAGACTCTTTCCTAAGCATACAATTGGAGGCACCGACCGGAATTGAACCGGTGTACGAGGTTTTGCAGACCCCTGCCTAACCACTCGGCCACGGCGCCTCAGATACGCTTATAGCGTACCGTCAGATTATAGCTTATTTTCCTTGTATATGGACATATCCTCAACCACGTCATGCCTTTCGAGGACGCTTTCCAGCCTTTCGCGTTCATTGCCTTTAACACAGCCAGGGTCAACCTTTGCCCCTTTTGCCATTTCTATAACCTGGTCTGTGTCCTTCCAGGGCACAGTTTCTGCCTCTCCAGCTTTTATAACGACCTTAGCCAAGTCGGTCCTCCCCTCAGATACAATTTCTGGGATATGTGTCTGACGTCCGATCCTTATTTTTTCTAAAGCCTCGTCTGCCTCTTCTTTTACGTGCGCTCCTGCCAAATCCCTTGCAAGCTCTTGGCTTGTCCTGGGTCTAACCACCTTCACTGAATCAGTTACTACTTGTTTTGCAACCAAGAACACAGCCCCCGCCATTCGGGGAGGTGTCCAAAAAAGACCCTCAACAATCGGCGCGGCCCTTTGTGATACTTCAAAAGCATTATGAACAATTTCACCAGGTCTCATCTACCCTCTTCTCTTATTACAAACAGAGGTAATGGTACCAATGTTATCAGGAACACGCTGCTAAATAGCTTACAGACATAAGCGTCATTAACGGACACTTTGCCCAGCTATAAATCTTACGCCAATTGACTACCGAGCTGAATTATCAAGATCTGTTTTATTAAAATCTGCGTCCAGCCTAGGTTCGGCAGTGACATTATTTTTTTTGACCACGCTATGGGTGTCAGATACTTCAATTACTTTTTCTATTGATTTCAGTTCGTGGTTTGGCTTAATAATAAAAGTACTGCGGTCTAGATGCAGTTTCCTGTAATGGCTGAGCCTCATTGGTACCCTTACCTCGCAGTTCTCATCGGAACACTCACATTTAAAATCCAGCAGCAAGTTGTCGTCCCTTAAAAGGTGGGGATTGCCATCAGCAATATGTAACTTATCCAGTTCGTCTAAGTCAGTCCCAACTTTTTCATTAGCACGCCTAAAGAGCATCTCGTTCTCGATTTGCTTGCGTTCTTCGGGGAGCAACTTCATATTCTAAATTTTAACTTAACAAAAATATTAAAATCAAGGTTTTTTAGAGTTTTTGATAAATGACTTCTCCAGCATCACACGCAGTACGTCCAGTTTTATATCATCGAGTTTATTTATGTATAAACAAGATACGCTGCTCTTGTGTTTGCCGAGTATTGTCAACTCATCAGCATACTTATCAAAACCCTCAAAGTACACTGTTAGGCTCGCTTTACGTGGGCTAAAAGCAAGTAATGGCATATCGCCCTCACGTCCAGAATCATATTTATAATGCATTGATCCAAATCCAATGATGCTTGATCCCCACATATATGGTTTTTCACCAGAGATTGCCTGCATCATCTCAATCAAAACATGAGCTTCTTTGCGTCTTTGTGCGCTGACGGTCTGTAGAAACGACTCTACGCTTACACCGGTTGGCTGTGTCTTCATACTAATAATCATACCAGGCTGTCGCTAGCGATAAAGATAAAACCCACTATACTGTGAGTATGACTAAATATGTTGCCCTAATTCGGGGTATTGGTCCAGGTGACCCTCATAAAACAAACGAAAAACTACGTGGTGTTCTGGAATCACTCAGTTTTTCTAGTGTGGAATCTGTCATATCCAGTGGAAATGTAATCTTTGAATCCAGTGAAAGTAATGTACGCAAGCTAGAACAGTTAATAGAAGCCGCTTGGCCTGAGATGCTCGGCTTCCAAGCAACTACTATTGTGAGAAGCCAGCAACAGCTACAGAAGATCCTAGACTCAGATCCTTTTGCCGGAGTTACCCATAGTAACAGTTCATACCTACTAGTCACATTCTTTCAGCACCCGACTCAACCAGGCTTTAGCCTACCTTTCCAGCCAGAGGGCAAACCTTACAAAGTAGTTGGATACGCCAACAATACTTTATTTACCGTTACAGACAACACAGTTATGAAGACCACTGACTTGATGACTTGGCTAGAAAAGCAGTTTGGTAAAAATATTACTTCACGCACACCGCTAACTGTTCAGCGTATTCTCAAGCGAATGAGCCAGTCTTAACTTCCCCAGCTCTTTTGTAATTCGCGAAGATTACACCGCTTGGTGTAGTTTTGGATTCCATTAGCTCGAACGCAGCCGGCATTGTCCCCTCTGCAAATAGACGCTTTCCGTTGCCAAGTGTTACAGGAAATATCTTTAGCCATAGTTCGTCGACGAGATCATTCTGAAGCAAAGTTTGGATCATATTACCGCTACCATGAACCTGCAGCATCGGTCCGTCTTGCTGTTTAAGCTCTTTTAGCTTTGCGGCTACGTCACCTTCAATAAGTACCGAGTTTTCCCAGGTCAATTCTGGTGATGAATCCGAGACGACATACTTTGTGGCTTTGTTGAAAACTCCTGCTGGGATGTCGCCGCTTTGGTGTGGCCAGTAACCAGCAAAGATATCATATGTCTTTTCACCAAGCAGCAAATCAAATGGCATGCGCATTTGCTCGTTCATTATATTGCCAGAAAAATCGTCAAAATAAGGGAAGGTCCAGCCCCCGTATTTAAAACCGCCGGAGGTGTCCTCTTCTGGCCCACCCGGTGCTTGCATTACGCCATCAAGACTGACAAAACTCAGAACTATTATTTTCCTCATGAGTCGTAATGTAACAAACTTTAGTCAATTTTTATGTTAACTAAGACACTAGTTTAGTAGTCATATCCTCTTATGGGAGCCAATCAATTTCCGCTATGGGCATACCCTTACGGATCCATGCTTGACCAATATTTTCTAACAAAATCTGCTTATCGAGACGACGTAGACCTGGGTCGTCTCGGTGGACTCCTTTTTCAGGAAGTGCCTGAACGGCATGCGCCATCTCTTTAAGTATATCTCTTGATTCTTCTAGTCCCTTGAGTGTGTTGCCATTTATAAAATCAACATAAGGTTGGATCGAGTTAATGTCGGCGGATCGCATAACTGTTGGCATGTACTTACGCATTTTGTCTCCACTAAAGTGACTACTTTGTGCAGTATGTATCATGCCTTTTACAATTGGGGCAATCATCCGAATTTCCTCGTAATCAATCGCCACATTTGCAGCCGCTTCTAACACATCAATCAAATTCGTTTCTCGCAGGAAACAACGAGGATCAAGGTAAACCGCGTCAGGAAGCTCGTCTTCCTCTAGTAAATCTCTATAAACCGTATACCCATAGCTATCAACACCCTCGCTCTCAAGCCCTACCAGTTGACGACCTGCCTTTTCAGCTTGCCAGTTCCGGTGCTGTAATTCCTGGTCGATACCAACTTCGCTTAGTGTTGGTAGCCCATCCGCTTCCCCTTCGTCACTATAGGGTTCTGGGCTAAATAAAGCACTCTTAAATTCCAAATCTTCGACAATAGTATTGCTCATGAAAATTATTATGGTGAACTGTACTTATATTGCAAGCATAAGCAAACTGGAGAACAATCCTACCCCTCCACTGCTACTGCAAAGCCACCGTATGCCATTTTCTGCATGTCATTAGGCATTTCAAAGTCAGTCTGGTCGCTGTACGCTTCATCCATTTCAGCCATAACTTTGGCGTTAACTTCCTCTCGGTGTTCTTTAGATTCAAAAACGATGAAAGAAAACCAGACGTTTTCATCATCACCCGCACCAGCCATTTCTTTGTAAGCGCGGGATTTCATATCACCCATCTCTTGTTGCTTCAGATCATCCCCACGGCATTCAAAATACTGGAGCGCGCCGTGCTTCATCCACGAATCACGACCTTCTTCTGCCATTTTTTGGTATTCTGCCTCTCTTCCTTTTGGCACTACGAGTATAAATCCATCAATATATTTAGCCATATTATTTACCCCTTTTTTTAAAGTTGTATCTTTTATATTTTACCACCTAAGGTAAAACAAAAAGGACGCTTAAGCGTCCAATAATTAACATTTGGTGCTCCTATGGAGATGCCTCTCAAACTACTCCGCCCCTGTTCTACAGGGAACCAGACCGTCTCCTGTGGTGGCTGAGGCCAGTGTGGTCACCAAGCTGAGCCAATCGCACAAACGTCTCAGTGCTGGAGAACTCAACAACCTCATCGAACGGTATGAGGCTGGTGGCACCGTGAAGGGGCTGGCTCGGGAGGTTGGGGTGCATCATGAGACGGCGCGGCACTACTTGCACCGTGCCGGGGTGATGCGCCCGCGTCGAGAACCGCTGACCAAAGCCGAGGTCGAGGAGGCCGTCGAGCTGTACGGCAGCGGGCTGACGATCGCCCAGGTGGCAGCGAAGTTCGATCGGAAGTACCAGACGATGCGGCAGGCGCTGCTGCGGGCTGGGGTGCAGATGCGACCGCCCGTGGCTGAGCGTTGACCTAGGGCTTAGCGGCTTTGGCCCGTGAGAGTGCCGGCTTCGACATCGATCCTGACTGTCTCCCCCAAGATGACGCAGGTCTGATCAGGTTTGCCATCAGGACCGATGCCGTTGTGTCCGATGTTGAGCCCACCCAGCACAGGAACCCCGAGTGGCGCGAAGTGATCTTTGAGAACATCGATCAAAGTCCAGCCGCGGTCCTCGTAGTCGTCGAAACCGGTGAAGAGTCCGAGAACAACGCCTGCAAGGTTGTCGAGTGCTCCGGCTTGCTTGAGCTGGGTGAGCTGTCGGTCGACCCGGCCGAGCCCCATGTCGCGCTTGTCTTCTAGGAGCAGGATCGCTCCGTCAAGCGCGGGGAGTCCCGCTCCAGCCATGTGGGCGATCGATGAGAGGTTGCCGCCGATGAGTGGACCGGAAGCTGCGCCGGCAACTTGGATGCGGGCGCTGTACGCCGTCGGGTCGCGGGTCAGCACCGCCAGTTTGGTGTCCATCAGGATTCGCTGGAGCGAGGCCTTTGCCTCGACACCTACGGCGGCACCGTGGATGGTTGGCAACCGGCACTCGCGCCAGAGTGCGAGTTGGAGGTAGGTGATGTCGCTGAAGCCGACTAGTGGCTTCGGGTCGGCTCGGACAGCGTCGAAGTCGATCGAGCCTGCGATCCGGTAGGCGCCGGCCCCGCCCCGCGAGGTGAAGACGGCACGCACGTTCGGATCACGGAAGGCAGCGTTCAGGTCGGCGAGCCGGGCCTGATCGGTGCCGGCCATGTAGCCCCACTGATCGAAGACATGAGCGCCGATCTCGACGACCAATCCCCACGATTCGAGTTCCGATTGAAGACGGGCCACATCAGCCGCTTCAGGAAAACTGGCAGGAGAGATAATTCGTACGCAATCTCCAGGCTGGAGGCGTGGCCAGAGAAGTGGCGATGACTCACGATCTTTCATTGCCCTTATTATAGAACACTGAACCCGCTGCTATCCCATATGTAACTGCAATACTCAGCCCAGGCGTTTGATATATCCACTTCTTGCGTAGCACGTGGTGCCGAAGCG
>CAZXBL010000019.1:0-17688 GCA_964638875.1 uncultured Candidatus Saccharibacteria bacterium | reverse complement strand
TACAACTATTGCTGCAAATGGTACACTGACTTGCTCGGCTGTGTCTAAGACAGCTTTGTCTAGTGGCGGCACGCTTGGCTTTACATGGTCAGACGCCGAAGTGAGCGATACGCTGACGTCTAGTATATTTGTGGGCTCAGGTTCAACTACTAATGCAATTGATCTTGCTACAGCAGAAATTAACGGTGTATTAGCTGATAGTAATGTATCCGATACACTGACTATAGGAGCCTCAAGCGCAGTAGCTGACGGAGCATTGTCTTCTAATGTAACCAAGCTCGGTGCCGCCATCGACCTTGCGACTAACGAGGTGTCAGGACAGTTACAAGCTACTAACCTCCAGAGTGCTGGCGCCGATCTCGGTGCCGCCAATGTAACCATTGACCTGTCTAACACCAACGGTGCATTTGTAACCGACCTGACCATAGATGGAACACTCACTGCCGCAACCTTTGTCGGTGCGTTAACTGGTAACGCAGCCACCGCTACAGCTCTAGAAGCTAACCCAACAGATTGTAGTGCCAACCAGTTTGCCAATGCCATCGCAGCAAGTGGTAACTTAACTTGTGCTGCTATCACCGATGCGGACGTGTCTGATACACTAACTGCAAGCCTATTCGTGGGAAGTGGCTCATCTACTACAGCAATCGACCTAGCCACCGCTGAAGTATCAGGCAATTTGAGGGCCAATAACCTACAATCTGCTGCCGCTGATTTAGGCGCCGCAGATGTAACAGTTAACTTCGGTAACTCCAATGGAGCCTTCAATACAAACATCACCACTGATGGCACCCTCACGGCCACTACTTTCATCGGTGCGCTTACAGGTAACTCATCAACCGCCACCGCACTTGCAGCCAACCCAACAGATTGTGCAGCGAATCAGTTCGCTACCGCTATAGTGGCAAGTGGTAACTTGACATGCGCAAGCTTAACAGACGCAGATATACCTGATAGTATCACTGTGAACCTATCGGCCACCGCTACAGCTTTAGCAGCCAACCCAACAGATTGTTCTGCTAATCAATTTGCTAACGCTATTGCTGCTAGCGGTAATTTAACTTGTGCTGCTATCACGGATGCCGATGTCTCCGACACACTGACAGCGAGTTCATTCGTTGGCTCAGGAAGTTCTACTACTGCTATAGATCTCGCTACAGCTGAAGTAGCAGGGAATCTCCAAGCAAACAATCTTCAGAACGCCGGAGCAGACCTCGGTGCTGCCAATGTTACCGTAAACCTATCTAACACTAATGGCGCGTTTGTAACCAACCTTACGACAGATGGTACCGTAACAGCAAACACATTCGTGGGTGGATTAACTGGAAACGCCTCAACTGCGACTACCCTCGCCACGAACCCTACCGATTGTTCTGCCAATCTGTTCGCAAATGCTATAGCGGCAAGTGGTGATCTTACATGTGCTGCAATAACTGACGCTGATGTATCAAACACCCTTACTTCAAGTATCTTTGTTGGCAGTGGCAGCACAACTAATGCGATAGACTTGGCTACGGCTGAAATTGCGGGCAACCTTAGGGCAAGTAATCTCCAGAGTGCTGCAGCCGACCTCGGCGCCGCTGACGTGAACATTGTTCTAAGCAATACTAACGGAGCATTTGTCACTAACCTAACAACTGACGGTACTATCACTGCGACAACCTTTAGCGGTGCGTTAACCGGCAACGCAAGTACAGCCACCGCGCTGGCAGCAAATCCAGCGGACTGTGCTGCAGACACCTACGCAACTACTATTGCCGCCAGTGGAGCCCTCACGTGTGCTACGGTAACTAAAACAGCTTTGGCCAACTCTGGCAGTATCGCCTTTACATGGGCAGACGGAGAGGTATCTGACACCCTTACCTCAAGCATATTAATAGGTTCTGGAAGTTCAACAAATGCTGTTGACCTCGCAACTGCAGAGGTAGCGGGTAATCTCCGTGCAAGTAACTTACAGAGTGCTGCAGCAGACCTCGGTGCTGCGGATGTAAATGTTAACTTGAGCAATAGTAACGGTGCATTCAATACTAATCTTACTATCGACGGTACTATCACCGCTGCAGGTCAGTTAGTTTTGTCGGCACAGGGCTCAACTGGTGGTCTCTTGGTAGGTGGTGACGCCACACTGTATCGTTCGGCAGCTACTGAGCTCACGACCAACAGTGACTTCTTGATACAAGGAGATGACCTGCTAACCAATCAAACAACGTTCAATCTGCTGAACACCACCGCAACCACTATTAACTTCGCTGGTGCATCAACAACGTTAAATATCGGTCCAGGCGCTGCAACCGCAACCACTATTAACTTCGCTGGTGGATCCGGAGCCACAGGCTGTACCGTGTCAGGGGCAACAGGCAACCTTACCTGTAGTGGCAACGTTACCGCTACGACTAGCTTCACTATCGGTACGGGGACAGCAATAACAGGGCACTTGTCTGCTCAGGGAACAAACGTAGTATCGGCTAATATTGCAGCAGAGACTTGTGGCAACTACGGAACGATTACCGTTACCGGGGCGGCTATTGGGGACACTGTGACTGTAACGCCGTGGCCACAAGCCGGTGGGATTGAAACAGTGAACCTGATGTGGAGCGGATCCGTGACCGCAGCAAACACAGTTACTATTCGAGCATGTAATGGTATGTTCGCTACGGCTGTAAATACGGCTGATACGCAAGAATGGCGGGCCGACGTCTGGAAACATTAGTATGTAAGCATAACATTATTGACAAACTATAAACGTTATGCTAATATAGATACATCTTCGTAAGAAGAAAATAAAAAGAGAGGGCGATCCCGTATAACAAACCGCGGATGTCCTCTTTTTATTTTCGATTACAGGGGAGCCTCACAAACTAATTTAACAGTGATAGACGACAATCTAATACTGTTAAGTGGATGTTTAGGTGAGTGCAGGTTGGGATGATAATCGAGGCTTGATCTAGAGGCGTACTAAAGTACGGTGAAAGATCAGACGTAAGATTAGCGCCCAAGATGTACCACATAAACGTGCACGCACATAAGGGAGAATCCAATGGCTGGAACAAAGACTGGTGGCAAAGCTGCCGCAGCAACTAATAAAGCAAAGTATGGTGCTGATTTTTACGCAAAAATTGGTGCTCAAGGTGGTAAGAAGGGCAAGACTGGTGGCTTTTACGCTAACCGTGAACTAGCTCGCCTTGCTGGTGCAAAGGGCGGCCGTATTTCTCGTCGGACTAAGTCAGCCGAGTAATTTCGACCAGGCATAAAAAGAGCCGCTCGGGTAAACCGAGTGGTTCTTTTTATTAATAGCCACATTACCAGGTTAAAGGTTCCAGTACTCAGTAGCCGTATTTAAATACGTCTCCTTCCGTGCTTCACCTTCGCCCAGGTACTGCAGCCATTCCTTATCGAAATTTAGCTCAAGAGGTTTAACGGAAAGTCGTCTGATCTGTATGATCAGGCGATTTTTTTGTTACCTTTTTTACCTGTTTCATGCGGTAAGGTCTGCAGAACCGTGACGTACTAACATGCCATGTACTTAAACAGTTGTGACAGCGGTATTCTCTTGAATCATGTTGGAGCCCACCACTACCGCAAGTTGGGCAGGTACTTCGTTGATGTAACCAGTCACGATAGCTATCAAGGCAATCCTCGATGTAATTATCGTTTATGTTTATACGAAGCTTTGCAGCAGACCGCTTAGCCTCTTCCCAGGCAGCTACCTCAAGCTGTAATAGTTCAAAATCGCTTTCGTAACTCTGGTGTCCCAAGGTGGCATGTGCAATTTCATGGAGAAGCGACCATTGTCCTGGGTCTTCAGTGAGCTTTTCGGGATCATATACTATCATTCTATCCTTTGGTGACCACAGAAAAGTCTCGCCTGAGAGAAGGGTTATATTATCGACAAGAAGAGGTTTAACGTCTTCTAGGATTTTAGGCGTTGGCAAAATCTTTGGCGAGCTCATAGCAACCATATATTACTGCTTCTTCAGGGTGAACAGATTTTCTGATAGGTGGAATCTGCACAGAAGGGTTTTCGTATGAACGCAAATATTTCATGAGGGGATTTTCATATTTGTCTAGATGATTGCCAACGATGCCACCTAAAACAATGAGGACAGGCTGCACTATAGCAATTACTGCGATCATTCCTTTGGCTACATTACGTGCATGAGTATCCCATGCCTGAGGATCTTCTAGATCACTGGCACGCTGGCCAGTCCTTGCAACAAGGGCTTGACCAGAGGCGACTTTCTCCCAGGGTGTCATCTCACCATTGTTATCGACGCTCATCCAGCCTGGTTCTGCGTCATCGAGTGCAGGTACAAGCTTTCCGTCTAAACAGACGCCAGCGCCGACCCCTGTTGATATTGTTATATATACAACTTTAGGGTAGTTTTCACCGGCAGCACGTGCTTCTGCTACGGTTGCGGCCTTTGCGTCATTTTCAAGGCAAACGGGTGCATGGAAAGCCCTTTCTATATCAGCCTGGAGAGGAGTATCCCGCCACGGGAGATTGCCAGCAACTGTCATTGACCCCTGTGTATGATTGATTTTACCTGGTGCAGCCACTCCGACCGCCTTAAAATCCCTTGTTGATAATTTCTCAACAGTTCTTGCCAGTTCTGCAAGAAATTCTTTGTATTCCTTCGGTGTAGGGAATTTTAACTGCTCAACTACTTTTCCCTCTGGGTTAAAGACGGCTACGAGGGTCTTGGTCCCGCCAATATCGACTGCTGCGTACATGACAATTAGTGTACAGAGTTAGTATTACTTAGTACAGCTGTAGGGCAGGTTTTGCTTTACCTCCGTTCTTCTGCTACAATTACCCCTGAATTCTGAACGGGGAAACAGCCTAAGGGTTGCCGCAGAAATAAGGAGGCATGTAAAACATGTCAAAATCAACTCTCACGATGGACGAGCTACTCGCCCAGAGTGACATTCAACAACTTAAAACAGGCGATGTCGTCGAAGGTGTGGTCACCTCTGTTCGTAAGAACGAGATCTGGATCGACCTCGATGCACGTGGTACCGGTGTAGTAATGCGCCGCGAGATCGGCCACGGTCAGACTATTGAGGAAGGCCAACCGATAGTTGTATCTGTTGTCGACCCTGAGCTGGACGAAGGTCATGCGCTGCTTAGCATGCGCCGTGCTGCCAAGGATCGTGGTTGGGATGAACTACAGAAGTCATTCGACAACCAGGAAATCATCGAGATTTCACCATACGACGCTAACCGAGGTGGTTTGCTGGTAGAGCTCGAAGGTATCCGAGGTTTCTTGCCAGTTTCCCAGCTTGCCGCAGGGCACTATCCTCGAGTATCTGGTGCGGATAAGGATGAAATTCTCCAGAAGCTTAACGCTCTGACAAAGAAGACTCTTCGCGTTCGAATCCTGGACATCAGCCGTAAAGATAATAAGCTGATCTTCTCTGAGAAGGAAGCTGTTAAAGACGATATGGCTTCAAGATTTGCCAAGCTCAAGGTTGGTGATGTCGTTGAAGGTGTGGTCACCGGTGTTATTGACTTTGGTGCATTCGTCAATGTCGACGGTATTGAAGGTCTGATCCATATCTCAGAAATTTCTTGGGAGCGTGTCGAAGACCCACGTAACTACGTAAAGAACGGCCAGACTGTCGAAGCTAAGATCATCGCAATCGACAAGGACCGCCTCAGCCTCAGCCTCAAGCAAATGCAAGAGGACCCATGGTTGCAGGAAGTAAAAGCATTCGGCAAAGGCGATGTCGTCGAAGGTAAGGTGACCCGAATTACACCATTTGGTGCATTCGTACAGCTTAGCTCGGCGGTTGAAGCCCTCGTGCACGTCTCTGAGATGTCAGATGACGAAGGTGCTGATCCTGAGAAGATCTTCCAGTTGAATGAGAAGAAAAAGTTCAAGGTGCTTGATATCGACACCGAAGGGCGCAAGATCGCTTTAAGTCTCAAAGACGCAAAATAACAGCGATGTAAGTTTTAAACCGGCAAGCATGCCAGAAAGGACGAGGAAACCATGGCGACTCAGATTGAAATTGAAGATATGACTACCGTTGGCGACCTCGCCGAAAAGCTCATGCTGCCGGTGACTAAGCTTATAACGGAACTGTTCAAGAATGGGGTAATGGCAACCGTAAACGAGCGTATCGATTTTGATACCGCTCAGATTATTGTTGGCGAGCTTGATCTCGATATAGAACTCAAGCGCAAAGAAGTTGAAGAAGCCGCACCGCGTGAAAAGCGTGCTGTTAGTGACAAGGCAGGCACCCGCCCACCAGTAGTAGCAGTAATGGGTCATGTTGACCACGGCAAGACAAGCTTACTGGATGCTATCCGGGGCGCTCAAGTTGCAAAGGGCGAAGCCGGCGGTATTACCCAGCACATCTCGGCCTATCAGATCGCACACGGTGAACGTAAGATTACTTTCCTGGATACTCCTGGTCATGAAGCCTTTGCGGCAATTCGTGAGCACGGCGCCCGTCTAACTGATCTAGTGGTAATTGTGGTAGCTGCAGATGATGGCCTCAAGCCTCAAACTCTTGAGGCAATTCGTTTTGCGCGCAAAGCAAATGTCAAGATCATCGTAGCAATTAACAAGATAGATAAGGAAGGCGCCGACGCCAATCGAATTAAGCAGCAGCTTGCCGAACAGAATCTTTTAGTAGAAGAGTGGGGCGGTGAGACGGTCGTAGTCGAGGTATCCGCAAAGACAGGAGAGAATCTTAGCGGGCTACTGGATATGGTGCTACTTGTAGCGGACGTAGAAGACCTACGCGCTGATACCGATGTACCTGCCGCGGGATTGATCATTGAAGCCCATATGGAACAGGGCAGAGGTGCTGTTGCAGAGGCGTTAGTCGAGGCTGGCGTCCTTAAGGTCGGTGATTTTATCGTAGCTGGTGGTACTTACGCGCGCGTTCGTAAC
This sequence comes from uncultured Candidatus Saccharibacteria bacterium, assembly GCA_964638875.1. GTDB lineage: Bacteria > Patescibacteriota > Saccharimonadia > Saccharimonadales > JALRHH01 > JALRHH01. Next base: position 10,786 of record CAZXBL010000019.1, on the reverse strand, counting down.
CTTGAAACCACTACAGGACAACCCATTAAAGAGGCACCTCCTTCAACACCAGTACGTATTACTGGCTTTAAAGTTTTGCCTGAGTTCGGTGACGAGTTTATTTTTGCAGCTAACGAGAAAGTAGCTCGTACAGAGGCAGCCCAGTACGCTGGCCGTAGTCAGGCAGGTGGTCGTCTCGATATCAATAGTAACGAACTAATCCGTATTATTAACCGCAGCAACGATGTCAATGAATTGAATATTATCGTAAAAGCAGATGTACAAGGCTCCTTGACCTCTGTTATTGATAATCTCAAAACACTCGATACAGATGAAGTGGCAATTCGGGTAGTTGGTTCTGGAGTGGGTGCTATCAGCGAGAATGACCTACACATGGCCCGTAGTAGTAATGCGCTAATCTATGGCTTTAATGTTAACGCCCCAAGTAACATCAAGCAGCTTGCTTCTAGGGACAAGATTGCACTCCGTTCTTACAGGGTGATATATGAGCTAATAGATGATGTTAAAGAAGAACTCACCAAGTTACTGCCACCAGAAATTGTCGAAACTGACCTAGGGCGACTCGTGGTAAAGGGTGTGTTCAAGACAACTAAAACAGAGGTAATCTGTGGCGGTGAAGTCTCTAAGGGCAAGTTAGTTGTACCTGCACTTGCCCGAGTAAAACGTGAGGGTGAAACAATTGCAGATGTAGAAGTAACTAAGCTGCAACGTGGTCCCGCCGATACTAAAGAAGTCTTTGAAGGCGAAATGTGTGGCATGAGTATTGCTACTACCTCAAAAGTTGATCTGCAAGAAGGCGATCACATAGAGCTCTTCACCAGAGAAGTGATTGCAAGAACTTTGTAAAAGTGATATAATATTTACATGGAAAACCGTCGCTTTGATCCAGAAGGACAGGACGATTCTACCCCTGAAGCCAGCTCCAATAAGAAGAAGCGAGGCAGCTCCGCAGTATCTAGAATTCTTGCTGGCTTAAAGCGCAAGGAGCAAGAAGAGAATGCCGAAAGTGATAGTAGCGATGAAAAACCCAAAAGATTTCGCCGTATTTTCAACAAGTTATTCCCTAACGTTGTAGAAAAGCCAGAGTCAAGTTCCAGCGAATTAGCCAACCAAGGTTTTGACCCTGAGACATGGTTCAGCTGGACACAGCTTGTCGATCGTAAAGAATCAGCAGGAGAACAGACAGAAGAAGCTGATAATGAGCAGCTCGTAGCGAGTACTACTAAAGAAACTGCTGAAACTCAGCAGGAGCCTGCAAGAGTAGAGGAAGTTGAGTCCCAGTCAGTGACTAATTCAGAAGATACCCCACACCTACCTGACGGTCCAGAACTAGAATCTGATATTGACCCAGTTACCCCAGAGCTTCCAGAGCCTGAGCAGGCACAGGGAGAACTCTTCATCCGTCACGATGATCGTATCGAGGCCCCCCGTCTCTCTAGTGCTACTGAAAAAGAACCCAAAGAAGTAGTTATTGAGAGAGGACCTGGTATGGTGCTTCCGGTGGCACTGGTTGGTCTAGAACACCTAGGGCGTAAAAAGGCAGATAGGAAGCTTGAAAAGCGGGTAAACGAGAAAATCTCGGCAACAAACAAAGAGGTAGAACGTAGCATTGGCCTCCAGCAAGAACTAGAGACGTTACGGCGTCAGAACAATGAACAACTCGAGGCACTGAAGCAAGCTCGGGTTGAAAGACCAATTGAATCTGCGCGCCCGCAGGAAAAAAACGTTGAGAGAGCCCCAGCTCCTCGCGTAGAACGGCTATATAACCCTGAGCAGCCAATGTTTAAAGCAAAAGAACGGCCCCAGACAGTTGTGGAGCAGCAGGTAAGGGAAGAGATCAAACCAGAAGGAATACTAGAACAGGTCGCAGACGCAGCAGAGCATGACTTGCCCGTAGAGCGTATCTTTGAGCGTAGTCACGAGGTCAAGGATGATAACATAGCCCCAGTCGGGGCAGCTTCAATCGGCTCAGTAGTCAGTACGCACGCAGCTGCTAGCCAGTATCAAGCCCTGCAGCAGACGCAAAGTACGGCTCAGCTAACAGATGAGCCAAGTAGATTGGTCACACATGAGAACGACCCAGTTGCAATCGCTGCCTACAAGCAAGCGATCAAATTAGGCTTTTGGGCCGCAATTATGATAATTGTCCTGGGATCTATCGCGTACCTGGTGGTAAAATAAGCTAAAGAAAGGCGGCTGACATGTTTAAACTCGATGACAATCTACTACAGGAACTGGGGCTCGGCACACTAGCACCCGATGACAAGCGGGCTATGCTTGGTCACATCTACGAGACGCTAGAAATGCGTGTTGGCATGACTTTAGCTCAGCAGATGACCAATGAGCAACTGGATGAGTTTGAGGCGTTCATTGACAGTAACGACGAAGCCGGTGCGCTTAAGTGGCTCGAAACTAATTTCCCAAACTACAAGCAGGTAGTTGCTGATGAGCTTGAAAAGCTGAAGGGCGAAATCAAGACTCAAGCTCCCCAGATTGTAGCTGCATCAGCGCAACCGCCCCAGCAATAGTCTTTATATCAGATGTCTATGACCGGCGAGGAATGCCTCGGCGGTCATTTCTTTTTTACCTGCGGGCTTTAAAGTATCTATAGATAATGCATCTTTGCCACACTGGACGATAACTTCTTTGTCTCGTACCGATACGGTCCCAGCTTTCCCTGACTGATCGATAACGTGAGCCGATGTAATAACTACATCTTTGTTAGCCAAATGAGTCCGACTCTTTGGCCACTCGATGAATGCCCTAATTTCGCGCTCGACGACTACCGCCGGCTTCCGCCAGTCTATAACGCCATCTTCTTTGGTTAGCTTACGCGAGTAGGTCGCTCTATTAGGGTGTGACTGAGAACGAGGCTGCACATTGCCGTTGAGGTACATAGGGATGTACTCGTTTAAAAGCCTGTCACTGAGATCTATAAGTTTATTTGTTAGCGAAGGTGTAGTCTCTTTGGCGGCAATAGAAATACTTTTAGTCACAATAACTTTACCTGTATCCATCCCTTGGTCAATCAGCATGAGGCTAACCCCGGTGGTCTTCTGACCACTTAGTACTGCAAAACTAATGGGGTCAGCACCTCGCCACTCAGGCAGGACAGAGAAATGACTGTTAACAATGCCTAGTTCGAAACAGTCGATAGTTTTTTGGGACACAATAATTCCGAAGTCAATTAATATACCGAGTCGACTTTCGAAGCGCTGATCTGCAACTAGCTCATCAAGTTCTTGCTTGTTAATGACGGTATAAACTTTTGTACCAGGCAGGGCTTGGGCCATTTCTTTCTCGGTACTACTTTTTGTGATGATTGCCTCTATGGTGAAGTTTTTACTCAGAAGCGAGAGAGACTTGGCAGCTACCGGACCACTTCCGAAGAAAACGACCGAAGTTCTCTTTGAGCCACCACTCATCCAGTTACTCCCACAGACCTGTGTTAGGCGCAATTTCGCTGTCGAAGTCGAGGGGTTCAAGGTGGCCTTGTTCGTCAAGTCTAAAGAAGGCGAGAGGATCGTCTTTGATATGATCTATGAAGAGGATACCGTTTGTATGATCAATCTCGTGCTGGAAAACACGTGCCAAAAACCCCTCTGCGGTTAGGCGTAAGGGTTGGCCGTTCTGATCGAGCGCCTTAACCCGTACTTTTTCATAACGTTTTACTTTACCATATAAGTCTTTAACACTCAGGCAACCTTCGAAGTCACCGATTTGTTTACCCTCGTATTTAGTGATTTCCGGGTTGATGAATACTTGGAAAGTTCGATCCTTTTTGTCATCAAAATTGTTACGTATTACTACTACCCGTAGCAAACTATTAATTTGCACGGCCGCTAATGCTACACCTACTTCATGCGCTCGGCTATCCTCCCAGTCGAGGGTGGCTGTCTCCATATCTGCAATGAGCTGATTGATCTCTTTACTAACGAGCCCAACTTTCTTTGATCGTTGTCGGAGGCTTTTGTGAGGCAGGGCTATGATTGCGTCTTTATTCATGCTCGTAACAGTATAACGTAAGCTAGGATAACAGAAAATGCTTGTGGTTATAATAACTACGATTATTCCGTACAGAAATCGTATAGTTATTCATTTGTGTTCAACAATCTGGCTAGTTCGTGAGTTGCTATAACAGATGCAAAATCTTTATATTGTCATAGATATTACAACAAATTTGTAGGATCGATATCATATGAACAATTTTTAGGTAGGAGCTTAATCACGCGAGTCAGCTGACTTCGCTGCTTTGCTTTTACGATGATCTGCCAACGGTACTTGTTATAAGTTTTCTCGATAAAGGCCGGTGAAGGACCAACAATCTCGATAGCAAGACCGGTCTTCATTAGACTAGTCGCCAATTCATGAGCAGCCTTCCTTGCAGACGGCTGTACTGCTCTCTCGACAGAGAGCTTGAGTACAAAAAAGTAAGGGGGAAAATGATATAGTTCACGTTCTTTTAACTGTGACTCATAGAAGTCAGCATAGTTACCCTTGGTGACTGCTTTAATCGCACTACTATGAGGATTGTAACTCTGAAGCACAACGTTGCCGGCGGTATGACCTCTGCCGACCCTACCGATAACTTGACGGAGGGTCTGGTAAGTACGCTCTTCAGAACTAAAGTCCGGAAAATACAGCCCCGTATCAGCAACTACCACCCCAATTACTTGAAGTAAAGGAAGATCCAATCCTTTACTAAGAACCTGTGTTCCGATCAGAATTTCAAACTTCCCTGAAGCAATGTCCGCAAAATTGGTTGCCATACTTTCGTGCTTAGCATTATCACTGTCAAAACGGGCAACTGCTGCCTCTGGGAAGAGTCGTAAAACTTCGGTGACGAGTGTCTTGGTGCCTATACTTTTATATTGAATCTCTGGTTTGCTGCACTCAGGACACGAAACAGGCGCTCTGTCAGTAAACCCACAGGTATGACACTGCAAGTGGTGCTTATCCCCGTGATAGGTCAAAGGTAGATCGCATCTTGGGCAAGATGCCTGCCAACCACAGCTACCGCATACAACTACCCTGGCTGTACCCCGGCGATTAAGAAATACCAAGCTCTGGTAACCGTTTTGAAGTGCTTGTTCCATGCGGGCGATTAGCTGATCAGAAAGCCACGGGGATTTACTGAATTGTTGACGATCTTTTAGATCAATCACTTCGGTAACTACCTCACTTGATCCTTTTGCCACGGATTCCATACGGACAATCGGAAGATGCTTCTGGTCAAAAGCGAAATAATCGCTAATAAGAGGGGTTGCAGAGCCCATTACGAGCTTTGCGTTATGTAGGTGGGCTAACTGTGCAGCTACTCTAGTTGTCTGGTAATAGGGCATTTGATCTTGCTTGTAGGCGGGGTCGTGACACTCGTCTACAACAATTAGACCGATTTTACTTAAGGGGGCAAATAACGCTGAACGAGGGCCAATGATCACATGGTGGCCTTCATCGTTTCTAATTCTTTCCCAACTATCGCGACGTTTTGCGGTAGTTTGCTCAGAGTGAATAACGGTGACTTTACCCGGAAAAGCTGATCTGAAAGTGTCAGCAATTTGAGGCGTAAGACCAATCTCAGGAGTGAGGATAATAACGGACTGATTTTTTGCGAGCACAGTCTCTGCGAGCTCGAGATACACCCGTGTCTTGCCGCTACCTGTCTCACCATGTAGTAGGTATGAGCCAGCGCTGCCTCCAGATATCCTAGCCACCGCCTTGGCCTGGTCTGCGGTTAACTTGGGCTGGGGGGAGAGTGCATCAGATTTATCTGATTGTTTGAGCCTTGACTTAGTGCCCAGCCCGCTCGGGAGAAATAACTGTGTTGTTAATCCCAAAGGGCCAGGATAGTAGTCTTTTATCCAGTCATGTAGTTCCATAAGGGCGCCCGGGAGAGGTTTGCCTTCAATAACTGCAGATATTGGTTTTGCGGTAAAAGAAGGCTTAGGAACTTGCCGTACGACAAAGCCCGATACGGTCTGGTTGCCAAGGGGAACAGAGACAACTGTGCCCTCGTCCAATTGTTCTTCTGCGGAATAAGTTAGCGCTTCATTACCATGGTAACGTTGGCTACTAACCAAGACTTCATGATAGTACATATCTCCTAGTATATCCCCTTGATGTAATGTGGAGTAATCCATAATCAAAAGAGTTCTGCAAAAATATGTTGAAATACGAGTGGGGCAGTTGTATACTTGACGTTGTCATTAGAACAATAGAGAGCTTATGTTAGACGTATTTATCACTTCACGAGTTAGACGCAAGATCATCGTTGTGTACGCAAAGTACCCCGATTTCAAAACACACGTTCGTGGTCTGGCGAAGCTGATCAAAGAAGACGCTGGCAACATCCAGAGTGAACTGAAGCGTCTCGAAAAGATTGGCTTCCTGGTATCTGAACGCCAGGGTAATACCAAGATCTACTCGACCAATAAGCACTTTGCTATCTTCAAAGAACTCCAAAGTATAGTGTTAAAGTCACAACGCATTACGCAAAAAAGCAAACAAGTTAATAACTAAATAGTTGCAAAATCACATCTGTTAAGGTAGAATAATTCGCATGATACAAGTAACACGTAAAGATTCTAAGGAATCAACCGAAAACCTAATTCGTCGTTTTACGCGAAAGGTTCAGCAGGCTGGCGTTATTACTACTGCTAAACAAGCTCAGTATTTCGAAAAGCCTATGAGCAAGCGTGATCGTCGTGAAAAGGCAATCATCCGTCGCGAGCGCAAAAGTCTCAAGATCAAGAAGCTTAAGCTCGGCGGTAAGTAATCACAGAAGGGCCCTGCGGGGCTCTTTTTGTTTGTAAAATGCTAGGAGAAATTCTAGCTTGTTTTATATATGCCTTTAATTCGCAAGCAAAACAGGTTGGAATCTCTTCTTGTTCTCTGTTATATTTAAAGTAATGAGTATTAAGGAACAATTAGACGCGGATCTGAAAGCTGCACTCCTTGGTGGTGATAAGGCCCTGGCCACTACACTACGTGGCTTAAAAGCGGCAATTTTAAACGTTGAGGTTGCCAAAGGTCTTCGTGAAGAGGGGCTTCCTGACACTGAAATCATTAGTCTATTTAGTAAGGAAGCAAAAAAGCGCCAAGAAAGCGCCGACATGTACACCCAGGGTAATCGCCAAGAAAGCGCCGACGCAGAGCTACTTGAGAAACGAATCATCGAGCAATACTTGCCGGCACAGTTGTCTGATGAGGAACTCAACGAGGTTGTTGATCAGGTAGTCGCAGAGCTAGGGGGTCTTTCTCAGGCTCAAATGGGCCAGGCTATTGGTAAGATCAAATCAATTGTAGGAGCAAGTGTTGACGGTAGTCGTATTGCTTTAGCCGTAAAGGCAAGGCTCGTATGATTTATCCTATATCTGTCAATAATGTACTGTCAGGAGGTGTAACCTTGTGATCGTGTTTATGGGTGTTGCCGGTTCTGGTAAAAGTGCACAGGGACGGTTACTTGCAGATAGACTTGGCTATCCATGGCTCTCAACAGGTGAGTTCCTGCGTATGCTTATATCTGGTGAACGTCGTCGGCAGATGCTCGAAGGTAAACTACTTGATGACACAGAAATTATTTCCTTGGTGCAGAAAATATTTAGGATCGTGGATACGGAGCACGAATTTGTGATGGATGGATTTCCTCGAACACTCGCCCAGGCAGACTGGTTGTTATCGCAACGTCGTCATGGCCAACTCGAAATTACCGCTGTTATTCACCTGCAAGCTTCTGAGGAAGTAGTACTTGATCGTTTACTGCAGCGTGGTCGACAGGACGATCAAGAAGAGGTTATTCGTGAGCGTTTCCGGGAATATGAAAATGCTACACAGCCAATCCTAGACGATCTGAAGGCAAACGGAGTACCAGTGTTTGAGATTAACGGCGAGGGCGACATAGAAACGATCCACGAGAACATCGTAAAAGCAATCGCGTCGGTTTAAGATGCACCAGAAAACCCCACAAGAACTTCAGGCTATGAGAGAAGGCGGCAAAATAATTGCTGCTATTTTTCGCGACCTAAAGAAGCGAGTGATAGCGGGGGTTAGTGAGCTTGAATTATCTGAATGGGTAGAGAGTGAAATCAAAGCATACGGCGCAATCCCTACCTACAAAACTGCAGAAGTAAACTTCCCAGCTAGCATATGTATCTCAACCAACAACCAGGTGGTACACAGCATCCCGACTGATTATGTTCTGCAAAAAGGTGATGTGGTCGGTTTTGATCTAGTGATTACCTTCAATGGGATGAAGACCGACAGTGCATTTACCATGATCATTGATGAAGAGCCAACAGGTGACAAGCAACGTCTTCTTGAGTTCACTGAAAAGAGTCTCTATGCCGGTATTAATGCCATTACTGGTCCTGTTAAAACTGGTGATATAGCAGCAGCAGTTGAGTCAGTATTAAAGGCAGGGAAACTTGGTATTGTCCGTGAGCTGGTTGGGCATGGCATTGGCCATAGTATGCACGAGGCACCAGATATTCCTAATTACGGCAAGGCCGGCAGCGGTACGCTGCTTCAGCCTGGTATGACCGTAGCGATAGAGCCCATGGCTACACTAGGCGGCGAGAAGATATATGTTGCTAAGGATCACTGGACTATCTGTACAGTCGACAACTCTTTGGCGGCACACTTTGAGCATACCGTCCTAATCACAGAAGACGGTAGTGAAATCCTGACCGCTCTCTAGCAGTTTTACTAGGCTATTAGTGACAAGCTAGAATGGTTTGTCTTTAGGCGTCCTTAAGCGGTATACTGCTTGCATGCGCGATCAATCATCGCAACATTATTTTGGTCTGGACATTGGTACCAGTTCAGTTCGCTGCGTCGTTGGTATGCTGGAGGGCACCGACAACGCTCGCCTGTCTGTTATTGGGCATGGTAGCGCACCTAACCTAGGTATGCGTAAAGGTAATATCGTACATCTTGATGACGTTGTTGAGGCAGTTGTCAAAGCTGTTACCGAAGCGGAACGGGTCTCAGGTGTACATATCCAGGCAGCTACAGTGAATGTGAATGGTGCGCAGGTGGGCGGCATAAATTCCAAGGGTGTCATCGCTATTAGTGCTGCAAATCGTGAAATTGATGACAATGATCGCCTGCGTGTTGAAGAAGCCGCCACAATTGTGCAGCTGCCGCCAAATAGGGAAATTATCCAAGTCTTCGCCAAGAACTACAGTGTAGATGGGCAAGACAATATCAAGGACCCTGTTGGCATGCATGGCATACGACTAGAGGTAGACACTCATATCGTTACTGCTTCGTCACCAGCGCTCAGGAATCTTGATAGTGTACTAGACAAAGCACGCGTCGCCCCGTTACACCGCACCGTATCTAGCCTTGCTTCAGCCGAGGCAGTCCTAAATCGCCAACAGAAAGAGTCAGGCACCTTGTTACTTGATATCGGTGCCGGTACTACAAACCTGGTAGTTGTGGAAGATGGTGAGGTCCAACACGTAGCAGTTATCCCAGTAGGCGGTATCAATATTACTAATGATCTGGCAATTGGTCTCAAAACTGACCTCGATATAGCAGAACAGGTTAAGGTGAAGTACGCATCACTGCAAGAAGATCGCCCCAAGGGTAGGATTAATGTAGAGCATGATGGTCGCAAGCACTTCTTCGAAGCCGATGATGTGCATCTCATCACCGAAGCACGTGTGGAGGAACTACTTGAGCTTGTTGACAAGGAACTAAAGAAGATCCACCGTTCGCGTAAGTTACCTGGTGGGGTAGTTTTTGTAGGAGGCACCTCTAAACTCCCAGGAATTTCGAACTTTTCCAAGGATAAGCTTCAGTTAGCATCGCGCGTAGGTAAACTACAGCCCATGGGCGGTTTAATCGATACTGTCCAAGACCCAGAATATTCAACAGCGGTCGGCTTGATGATTCTTGATATGTTATTATTACCATCAGAGGGAATGACAAGCGGTCAGCCAAACAGTAATGTGTTCGGTATGATCGATGGTCTACTCAAGAAATTTAAGCGCTAAGTAACCTGATATTTGAACAGATAGTCTGCTTCAGGTATACTCCAATCTAGATAACTCCATAAGGAAGGGATTCAAGGAATGCCACAACAAGTTGCACCAGCTATTGAAACGTTTGCTCGTATAAAGGTAATTGGTGTGGGCGGCGCCGGCGGCGCTGCGGTTAACCGTATGGTTGAGGCAGGCGTTGAGAACGTTGAATTCATCTCTGTTAATACTGATGCCCAGGCATTACACTACTCAAAGGCTCAAACCAAAATCCATATCGGTAGCGATACTACTCGAGGACTTGGCGCGGGAGCAGATCCGACTGTTGGTGAAAAGGCAGCTCGGGAATCAATCGAAGACATCAAAAAGGCTCTTGTAGGGGCAGATATGGTATTTATTACTATAGGTGCTGGTGGCGGTACTGGTAGTGGCGCTGGTCACGTTGTAGCTGAAGTAGCCAAGGATAGCGGAGCGCTTGTTGTAGGATTCGCAACTAAACCCTTTGCGTTCGAAGGTGACAAGCGTCGTCGCAACGCTGACACAGCTATCGCTAACCTCCGCGGTTCAGTAGACACACTTATTGTTATACCTAATGACCGCCTACTGCAGACTATTGATCGCCAGACTCCGCTACTTGAGGCATTCAAGGTAGCCGACGATGTACTACGCCAAGGTGTCCAAGGTATCTCTGATCTAATTACTGTACACGGTCTGATTAACCTCGACTTTGCAGATGTTAAAACAGTGATGAGTAGCGCCGGATCTGCGCTTATGGGTATTGGTCGTGCTTCTTGTGATGATCG
>CAZXBL010000018.1:0-18730 GCA_964638875.1 uncultured Candidatus Saccharibacteria bacterium | reverse complement strand
AACCTGCGACCTTGTGGTTATGAGCCACACGAGCTGCCACTGCTCTACCCCGCGATATTGCGGATACAATTGAGCACGTATCCGCGGCTGTTTAGCTGGTCTATAGTACCAAACAGGGGTAGAAGTGTCAACAGGGTGTAAGTTTACTAGCTTTTTGCTGTTTCAATTAAATTACGTGAAACGATTTGTTCTTCACCAGGCTCGAATTCTAGTACCGCAATAAGTGATGCGATACCCGCAGCCAGGAATATGAAGCCGTCTAGAATGAGCATCACGTTTTGGTACGTCATGTATCCGCTCCAGCCTATAAATGCAACCGCTGAACCAACAGTACAACCATTAGGCCACCTCGCATTAGGTCAAATGATTGATTAGTTGATGCTAGCCAAACGGCTGCGGCATCAGGGTTAACGTTGCTTACAACTGTGAGGAAGCCGAGCGACAAGAACGTGAGACCCAGAATGAGTTTATTCATAGCAATCCTCCCTTTTGATCACTTAGCAAATATGTAACTAAGTATATTCACCTTAGGAAGTATTGGCTGTAAACGATGTCACGACGGTTCGGTGAGAAAACTCACCTATCGCCTAGCTCGCTGGTGAGAAAGATCACTGCGACCTTTCATCAAGAGGGGTAGACTAAACATACATAAACGAAAGGCTACAACATGGGAAAACACAAATCTGATCGATTCTCACAAACATTTGCGAACCGACACGGCCGCATTGGCATTTCACCACAAGTGCCGCTGGTTAAATCACAGCAAAGGAATCAATCTAAAAGAGGCAAATAGCCCCAGATACTGCACAAGCTGTAATATTTCCAACTGCTATACCTCCGTAGCACCCCTACACTATATGTGTGAGGTGTTGGAGGTTAATGTATGTACACTAAACGTATCCCAAATCAACAAGACATCGTGAGACTAAGCACGCTTATTAAAAGTTATCCGATTACACGATCCGACGTGGTCAAAGTGGCGCGCATGTGGAACTTCAAGCCCGAAGTCATCTCTTTTCTACGTCAATTCTCGCCCGACGAGGAATTTGATACCCGGACGGATCTCGTCACTAGGACAGATGAATTATCCCTTTTGATTAGGCAAGAGTGGGAGTCGCCCCGCGAATATTTACTCAGCCCCTAACTACAAAAGGGTTTGCATTAGCATAAGTATATTGACAAATACGCAAACTTGTGTATAATAGTAAATGTTATATCTAGATAAAACAAACATAACAGCAACAAATAAAAAAGAAGGGAAAAGCAGTGAGCGTATTCACGCTATCTCACGAGTTGGCTTATGAACTTTTGCCAACAACCAGCGCAGAAATCATGAGCCTCGATAGAGAACTTAGCGATATCTACTGCTAACCGACTTTCGTAACAGCCGACTTGCTCTTATGCGGAGCATAAGACCCGCCAGCTTCTTGGCCTCTAGCACATTTTTCTCCTGTGATGCTCCCGTCACCGTACCATATGTACGGCTCGGTCCGCTTCTCGGAGAGAAAATGCACCAGAGTCTCAAGTACGAATGTCTAAAAAAGGAAAATATATGTTGATACAGGACATTAGACCTGCTAAAAAGCAGACCAACAAGAAACTTCGATTACATCGAGCTAGACGTTACATTGTAATCTCAGCCTAAACGAAAAGCCCCTTTTTAGAGGGGCTTTTTAATTGGTGCGCTGCAAAGCGAACCTAACGCTAATACAGCGTTACGAGATGTTTTAGATAAAGGCAATCTAAGCACTTCTCGAGGGGGAAGCCATAATTTATTTTTATGCTCGTCTGGGTTAAGGATAATATTCCGGCTAGCAGCTAAGCCAAGGAATGCATGTGATATGTATCTTTTGCCACCATGCTTGCCGTCCCAGACAGGGATGATACGATCATCAACAATCTCTGACCCAAAAGGAAGGATGTCGACCTCTATACCAGTCTCTTCTCCGGCTTCTCGAGCTGCCGCCTCAGCTATAGTCTCACCAGGGTCCTTTTTGCCACCGGGTAGCTCCCAGACTCCTTGGAACTCTCCTTTATCGACTCTTTGTAGTACAGCAATGTCATGCCCATGTTCAAGAACAACTCTAGTAGATATAATAGTGGGTCGTTCAGGAGTGATCATATTTATTTCCAAAAGTCCTAGGTTGATTAAATTATACGCCTAACTGTAAAGCTTTTCGCCAAAATTGCCTACATCATATAATTTTCCATGATCTGTCAAATTAGCAACTTTAAGCTGCCATCGAGAATTCGGGTACCCTCACGCCAGCATAGGCCAGTACAAAATTCAGCTGTGACATGGCCACGGTATGATCACCGTGAGGGCGGGCTTCATGTAGAACCTGGTGGAACTTCCCGGCAGGCGTGATTGCTTCGTAACGAGGGGCAGCGGTATCTGTATTTACGACATGGTCGTACGGGCCATGAATGTAAAATACGTTGTCCATAATATCTGGCAGTGGACCGTCGGGGTGCAACTGCTGCATGAACATTGTTTCGGCACGGATCGTATCAAGGTGTGCAGCCGCCGACATTTTTCCAGCAATACGACCATATATAGGTGGCTTCAATAGATCAACCGTACGACTTGTTCGAATAACTGGCAGAGAAGCAGCAGTTGCCAAGCGTTTCGAACCTTTGCGTACATCCGCGTAGTCAAAAGGGGACGAATCAAGAACAATGGAGCTAAAACCACCTAGCTTTTCGGCCACACCCATTTGGTCGGCATAGTGCAAGAAATGACGCATTACGATTCCACCCATTGACTGATTAAGAAGTGCTGGTCGTTCGGCACGAGCCGCAATGAGTCTCTTGGATAAATTTTCGCAGATTTGCTCAATATTAAATGTATGTTCCGGGTAGTCCGTTACTATTAGCTTTGAGTCAGGTGTTAATGGGTCAAGGGCTTGAAAGAATAACTTACTGTTTGTTTGACATCCAGGCAACACCCCAATCGTGTGCTGGCCTCGGTCAAGTCGGGCAGGGTGAAATGTAGGGTAGGAGCGGCGCTTGGTATTACCACGTATTCCCCACAGTTGGTCAAGTACGAAAGCCCCAGCAGCAACGGCTATTCCGGCGGTAGCTAGTGTAGGGTGTTTTAGTATTTCGTTTGATTTGTGTGTTGAGTTAAGCATGACGCTTAGTATCCTCAACTCTTGTTATACGCCTCAAAAGTAACAATACAATACACAATGCTAAAACATAAGCGTAATCTACTCTATTAATATCATGAAGAGTATAAATATACGTCTTTATAAAATAAAACCCTCACCAGAAGGTGAGAGTTTTATTTTGGTAGCGGCGACAAGGCTTGAACTTGTGACCCGTAAATGCCCAGTGGGCGTTTACGTTTTCCTTGCTTGACCTTGAGCCTCAGCGCACTGAGGCGAAAGTAGGATATTCCAGGCTTATATTTTATATAAACTACAGCCATGCTCGAAGTAAACTTCTGCGCGTGGCTTTGTTTATGACTCCTGCACAATTCAGCACTTTTTTGGTAGCGGCGACAAGGCTTGAACTTGTGACCTCAGGCTTATGAGTCCTGCGCTCTAACCAGCTGAGCTACGCCGCCCCAAAAAAATTCTGAATTGTTAAATGCTCTAACCAGCTGAGCTACGCCGCCATATCTAAAGAACAGGGGTTAATATAACAGATTTTATCTCTGTTGACTAGTATCTAGCCTTTATTTGGAGGAATAAGGTGAGGGGCCGCGACAAGCAGTTCGTAGAGCTGCTCATAGTATGGATGGATCTCGGAAGAAAGCTGTGTCTTATCACGTTTTTTAGAGTCTAACAGTTCCAGATTAATGCCTTCTTGTTTCCAAGTATACCCATCAGTTAGGTAGATGAGCATGATAGGCATTATCTTATCAAGGGCATATACAAAACGGGACTCGTTACTATCACGTGCTTCGTAGTCATGAATAAGCTGGGTTAATTCTGGAAAATCATCCCAGTCTTCCTCGAGTTTTTTAAGAGCTTTTTCTTCGCGGTCTACTTTTGACGCTAGATCTTGCTCGTTGCCATAAATGTAAGTGTCCCCAGCGTGAACTTCGACCATATCATGGACAAGCGCCAAACGTATTACAGTATCACGGTCAAGCTCAGGGAAGTATTGCACCAAGAACCACGCACTCATAGCCAGGTTGTAGCTATGCTCCGTATCATTTTCTTTGATGACGGAGTCTTTGTGCCAGCGGTGGGTAATTCTTTCCACATGTGCAAATTGCAAAAGCAGTTTTTGAAATTCAATAAGTCGGTTAATGTCTGGTTTTTTCACCGGATGAGCTCCACTATCTCTGCATTTGGGAATTTCCCAGCCCCACTAAATGGAATCTCAGGGTTCGTCACGTGACGGAGCATACGACCAGCAGAACCATGACTGACGAGGATGTTGTTACCAGGGATAGTTTCAATCCATTCTAGGGCTAAAAGTGTGCGGTTCTTGAGTGTGTCAGTAGATTCGACATCAGCAAAACCGTCAATATTTAGGTCTGGTTTGTATGGTTGCCCTTCAAGTTCACCGAAATGACGTTCAATCAGTAGGCTGCTTTTATGAATCTTATCGACAGGATAGCCGATTTCTTTGGCAACAATTTCTGCAGTTTCAATAGCACGCTCCATGATAGAGCAAACAATAGCATCAATATTGAGGTCTTTGGCGGCTTGCCCAGCACGCTTTGCCTGATCGCGCCCTCCATCAGTCAAGGTTGCCTCACTACGGCCCGAAAAAATACCAGCAGCGTTCATATCAGTCAGCCCGTGTCGCATGAAATAAAGAGTCTTCATCGGTTTTTGATCCAAAGTTTCTTCAGCAGACCAATAGTGAGGGTTGAAAGAAAGAACCCAACTACGGGGACCACGGCGTTGATCCATGGGTCGACCTTTACTACAAAATGCAGGTAACTGACCACGACCAAGTACGTCAGTACCATGATAGAGATTCTACGGGTCCAGCTACCCTCCCAAGCCTTGTCTGATTCGACACGTTTGTTGCGTGACTCTAACTTTTCAATACGTTCTAGTAGGCTATCCGATGATTTCATTGGTACAATTGTTCCATATATGCAGGTGGAAGTACAACCAGGGACGTATGTTTTAGCGGTGTCGGGTGGGGTCGACAGTATGGTCATGCTCGATTTACTCGCCAAGCATCCTGGGGTGAAGCTAGTGGTTGCGCACTATGATCACGGTATTAGACACAATTCATCGCTAGATCGGCAATTAGTAGAGCAGATTGCAAAGCGGCATGGGCTGCCTTTTGTACACCACGAGGGCAAACTTGGTCCTGGCACCAGCGAAGAAGCTGCGCGCAAGGCTCGCTACGAATTTTTGCACCGAGTTCGTGAGGTAAGTGGCGCCAAAGCTGTTTTGACTGCCCACCATCACAACGACGCAATGGAAACAGCGCTTCTGAATCTGCTGCGCGGTACAAGCCGAAAAGGGCTAACTGCACTCCGTTCGCATGCTACGGTGCATCGACCGCTACTGCATCTGACTAAACAGGAGCTGCGGCAGTATGCAGATGACCAAGGTTTGGTTTGGCGTGAAGACCCGTCCAATATAGACACGGTGTTTATGCGTAATTACATTCGCCATAAGATCCTGCCTCGTCTGAGTAGTGAAGACCGCGCTAAATTAACAGAGATTATTAAGAATATGCGTCGTGTCAACAAAGAACTTGATACACAACTACTCCATTTTCTGCACGTACAAACAAAAGGCGGCACTTTGGATAGATACGCATTTACGAGGCTACCACATGCAGTTGCCCGAGAGGTGATGGCTGCATGGCTGCGCCACAACAACATCCGTGATTTCGATCAAAAGACACTTGAACGCCTGGTTGTAGCAGCAAAAACTTTTTATCCAGGCACGTTAACTGATGTAGTTAAGGGCACGAAGCTTCGCATACATAAGCAGTTCCTAGCACTCGAACATCCTGACCGCTAGCATATAGGTAATTTCCTCTGTATAATATTTATCTATGGATAAAAATCGTTTTCGTATGTCAAAAAAGGGTGGTGATTCAAAGAAGCGCGGTATGAAGAATGTCGGCTTTATAGCACTACTGGTACTCATTGGATTGATCATATTTGCTTCTTATGGCAACAAACCAAAGCTCCAGACCGAATCTCTAAGTCAGGTGATAACCCGGGCAAACAACGGTGAATTCAAAAAGATTACCATCATCGGTAACGAGAAAATCGAAGTTACAAAAAAGGGTGAAGACAAAGCAAGCATTAAATCCACCAAAGAAACAACCACCAATATTTATGACCAGGGCTTAAAAAGAGACATCAAGGATCTAGAAGTTGATCCACAGCCTGCGTCAAACAGTGGCTCGGTGTGGGGAAGCGTACTTCTGACGTTGTTACCGGTAATTATTATCGTAGCGGTGCTGATGTTTATGATGCGCAGTGCGCAAGGCCAGGGTAATCAAGCGCTCAGTTTTGGTAAGAGCCGCGCCCGTCTGTACGGAAACGAAAAAGATAAAGTTAGCTTCAAGGACATAGCGGGCTACGAAGAATCTAAGCAAGATTTGCAGGAAGTTGTCGAGTTCCTGAAGTTCCCAAAGAAGTTCGAAGCAGTCGGAGCTAAGATTCCAAAAGGCGTCCTGTTAGTTGGTCCTCCGGGAACTGGTAAAACCATGATTGCCCGGGCAGTTGCAGGTGAAGCAGACGTACCATTTTTCAGCATCTCTGGTTCTGAATTCGTGGAAATGTTTGTTGGTGTTGGTGCATCACGCGTTCGTGACTTGTTTGCCAAGGCAAAGAAAAATGCACCATGTATTATATTCATCGACGAAATTGACGCCGTCGGACGCCGCCGTGGCTCTGGTATGGGTGGTGGTCACGATGAACGCGAGCAAACCTTGAACCAGATTTTGACCGAAATGGATGGCTTCGAACAAGGCGCAAATGTAATTGTGGTTGCTGCAACCAACCGTGTTGATGTACTGGACCCAGCATTGCTACGACCTGGTCGTTTTGACCGTCGCGTGACAGTGGGGCTGCCAGATCGCAAAGAACGTGAAGCGATTTTGAAAAAGCACTTTGAAAAGAAGCCAGCTTCCAAGTCCGTTGATCTTGACTCGCTAGCTGCTAAGACTGCTGGTTCATCAGGCGCAGATTTGGCAAACATTGCAAACGAGTCTGCAATTGTTGCTGCCCGGCACAACCGCAAGGAAATCACCCAAGAAGACGTAACTTCTGCATTTGAAAAGGTCGCAATTGGCCCAGAACGTAAGAGCAAGATCATGAGCGAGAAGGAAAAGGAACTGACTGCGTACCACGAAGCCGGTCACGCAATTGTAGGGCACGTTTTACCTGACAGCGACATGGTCCATAAGGTCACGATTATCCCACGCGGTGGTACTGGTGGTGTCACCTGGTTTATACCACCAGAGGACAAGAGTTACCACAGTATTATCGAATACAAGGATGTGTTAGCACGTATGCTTGGTGGTCGTATTGCAGAAGAAGTCATGTACGGCACAGAGCGTGTTACAACTGGTGCTGGATCGGATCTACAGAAGGCAGCTGAACTTGCCCGCGAGATGGTTATAAACCAAGGTATGGGTAAGAAACTACGCGACCAGGTCTTCCATGTCGAAGAAGGTATGATGATCGAGCGTATGGTTCACGAACGCCAATATTCAGACGATACTGCCAAGATTATCGATGATGAAGTTGAAGCTCTGATCACAGAAGCAGGTGCCCGTGCCCGTGCTGTCATCAAAGAAAATAAGCCAAAACTCGAAGAGCTGAAGAACGCGTTGCTTGAAAAGGAAACAGTCGAGGCAGAGGAAGTTATCGAAATCCTCAATGGGGCTATCCTCCCTAAAGCAGCGACACTTTACTAGCCCTCAAATAAGGTGCTAAATTCTCTAATCGGCCTTTAGAGTGGAATCTTTTGATGCCCCTGAAACGGGCGGCACTCGAAATAAACATGTAAACACGTTTATTTCTCTGTTCCTACGTTATAATTAACACCAATGGAAAGACCGCACAAAAAGTTATTGCGCCGTGCTAACAAGCGGATATCGCTAGGTAATGCTGCGGCTCTGTTGATTGGTGCTGCACTTTTTGGTCAGATTCTTGGTTTCTTGCGCGTTAAACTGGTCAACGCTAACTTTGATGAGTTTGGACCGCAAAGCACAGATGCATTCTTTGCCGCATTTAAAATCCCTGACTTTTTCTTTTATACCATCACCGCTGGCGCACTTGGTGTCGCCTTCATACCGATTCTTTCTGATCTGCTTGAGAAAAAAGACCGTAAGCGTGCGATGGACCTGGCAGTCAGCCTATTAAATCTGCTGGCTATCTTTATGTTTTTTGTTGGTGTATTGATATTGCTGTTCGCCGATCACTTACTCGAGTTGGTGGCACCTGGTTTAACACCAGAACAAGCTCACACTGCTTCGACCATTATGCGCTTGATCGCATTTAACCCATTGTTATTTACGTTATCTGGTATTGTGACCGCCGTGCAGCAGACTATGGGACGCTTTTTCTTCTTCGCGATTGCACCATTCTTTTACAATGGTGCAATTATTGTTAGTGCGATGGTGTTTAGTTCTGTCGAGCCGACAAATGGGGGCCCGGGTGAGCTAGGTCTGGTTGGGCTTGGTATCGGCGCGCTTGTGGGTGCAATTTTGCAATTAGCAGTTGTAACGTTTGGTATGCAAGGCACACAGTTCAAGTGGAAGCCAAAAATATTTGGTACAGAGGACCTTAAAATGGTGCTCAGGCGCCTGCCGGCACGTTCGATTGACCAAGGTATCGATTCAATTAACAGTATGGTCGAAACACGCTTTGCTAGCCGTCTTGGTACGGGGAATATTTCATATTACGAAAACGCCTACACGCTGCATACAGTGCCAATTCAGCTGGTCGGAACAACCGTTGCAACCGCAGCGTTTCCTCGCTTAACACAACGACTATCATCGGGAAGACCTGATTTATTCCGGAAAGACTTCTTAATGGTTCTGCGTGCCATGATATGGGTGATGATGCCCATCGTCGTTATTTGTTACTTTGCGCGTGGCTACTTGTCGCGTGTCATTTTTGCGGAAGGCGTTTCGCAGATTACGCTGGTATTTGGTTATCTGGTTGGTGCAATTTTCTTCCGCACGATTTATGCGATTATTTCACGCTGGTTCTACGCGCAAAAAGACACCAAAACACCACTGCTTATATCTCTTTTCACAATTGCCTTGAACATATACCTTGCCTACACGTTGTCTAAGCCAGATGCGTACGGTATTGCGGGGCTTGCCATGGCGCAGTCGATTGTAGCTGCTGTGGAAGTCGCAATCCTGACAGCAATAATGCTGATACGCGATCATAAACTGTTCGATGCTGAGTTCTGGCACGGCCTTGTGCGCATCATGTCCGTAACCGGCTTCAGCGTTATCGCAGCGTATACCATGATTTCATTCTTGCCGTTGAGTTCTGATGACGTTGGTTTCATTACCTTTGCATCTAAGCTCGGCGCGATCGCTGGTGTGACGTTTATGGTACATATAGGAGTTTCTCTACTATTTGGGTTAAACGAAGCGCGCCCAGTTGTCGATCGTATTAAAAAGTTCATTCTGAAACCAGTTCGAGTCCAGTAACTAAGTCTGCCGGTTGTATAACAGGGGTAGATAACGTATACTAAGCCGGAATGAATCAATCTCATATTCGCAATTTCTGCATTATTGCACATATAGATCATGGTAAGTCGACGCTGGCTGACCGTTTGTTAGAGATGACTGGAACTGTGCAGAAACGTGATATGAAGGCGCAAATGCTCGACAAAATGGACCTGGAACGCGAAAAGGGCATTACGATCAAACTTGCACCTGTTCGAATGAAGTACAAAGATTACGAATTGAACCTGATTGACACACCAGGGCACGTTGATTTCAGTTATGAAGTATCACGAAGCCTCGAGGCATGCGAAGGTGCGCTATTGGTAGTAGATGCTAGCCAGGGCATTCAGGCCCAGACGCTTGCTAACGTGTATCTGGCAATGGATGCGGATCTGACCATTATCCCGATCCTCAATAAGATTGATTTGCCAGCAGCAGATGTCGAGCGTGTCAGCCAAGAAGTTATCAATTTGCTTGGCTGCAAAAAAGAAGATATCCTACATATCTCTGCCAAAACAGGCGTGGGTGTCGATGCAGTACTTGAACGGATTGTATCTGATGTCCCCGCTCCAACTAGCGGGGAAAGCGATGCTACCAAGGCACTTATTTTTGATAGTTATTACGATGATTACCGTGGAGTAATCCTGTACGTTCGTACTTTTGATGGTAAGGTTAGTAAGGGTGATCAAATTCAAATGGTTGCAACTGGTAGCCAGGGTTTGGCACTGGAAGTCGGAGCGTTGAAACCACAAATGTCTGCGCTACCAGCGCTGAACGCTGGCGAGATTGGCTATATTGTGACAAACCTCCGCAGTACGCGTGAGGCAAAAGTCGGTGATACTGTGACTTTGGCAAAAAATCCATCCATTGAATCGTTGCCTGGGTATAAAGAAGTCCAGCCATTTGTATATGCCGGCTTTTTCCCAGAAAGTAACGAACAAAAAGAAGCGATTGAGAAGCTTTCACTGAGTGATTCCGCACTTGCTTGGGAACCGGAAAACTCACCAGTACTTGGTTTTGGCGTGCGCATCGGTTTCTTGGGCTTACTGCACATGGATATTGTGCGCGAACGCTTGGAGCGCGAGTACAATCTCGATCTTATCGTCACAAACCCAAGTACTGATTACCAGATTGAACTTACCAGCGGTGAACAACTGGATATTCGGTCAGCTGCTGATCTACCAGATGTGGCAAAAATTGCTGAAATCCGCGAACCTTGGATCAAGGGAGAAATTGTCGTACCTAAAGAATATGTTGGTGCGGTCATCCAGTTAGTAATTGGCAAACGTGGCATTCAGAAAAACTTATCATTTGTTGATGCACAGTTGGCGGTTGTCGCATTTGATGCACCACTAGCGAACTTGCTGACTGATTTTTATGATCAACTAAAGAGTGTGACCAGTGGTTATGGCAGCTTCAATTACGAATTATCAGATTATCGTGCCGAAGATTTGGTTCGTGTAGATTTCTATATTGCAGGTGACATGGTAGCAGCACTAAGTGTCATGACGCACAAAACAGAGGCACAGGCTATCGGGCGCAGCACAACTAAAAAACTGAAAGAAGTCATCCCACGCCAAAACTTCCAGGTAGCAATCCAGGCAGCAATTGGCGGACGATTTATCTCTCGGGAGGATGTCAGTGCTTACCGAAAAGACGTAACGAGCGGCCTGTATGGTGGTGATGTATCCCGTAAGAAGAAAGTCTTGGCAAAGCAAAAGAAGGGTAAAGAGCGACTAAAACGCTTTGGTAAGGTAGACATCCCTGCCGAAGCTTTTACTGTCATGCTAAAACGAGATTAATCGTCGAGCAAACTCAAGGGATCAGATTCGTAAGATTCTGTCGGATCTGCCGGCTCATCATTAGGGTCAACAGCCCCAGGTGGCAAAAGAGAAACTCGAGCGAAGGTTGGCTTGTGATCCGACGCCTTTTTAGTATTTGCATCTACGAATTTACCCCATTTTTTAATTATGAAATCTTCTGTGGCATACACGTGGTCAAGCTGCCAATTATTCGGATCATTGCTCGGGCATTGGCCTGCAAGCTTGAGGTGGATATCCATGGTGTTACGTATAACAGCGTTGTTACCCAGTACGCAGTATGGCAGACCTGTGCTGCGCTCTACTACTGGCCGAGGTCGATTATCGTTACTCTTACGGAGAGTATATGATGAGTTCATGTCACCAGTCAGCAGGACCGGGAATTTTCCCTTTTTTTCGGCAATCCAATCTCGGACTATATGGGCAGCTGCCTTACGTTTCTGATCACCAGGTGTGTCTGAGCCGCCTCGCTCATTAGGAGGGTTGCAGTCCCACCTACACCTATCATTGTTAAAGGCTACCATGTGTATATTGAGAACATAGAATTTAACCCTGGGATCTGTTTTATCTTCCAATAATACCCATGGTGCCTTATCGTTAAGCTCGAATTCACCATTATCTTTACGAGGGGCGTCTTGGTAGGGGTAACGTACTGACCCTGTGCCTACAAGATTGAAGCGGTCTTTTTTCCAGAAAATAGCTCGCAGACTCTCATTATCAAATTTTTGAGACTTGTTAGTAGATGTTGGTGAATTTTGGGGGTACATGCTGTATGCACTTTGAAGCTCTGCCTTAAACATTCCAAACTGGTTTTTATTGAATTTCTTTTCTTTGTAAAAATCGAGTTCCTGAACCCCAATGACATCAAAATTACGCATAACATTGGTTGCGTGCTTCGCACGTTGCAGAGTGTCGGTGCCACGCATGTCATTAAAATCAGATGCAAAGTTAGCGCCTGCGCCGAGAACGTTATAGCTCGCTATCTTATACTCGAAAGGTTTATCTGATTCGGCAGCCTTACTTGTAAATACTAAGTAACTGCCTACCCCTGCAATTATTGAAATGATTAGAACAGGTACTAGAATTCGATAAATCCGAGGATGATTTCTTAGTTTTTGGAGTTTTAATGCTGCCATATCTTTTTTGTTACTCTGGCTGAATTATATGACAAGCTGAGTGATAAACACAAGCAGGTCTGTACAGATGCACATACTGATTACCAATCAAGGTGCCCAAAGCCACCACGGTCAGAATCAGCAACACCTGACTGAAGGCTAAGTCGTGCTGAGCCACTCGGCTTAACCACGAACAGTTCATATTTCTTTGCTGAATCATCCTTTATCATGTATGCAATCTTGTCGCCAGTGGGTGACCAGCTAAAGTCTTGGATGTTGCTAGAGAGGTTAGCTGTAGCAGCTACTCTAGTAGCACCACTATTAGTGTTAACTACAATAAGACTTGTGGCATCACTCGCCCATCTCTTATACACAAACTGTGTACCAGTTGCGTTCAGACTATCCTCGTTCAAGCTACCTGCTTGGCCAGAAAACACCAGTTTCTTATTAGAGCCATCAGAATTCATAATATAGAATTCATCGACGCCACTGTATTTAGGCACGACGTATACGATCTTCTTACCGTTTCCAGACAGTGCATAGCCTGTTACCCCAGACGCAAGTGTACGAAGACTACCATCGCCGGTGTGCACCACGATCTCACTTATACCAAAAGAGTTTGGCTGGGATCGTAGCATAAACAACCTGTCACCAGCTGGCCCCCACGCTAACTGAAATACACTTCCTTTAGTATCGGGTACCAGAACTGATTTATTACTGCCCTTGGCATTCACTATGTTCAAACTAGCGGTTATTGCAGGCCCAGCACCATAGTATGACTTGGAACACTCGTGCTTAACCCATACATAGGTAACGACGGGGACACTTGATGTACCAATGGGTGGTTTGACAGTCTGGTCTCCTCTTATGTACTGAGTACCTGTTGTACTTGTCGCGTCAGGGAACACACAACCTGTGTAGGAACTTTGGGGGTCGGTATAAACAGTTTTGCCCGCAAAGTTGCTAGTTTTCTGACCGTGGACTACATAACGGTTATCACTTGTTCTAGTAAGAGTGTTGCCAGTAGAAGCACTGACCGCATTAGAGAAAGTCGTTAATCCCGCACCATCGTCCTTAATGGTGTACCCCTTTGATGTTGATCCATTGAAGTAAAAAAAGGCAATGCTGCCGTTTTCAGTTGCTGCCTTACTTCGGTTTACTAGATATGCTCCAGCACCTGCAATTAAGGAAATCGCGAGTACAGGTAATAATAAGTGGTGAGAAAACCCTTTAGCGTCTAACTTTTTCATTTTAGAATCTTTTTCTATTTACTTTGTATAGCTGAACTATAAGTATAAGCATAATCTAAGTCAATAGAGTGGTATTATCTTTTTATGACTAAAAGCATTGTTCCATTTACTGAAATAGACGACAAGATTATAGAAAAGGCACGACAAAGGCGGGAAAGCGTTGCCGAACGCTACCCGCTTACCTTTGCTATGATTGGTACATTTGGTCTAGTTTCAACCTTTTATGGCTTTGAAAAAATCATAGATAGCGTTGAGCTTTTCGTAAATCACCCATGGATATTATTAGTAGTAGGAATCGCGACACTTTCTATTACAGGTCTAGCTCTCAGAAAACTTGGCTAGTTTATCGAGAATATCCTGAGAGACACGAGCAATCTCCGGTGTGCCATCGATTTCTATTAGTAGCCCTAACTCTCTGTAGTGTTCGATGACAGGTAGTGTTTTTTGATTGAACTCTTCAAATCTTACTTCTAGTTTGTGCTCAGCATCGTCAGCACGTTTTCCCCGCGTTGCATGGACTTGTGAGTGCTGCCAACGGTCCAAAGCAGTAGGTATATCGATATACAGGTAGATAACAGCTTTTATAGGGTGACCGCTTGATTCTGCGGCACCAATCACTCCATCTTCTTCACCCTTCCAACGCCCAACAGAACTAAGCATCAACGGCTTATCCTCTGGTTGTTTAGAAAGGTAAGGTAGAACAATATTTACGTAGTCATCTGTAGGCGCAAGACCACCTGCGTCAATAACTTTCTTCACATGCTCTGGGATGACACTATTCCTTAAAATATCACCCCCACCAAGAATTGTTGCATCTAAATGAACTGCTAGTTCTTGAGCATGGGTGTCTTTGCCGGCAAAGGGCAGCCCAAAAATATTAAGTGAGCCTGTTCCGAGCCACTTTTTAATTTGTGCTATTTGTTTCTCTCGCTCCAAGTGATGCATGAACTACCATTCTAGAATATATGTAAGCCTGAGGCAATACTGGCACTCTAGACTTTTGAGTGCCAGGCGACTATAATTGTGGCATTATGACGGATCGTCAGAACCAGATTTTACGTGCAGTTGTGGAGCAGTATGCAGAGGTGGCCAGCCCAGTTGGGTCCAGCCTGCTTGCTAAAGTATTCAACGTCTCATCCGCAACTATCCGTGCAGAGATGGCCGAGTTAGAGCGACTTGGTTTTATCACTCAGCCGCATACCAGCGCTGGTCGTATCCCAACAGACAAGGGGTACCGATACTATGTTAACGGTCTGGTAGACGGGCACCCGACACAAGCTGAAAGCCGAGGTGAAAGGGCTTTGACAGCTCGTGTCGAAGGCGGTGGTTTACCCGAGCGCACTATTCGTAACGCAGTAGATACCCTGGTAGAACTAACGCATAACCTCGGTATGGCAACGATAGGCAACCAGCTGTACATGTCTGGGTTATCTAATCTATTTGGGCAACCTGAATTCACAAGTGCCAATCAGGTTCAGCAAGTTGCGCGATTGCTCGATAACCTGGAGCCATGGCTCCGCGAGGCAGCACCAAACGAACCTCTCAGTGTCTATATTGGTGCAGAGAACCCAATCGGCCGCGCTGCGAACTGTACCTTGATCATCAGTAAATTCCGCAGCCCATACAGTGATCGTAGCTATATTGGCGTGCTCGGCCCAACACGCCAGAGCTATCGCAGTGTTATGAACTTGGTAGAACACACGGGTCGTTCACTAGAAGAGGTTCTATATGGATAGGTGCGACCTAATTGCTGCTCATATGAATGCTATGCTTGAAACGCAAAGGGGATGTCCGCTTGCAGGGGAAACAACCACTGAGCTCGCACGCCTTGCTTTAATAAATCAAGGTATAAGTGAAGAAGAAGCTAGTCTGATGATGCACGATGCAGACATCGAAGTATCAGGACGATATCCAAGTGGAATAATAGAGGATGTAAAGTGACCGACAAGAAACCAAAGGAAAATAAAGTAGACACAGAATCACTCCAGGCTCAGATAACTGAGCTAACTGATGCGTTACAACGTGAGCGTGCTGATGTCATTAACGTACGCCGCCGTCATGATGAACAAATAGGTAATCTTAGGAACGTCGTGAAAGCAGGCGTTGTCAAGGACTTATTACCAGTCGTGGACAACTTTGAGCGAGCAATCAAGCATGTTCCTAAAGAACTCAAAGACAATGATTATATAAAGGGCGTACAGGGTGTGGTAAAGCAGTTTGAAAAGACTTTAGAAGACATTGGTGTAACGCGCATCAAAACCGTCGGTGAGCCATTTGACCCTAACCTACATGAAGCGGTCAGTATGGAAGAGGGTTCAGGCACCAAAGAGGTGGTTAGCGAAGAGCTTCAAGCAGGCTACGTACTTGGCGATGAAGTCATCCGCCATGCTATGGTTCGTGTGACTCATCAATAGTATTATTAAGGTATGAATAAACGGTTAGTTTCTTCTATCGCCACAATAGCAATACTGCTCCTCCTAGGTGGTTTGCTGTGGCTCAATAGTGATAGTAGGGAACAGGGAAAGCGAACAACACTCCCAAATACGCCAAAAACTAGTCAAATCAGTAATGACTCGACTGCGCCCCAGGCAAGGGAGGGTAGTTATCAAGAGTACAGCGAGGCTCGATTAGCGGAAGCGACTGGCACAAAAATTCTCTTTTTTCATGCTAGCTGGTGCCCGCAGTGCCGGGCGCTGGAAGCTGACATTAAAAAGCAAGGCGTACCAGAAGGTATCACGATTTTTAAAGTAGATTATGACAATTCCCAAGCACTTCGCAAAAAGTATGGCGTGACTCTGCAAACAACAGTTGTGAAAGTTAATGATCAAGGAAATTTGATCTCTAAATTCACACCATACCAAAATCCTACCCTTGAAAATGCACTGAGCAATCTATGACGATTATCATTGCAGCATTTTTCGCCGGCATCCTGACCGCGCTGGCGCCGTGTATTTTACCGTTATTGCCGATTATTATTGGTGGGTCAATTGATGGGTCCCGCTCGCTCAAAAAACCGCTGACGATTGTCGGCAGCCTTGCTGTATCAGTCATTGTCTTCACGCTGCTACTAAAGGCATCCACATCATTACTTGGGGTGCCGGTTGAAGTCTGGCAGTGGATTTCAGGTGGGCTGCTGATCGGGCTTGGCCTACTTATCGTTTTTCCAAAGTTGTGGGAGTGGCTAGCGCTCAAAACTGGCGCTTCAAAGCTAGGAACTATCAAAGTTAAGTCTGGCAGCACACTCAACGATATTATTACAGGTGCATCATTAGGGCCAATATTCAACAGCTGTAGCCCAACATACCTATTCATCGTAGGAATAATCCTGCCTGGATCATTTGCACAAGGCTTTGCAGCCATTATCGCCTATGCGCTAGGCCTGTCATTAATACTGTTAGCTATCGCAATCGGTGGACGAAGCGTTGTGCAACGTCTTGGCTGGGCTGCAAATCCCCACGGCGCTTTCCGTAAGGTGCTAGGGACACTGTTTATTATCGTAGGACTAGCGATTCTCTTGGGCTTAGACAAGCAATTGCAAACCTACATCTTAGACAAAGGCTGGTATGCACCCATCAGCAACTTAGAAATGAAAATAGACCAGTAATCTTACCTTATATGGTGTTATCAAAGCACTCGGTGGGCTAGTCTTCCCACAAAGACTTTACACTTATGCTTACAAGAGTACGCTAAAATTGGAGGAAATGATCCAATGATACAAACAATAGAAACGGGATTAACTAATGACCCAGACCCAGCTTTAGTGACTTGGAGTGAAGCTTTCAGGGAAGCCCCTTTGAGGCCAGTATTGCGAGAAGCCCTGTCAAAGCTAGGGGAAGCAGTTGAAAGTTCTAGAAACGTTATAGATAAAATAGGCCACACGGCCTCAGCGGGAGAAGCTAAACTAGCTTCATAACAGGAGAGGAACATAAAAATTAGCACTCTAAGTACTTGAGTGCTAATTTTTATGTGATACAATATTTCTAGCACTCTAATGCACACATTGCTAATGGAAAGGAACTATTAATATGGGAAAAATTATAGGAATTGACCTCGGAACTACTAACTCGGCGATGGCAGTTATGCAGGCTGGCAAGGCTGAAATTATTGCTAACAGTGAGGGTAACCGCACAACCCCTTCAGTTGTTGCAGTTAATAAGAACGACGAACGTTTAGTTGGTCAAGTGGCACGACGCCAACAGGTAACCAATCCTAAAAATACGATCTACGAAGTAAAGCGTCTGATCGGTCGTAACTGGGGAGACAAAGAAGTCCAACGTGACCTAAAATTAATGGGTTACGAAATGGTCAAGAGCAACACTGGCGTTAAGGTTAAAATGGGCGACAAAGAATACAGCCCAGAAGAAATCAGCGCTATGATTCTTGGCAAACTGAAGGCTGATGCCGAAGGTTTCCTTGGTGAACCAGTAACAGAGGCAGTCATTACTGTTCCTGCTTACTTTGATGACAGTCAGCGCCAAGCAACTAAAGACGCCGGTAAAATTGCTGGTCTTGAAGTAAAGCGTATTATCAATGAGCCTACTGCCGCAGCACTTGCTTACGGATTAGACAAAGGCAACACTAAGGACGAAAAAATCGCAGTGTATGACCTCGGTGGTGGTACTTTTGATGTATCTATTCTAGAGCTTGGCGATGGTGTCTTTGAAGTTAAGTCTACCAATGGCGACACTCACCTTGGTGGTGCCGACTTTGACCGTGTAATCGTAAACTACTTTGTCGATGAGTTCAAAAAAGAACAAGGCATCGATCTGACTGACGACAACGCCGCAATGCAGCGCCTCCGTGACGAAGCAGAAAAGGCAAAGATCGAACTTTCGACTACCAATGAAGTTACCATTAATCTACCATTCCTAACCGCAGACGCCGATGGCCCAAAGCACTTCGAGCACAA
>CAZXBL010000017.1:0-19214 GCA_964638875.1 uncultured Candidatus Saccharibacteria bacterium | reverse complement strand
GAGTTACTGTCCGCATTGAATAGATATGATGTTCTGGGCGAAGTTTCAGTAAAAAATGAATCAAACGACCCATCCGATAAGGCCAATTTATTAACTTTGAATTTTGATGGTACACTTCAGCCGAATAAGCCAATTAAGGTCACTGCTGTATCGGGCATAGTTTTTATTCTATTTTATGCCATGTATAACAGTAGGCCAGAGCCAGGCAAATCAAAACACTCCTCCTTACAAGTCGAATTTATTGGTAATGACCCGTATAAGTACGAAGAATACGTGAAAGAGATGTTACGCAATAGAGGTTACCAAACAAGGAAAACGCGAAGCAGTGGAGACTTTGGCGTAGATGTTTTGGCAAGTAAAAACGGCAAGTCGTATGCAATACAGTGCAAATTATACAATCATCCTGTCGGCCCAAAAGCCATTCAAGAAATTGTAAGTGGACGCCTGCATTATCGTGCTGACTATGCCCTAGTAGTTTCGGACAATAAATTTACTGAAGCGGCTAAATCATTAGCTCGGAGTACAGGTGTGGTATTAACGCATCATAAAAATCTGTTGCGCAACATCGAAAGTCTTTACACAAAACAAATTCAAACACGTGCGGTCGGTGAATTAAAAGATGACTATTCAGAAGAAGCAACTCAAAAAACAACATCCAAGGACGAGTGGACACAAGATGACGCAGATGAGCTTGTAACAGTAATCTTACCTACAATACGTAATGATTAAATTAACTTGTTACTCATAGAACTCAAGTTCGCCGCCAATTATTCGCAGTTTTGTCTTGATCCCGCCCGCGAATATGATTCTTTCGGTCTCCGTTCCGCTTGCGAGTACATATCGTGAGTATTCGATGAATGGATTATCTAGCTTTTGCTCAATCTTGTAGTGTCCAAGCAAGGTCTTAGTGACATAGAAGTGTTTATCTACTTTTGCCATTAATTTCTCTGAAATGTCGATCTTTTGGTGATTCTCTACAATGAAGGCTTGCAGTAGCTCGCAAAGTTTCGTTTCGCTGACATATTTCTCTTTACAGTCCGGATCTTTACGACGGGTACAGTTGTAGTAGACGAATCGCTTTCTATCACCATTCTTTAAGATCTTAAACTTGTCCTGTGCGGTGATATCAGCATCACATTGACCACATTTCATCATACCCCGGAAGGCGAATGTCTTTGATCCCCATACGCCCTTATTCACTCCTCGCGTTTCTTGCACGAGGTCGAATAACTCTTTCGATATAAGTGGCTTGTGAGCACCCGTATACCACGGAGCATCAGGTGCCTCAGGATACTGAAACTTTCCGTAATAGAACGGTGTACTCAGGATTACTAATATCTGACTAACGCTAATCGGTTTACCTGAGCGATTCGTAAAGCCTTGTTCATCAAGCCATGTCTTAATTCTTCGACCACTCCAACGTTCATAGCCAGCTTTTTGAAAAGCTTCTATAATTAGCTCGGATCTATCAGGATCGAGAATGATATCGTTAATTCCCGCGAACGCACGGTTCATGTAGCCAAGTGGCGCAACGCCCGGTCGCCAGCCCATCTCACATTTGTTTCTAATACCTCGTTTGACGTTAATGCTCTTGTTATCGTTCTCGAGTTTAGCTTGGGAGCATAGAATCATCAGAAGGAATTTCTCATTCGGATTATTCGTGAATGTCTGCGAGTAGGTGCGGATATGGAGCAGCTTGCCTTGATCCATAAGATCAACTACGGCTCCAAGATCTCCAGCATTTCTTGAAAGCCTGTCAGGCGCCCAAGTCAGAATTGCATTATATTCTTCGTTAGCTAATCCCTTGAGTAGCTTGTTGTATACGGGGCGTTTACCCGAATCCTTGGCAGAATGGCTTTCTTGCAGTTCGCAAACTATTTGTGAGCCCTCATTCTCGGCCAAAGCCCGCATTTCATTGAGCTGTGAGTCAATTGACATCGCCTGACGCTCGTCGCTTTCTGAGCTTTTACGAGCGTACAAGCAATATTTTAGATCTGTTGTACCTGTGTCCAGCATGGCAAGCACAACAGTACCGCTGGGTTCGAGAGAAGTCTAGGACTTAACGAAATCCGTTAGTGCTTCAACTATTTCGTCAGCATGGGCTTGCACATACTCTGGCGGTATAGATCGGTAAGTCGACTTTAACGCACCGTCCGATACGTCAGTCACTCCTGGAACGTCAATGTACCGCTTTAATGTCTCTCGTAGGCGTTGCCGAAGCTCCATATCCTCTGGCAGATAACCATAACTGACCTGTACTGCGCCATCACTGAATATGGATACAAAGGATATAGGTGATATGTGTGTGAACTGCGGGTTAAAAGAACCTCTTGTCATGCCGGTGCCCCAGCGAATATGATCAGCATTTGTTTTCGCCCAATCGTAGACTTTTCGCAGCGACCTTACTTTAGGTTCGTCCAGCTTACTTTCAACCTCTTGCCAGTAGCTGGATTCATCCCACTTACGGCGGCCACTTGATGATGATTTGGCCGATATTACGTCTTTTTTAACTTCAGTGCCGAATATCTTAGGGATAATAATTTCATAGCTTTGGTGTTTGTAATATTCAAGCTCGACAGCATAGACATCGAACTGGCTATTACGATTCATGAAGAGTATAAGATCTTTGAGCTGACGATGGAGACTGTCCATAAGTACGACGAACTTAAAAGTCCCGCCATTGAGATTACCCTGGACATTTGTCATTAAAAAATCGACTCCGGCTTCTTCGATGGCAAAGAACTCTTGTAGCTTCTCGGTAATTGACACGCCGAACTGTTTCTGGACATGTTTTTCGAGTTGCATCGTGAAGTCAGCGAAGTCAATCGAACTACTCCACAGGGAAGCGCCGTAATCAAGTACCTGTGTGTCAGGCTACCTTTAAAATGAACGCACTGTCTTAACTTTAGAGGCGGTATAATTCATTTAAACGAAGGGAGTTTTTATGCCCGTTGGTATACATGTAGATCCACAAATTAAGGCTGAGATAATTAACAAGATACGTGACGAAGGCATGACTGTTATGGATGCCAGTAAAGCGTACAGTATCCACAATAAAACCATCTACGGTTGGCTCAAGAGCGGCGTGGTTAACAGTAATACGAGCCTTATCCTACAACTCAACCGCCTAAAAAAGGAAAACGAGCAGCTATACAACTTACTGGGACGGGCTACAGTTGAACTGAAGCGCCCAAAAAGCTAGCCATTCTGGAACTGGTTGAACCAGGATGGCGTACTCACTTTGCTGCCATCCTCAAGGTTAGCCGAACCAGCTACTATTGCCCCCGGACGGTCCAGGCTGAAGATGACAGGCTAGCCATTACCGAGTTAAAAGCTGTGCATGCCGAGCATCCCTTTTACGGTGTAAGACGGCTAGCTCTGCATTTAGGTTGGAGCGAAAACAAAGCTCGGCGTATTCGTACCTTAGCTGGTATTGTTATCCCCGTGTCAAGCAAGAAGCGGCGCTACGGTAAAGCTAAGTTACCAGAGGTGGCAGCGCCACCTAATGCCTTGCACCGTTATGCTGTGTTTAAAAATGAAGCTAGACCACAGGATGGCATGAACTACGGGGGCATGACTAGCTCCGGGGGCTGGGCACAGGACTTTACGTACCTGTGGTTCGACCGTAGTATGCACTACCTAGCGGTTGTATTGGATCTCAAAACTAGACAGGTGGTCGGCTGGCGGCTGGGAACTAACCACAGTAGCGAACTAACTTACAGCGCCCTGCTTGATGCCCTAAGCAAACACCATCCACCAGCTATCCTGCACTCTGACCAGGGCAGTGAATACTTGAGCTACAAACACCAGCTGCTGTGTGAACGCATGGAGATTACGCTAAGCTGTAGTGCCAAGTCCAGCCCCTGGCAAAACGGTTTTATGGAGCGCTTCTTTGGCAGTTTCAAGCTAGAGATTGGTGGCCTTAGCCAATACAAGGAACTAGCTATGCTGCACGAGGCCATTGCACTCCAAATCCACTATTACAATACCAAGCGCATCCACAGTGCATTAAAGATGAGTCCGGCGGCCTATGCCGCCAGCCTTATGAAGCCAGACAAGTTGTTCGCAGAAAAGGTAGCTTGACAGTGCTACCACAGTACGCTTGTCGGGATTCTTATAAAGTTTAGTTTCAATCAGGTAAATATTGCCGTACTGATCAACTCCAAGCGCATCAATCGGGCCACTGGCGGTGCTAAACTCACGGGCAAGCACGAGCAGACGGATATCTTCATCAATTTCGTAGACAGGTATGGCGTCAGGATTATTATAAATGTATTGCTGTAGGTAGTCTTCTTTGTCAAAACTACTGGGAGCGAGTCGCTGCGCCCCTTTGCCATTCTCTGAAATGATGAGTGTCATCGGCTGTCCTCCTGGTTAGGTCCATGCGCCGATGCCCATATAATAAAAGGACAGCCACGCTGGACTGTCTAGGACCCAAGCAAGCGGGTTACGCCTACTCTTTTTTACGTAGCTGCCCATTTATTGGCGTAACTACGTAATAAAACGCGTTGTTCACTTGCTTAGATCCTAGACAAGTACCATTGTACCGCTAACAGATAAGGAAACCTAGTCCCAGTGTCCGGAAGTCGCTTCCTCGAAATCATCCAGTCGCGTATTCCAGTAAGCGCGTCCACCCCGTGCGGGCTTTATGCGTTCAAACGGATCATTATTACCGAATAACTCTCGGCGGCTGACAAACCGCACCGTGCCGCCGCGGCGGTCGTCCCGTATGAACTCCAGCACAGCTGTTGTGAGCGCATCAACAAGATCATCGTGTTTTTCAACACCGAAGCCCACGAGCTGAGTAATCAGCGGATCCGCACCCTTCTTTGGAAAGAGTATGACGCCGCGCTGGATTTTATCGGCAATCATATTAAGTCGTGAGCGCTTATCTGACTGCGGGCTCACGCCTACTACGTCAAGACCATCCGCCTTCAGCTGCTGTACTACGGCAGCCTGATAAGCTGTTTGTTCAATATACAGCTTGGGATAGTGGTAAAAGTCGCTCATCATTTTCAGCTTTTCAACAGTGGCCGGGAAGGACATCCGTTTGTTCGTGATGTCCGATCGGATATACATGCGCTGGTCCTTACCGTTACCACGCACGTCGATTATTAGGATTGCGGTGAAGTCAGCTTTGTCGCTCTCGGATATTGCCAGGTCTACCCCGATTATTATCCGTGAGTACTGGCCTCGTAGTAATGGCGGCAGTTCATCATAGTAGTGGAGCATCTTACGATCAATAATTTGATCATCATCGGCCACTAGGTTGAGCATATATTCACGCTGCCAAGCTATACGGCTGGCTACGCTCCGCTCCATGCGCTTAATAGAAGCGGCGTCCGGAAATTTACCAAGCCAAGTGCTTTTACCTTGGCGTACGATCGGCCACTCAGTAAAAGAGCCATCTATTTCGTCACGTCCTATTAATGATTTCAGCCGCATCAGTAACGAGTCTTCGTGCAGTAAATTACCTACCACGATGCGCTTCGTATTCGTGTCGCCAGCCGGAATTATTTCGCCAGTGTACCAGTCAAAGGTCTTATTGCGACCCTCGCGGGTTTTCACCGACTGCACGTCCTCCACGTCGTCGGCAATAATAAGATCCGGTCGTTTCGATCCGTGTCGGATGCCGCGTACACTTTGCTCAGTAGATATGGCCGTTATACGTGCGTTGTACTTCGGGATGAAAAGCGAGGTTGATCCCCATTCCTCGCGCTGCTCAACGAATGGCCCCAAATCGTTAGCCAGCAGCTCATTACTCTCCAGTTCACGCTTGATGTTCGTCAAGTGAACCCGCGCCTGATACTGTGTCTGGCTGGCAATGACCACGAACTTTTTCTGTTGCCGTCCGACGATGGCCCAAATTGGGTATGACATCGTCATAATTGTCGACTTTGCAGAGCCGCGGAATGCCATCACTACCGCCAGTGGCGTATCGTCCTGTTCGGTGAGCGCAAATAGCTCGCGGTGCAGATCAGATATCTCGTATTCCATGTAGCCCGAAAAATAAGTAGCAAAGAAATATAAATGGCTGTTCGCCGTGACTTCCGTCCGGATATGCCGATCTGTAAACAACTTTTTTAATAAATCATCATTCAACATCGTTTTGTTCCTCCGTTATATGATTAATACCAGCCAGTTGCAGGGCTTTGCTGACCAGTTCTATCTGCTCCGGCGTCAGCTCTTGCTGCACAGTCTCGATACGTGCGTCCACCTCCAGCCGGTTGCGGTAGCGATGGTGGTGGTGCTTCAGCCAGAACGTAATTGCAGACATGTTCTGGTTCTTGATAGCGTTGATAAGCTGGGACTCGGCCAAATCGTTAATTCTGCCAATACTGACCTCTATGGTCTCGTCGCAAGCTTCTGCAAACGGTTCATCCTCCTTGCGCCAGCGGTAATAAGTGGAGCGTGGCAGCCCGACATGTTTGCAGGCTGCCTCCACAATTGGCGTTTTTGCCAGTTGCGCCAGTAATAACTCCTTATCCTTGTCCTGGTTCCGGCTCATAGTTTTACCCGCTTCTGAGCAGTTAGGTTCTCCCAGCGCTTGAGCGCTACTTCGGCGTACACAGGGGACTTCTCCATAATGTAACAACGACGCTTGAGCTTTGTGGCAGCTATCAAGGTTGAACCTGACCCACAGAAGGGCTCTACAACAAGATCATCTCGCTTCGTCAGTACCTTGATGTACGGAATCAGAATTTCAATTGGCTTTGTACCGAAAATGACACCTTGCCCGGAGCTTTTCTCGTCGCTAGCCTGGTAGTCGATAAAATCAGTAGGCTGGTAGCGTTTGCCATGCTGGTAGCCTTCCCAAGCAGGCTTGCCAGCAATTGCGTAAAGCGCGGTCTCATATTCTTCCTGCAAGCCATCGGGCTCCTCGTCGTGGTTATAGGGAACCGTTCCACCGCCGCCTACAACGGCGATATCATGTTTACTAAAGAATTTGTACTTGGCGCTAAAGCCCTGGTGACGGTTTGGCAAATGCCATACGATCATGTTCTTTACCTTCCAGTATTTCTCGAGTTCTGACCAAATAATCCTGAGGTTCTTCCAATTTTCATACACGATGATGGAATAATCCGGTTTGGCGAAACGGGCAACGTTCGCCATCCACTTTTCGGTGAAGTCAGGCGGCAACACATCCGTCTCCAGATATCGCCGATTTTTCTTAGCACCAAAGCCAGTCGTGGGCTTACCGCCACGCTTAGCGTGGAGATAATCCAAAATATACGGAGGATCGGTCAGGCACATGTCAGCTAGCTCGCTGTTCATAAGCTTGTCGAAGTCTTCCGGGATAGTGCTGTCACCGCACATCAGCCGTGAATTACCCAATTGGTAGATATCGCCTTTTTTGACGGTTTTCTTTGTTATGCCCAGCTTGGCCAGCTCTTTTTCGAGATCAAAATTTTCCGTTTCGTCGGTGGTCATGTCGAAAATCTCATCTAACTCTTCGCTGTCAAAGCCGACGTCTGTCAGCAGAGATTCATCGAACTCTGCCAGCAACTCATAATCCCAGTCGCCTAGGTTTTTATTAAGCCGAAGATTCAGTTCTTTTTCTTTGGTCTCATCAGGGATGTCGAGATACACAACGGGTACTTCCTTGTAGCCTAGATCGTTAGCTACCTTCAGACGAAAATGCCCGCCCACAACTACATTGCGCCGGTTCTCAGCGCCATTGGCAATTATCGGGTCAACCAGCCCGAACTGTTTAATGCTGGCCGCAAGTCCCGCGACAGCATCCTCGCTCCATTTACGCGGGTTATAGATTGCAGGCTTAAGATCTTCAATTTTTACATCGACTATTTTAATGTCACTCATAGCTACTCCTTTACGTTATATGTAAAGGTAGTTTGAATAGTTATAAGTGTTCAGTCACTTCGCTAAGAACCGTGTTCCTGACGTAGTGACTTATCTTTTGCTTTTTGAATCAAGCCCGGTATATCACTAGCTATGTATACTGCGTCAGATTCTGCGCTCAACGATTTAGCAATTTGATCGTACTTTTCACCTAGCTCATAAAGTTCCAGAGCCCTGAACTCAACCAGGTTATTTTTAGTGCTGGCTTTTCGTATATCAATAACTTCTCCCCGTTCTTCATAGCGTTTTCTTATTAATTTGGCGGATGACCGGATATTGTTATCAGTCGTCTCGGGATATACGGGTACCAAATAATATTCTTTACCAGTGACAGGATCGATCTTAGATTCAATCATAGCCCCCGTTATCGGTAACTTTTCCACTAAGCCATCATAAGTCAAAAGCCAACTAATAATCCCATTCCAGTAGGGACTAAGCTTGTACTTCGTTCTTGCTTGGGCGACGTATTTATTTAAGTTCGCCCTGTCTGACTTTGCGTTTTCTCGAATCGCAATGAAGGCGTGGTCAAGCATAAGACGATCGATAATCCGCTGGTTTGGTCTTTTATTGTTTGACATAGTTCTATTCTATCGCGAAAAGGTGATTCGTATCTGTTTTTAAGCTATAATTTATACCAACCATGACTGTCTATATATTGAAAGCCAAAATATGCGCGTAACCTTTGCGGATGTACAAAGAAACATTTCTGAAATTGCGAACCGTGAATCTTACTCAAAGGACGTTTTATTTGAACTACTAGCCGCTTACGGCCGCTCTGCCTCTGCAATAACAAAACTGCGCAATGGCATTAACAATCTTGCCGAAGATCAGGATAACGACGTTCTCCAAAGAGGCGTCGTCTACTTCAAGCATATTTCCGAAGGAAATCTACTCTCCGTAATTGATAAGTTAGATCAGGATCCATTGGTTGTGCGCTATAACCCGCGCTACTTAATTGCTACAAACTACCGCCAGCTTGTGGCTAAAGATACCAAAAAAGCCACCACGCTCGATATCAAGCTCCGTGACATAGATAGGCACGTCGATTTCTTTTATGGCTGGACTGGTGATGAAATTACAGACGAAAAGACAGAGGCCGTAGCTGACAGGCGCGCGGCCGATAAAATGAAAGAACTCTATTATGAGATAGAAAAAATCAATCGCCACAAGCTAGCCGAAAAAGGCAGCACATTTAGACACGACTTAAACGTATTTTTCACCAGATTGCTTTTTTGTTTCTTCGCAGAGGATACAAAAGTCTTCAGTAAGGAGAATAAAAGCATATTCACGAGCGCGATAAAGGATTTCACGCAAACAGACGGCAGTGACCTAGACCAATTTCTCGATACTTTGTTCAGTGCTTTAGACAGCGAGGACAAATCGGGCTTCACGAGTCCATTTTCAAACTTTCCGTATGTAAACGGAACGCTGTTCGATACCAAACGAAATATTGCCATACCAAAATTTAACGCACAGGCGCGCAAGTACATACTCGACTGCGGCTCGTTAAACTGGGCAGAGATTAACCCGGATATCTTCGGTTCAATGTTCCAAAGCATTGTTGATGAAGAGCACCGTTCGGCTCACGGGATGCATTACACGAGCGTGCCGAATATTATGAAAACTATTGAACCTCTATTCCTTGATGAGCTGCGTGAAGAATTCGACAAATACTATGACAATATTCCTCGACTCACTAGGCTCCATGATCGAATCGCAAAGATTAAAATCTTTGACCCGGCTTGCGGCTCAGGTAACTTTTTAATTATTGCCTACAAAGAACTTCGCAAACTTGAACACGCTATTATCGATAGGCTTTACGAAGACGACTTTAAAAAGGCGGCGCTATCGGGAAAGCTATCTACACGGATTGATCTCGATAATTTTCACGGTATTGAGATCGATGATTTTGCTTGTGAGGTCGCGGTTCTATCCCTGTATCTAGCAAAGCACCAAATGAACATCGAGTTCGAAAAGCAGTTTGGCAAGGAAATAAAACTGATTCCCCTCAAAGACAAAGCAAATATCCATCATGGCAACTCGACAAGGGTCGACTGGCAGTATGTATGCCCCAATAAACCGCGTACCTTCGACAAAGCCGCCTACGAACAAAGCAAGTTACTGGAAGACGAACAGGAACAGGGCGAGCTGATTGACCCCGACACACTGAAACAAAAAGTCTGGGATGAGATATATCTTATTAGCAATCCGCCTTATTTAGGCTCTAGCCAGCAAGATGCAGATCAGAAAAGAGATATGACTCACGTGTTTGCTGACTTTAGAAATTATAAAAACCTCGATCTCATTGCCGCATGGTTCAAGCTTGGCGCAGATTATGTTAAGGGCTCTAAAGCGAAACTTGCGTTCGTATCCACAAATTCTATCTGCCAAGGAGAGCAAGTAGCATTGCTTTGGCCATATGTATTTGAACAAGAGGTTGAGATTGGATTTGCCTACGCATCGTTCAAATGGACAAATGGTGCCCGTGATGTAGCTGGAGTTACTTGCGTGATCATAAGCCTCAGAAGCACAAGTAACGGCAAAAAATATATTTACGACTCTATTGTCAGAAATAATGTAAGTAATATCAATGCCTACCTTATCGAAGCAAAGAATGTAATTCTTCCTCGTCGGGCAAAACCAATATCAAACATTCCTAAAATTGTTAGAGGAAACATGCCGACAGACGGTGGAGCTCTATGTCTAGACCCTCAAGACGTTTCCGATTTACTTCGGGCACATCCTGAGGCAAAAGAATACGTTAGAGAATATGTGGGGTCGGACAATTTTATAAACGGATTTAAACGCTATTGTCTGTGGGTAACGGCGGAGCAGTATCCCGCTGCAGATTCCATACCTTTTATTCATGAACGTTTTGATAAAGTGCGGACGTTTAGGATGGAGAGTAAGGCGCCAACGACACGCCCCTGGGCAAAGCGGCCGTACAGTTTTCTGCAAATGAGCAAGCAAAATAAGCCTGCACTACTTATTCCTCTTGTGTCCTCGGAAAAAAGAGAATACATACCCATTGGATATGTTCCTCAAGAGACAATCGTTTCTAACCTTGCTTTCACTATTTACGAAGCCCCTTTATGGCTATTTGCAATCTTAACTTCACAGTTAATGAAGCAATGGGTAATCTCAACAGGCGGAAAAATGGAGACGCGCCTAAGGTTTTCGTCCGCATTATCATACAATAACTTACCAATTAGAGATCTTACTAGTTCTGAAAAAGAAGAACTGACAAGAAAAGCGCGTGCAATAATATTAACCAGGGAAAATCATAGTGAAAAGAATTATGCAGAGATGTATAAATCAGACACGATGCCTGAAGATCTAAAACAAGTTCATAGGGAATTAGACATTGCTGTAGATAGGGTATACAGAAATAAGCCCTACGAGAATGACCAAGAAAGACTCGCTGATCTGTTCGCTCTTTACGAGCAAATGACAGAAGCCGAAAAGGAGCACAACTAATGAATGATGAAACTATAAATATTGTTGATGTAACCTACGACCAAACGGGGGGCAGTACAAAGATTGATTCTTCAGGAATGCGCGAAATGCAGAGACGCGCCTTTGAAAAACGCACAAGTAATCACTTACTCATCAAAGCACCCCCGGCATCTGGCAAGTCACGCGCTCTCATGTTTATTGGACTTGATAAGTTGCACAATCAGGGCAGACGCAAAATTATCGTCGCCGTTCCTGAGCGGTCTATCGGTGCTTCATTTGAAAGCACAGACCTGAAGAGTAAAGGCTTCTTTGCCGATTGGTCAGTAGAGCCACGCAATAACCTTTGCACCGGAACGGGTGATGACAAGAGCAAGGTATCTGCCTTTATACGATTTATGCAAGGTAACGATGAAGTCTTGGTGTGTACCCATGCAACGCTTCGTTTTGCTTTTGAGGAGGTCAATCCTTCAGACTTTAATGGTTGCGTACTAGCGATTGACGAATTCCATCATGTATCGACCAGCGAAACGAGTCGTCTAGGCGAGTTACTCCATAACATTATGCGTGGATCTGATGTGCAGATTATCGCTATGACCGGTTCTTATTTCCGGGGCGATGCCATACCCATCCTCTCGCCCGAAGACGAGATGCAATTCGATAAAGTTACCTATACGTACTATGAACAGCTCAATGGCTATACATACCTCAAAACATTAGGAATCGGCTATCATTTTTATACCGGTAGTTACCTGGATGATGGTGCGCTTGATGCAGTACTAGACGCAACCAAAAAAACTATCATTCACATACCAAATGTAAATTCCAAAGAGTCAACCCAAGTCGGTAAGCACGAAGAAGTCCAAAGGATTTACGACCTAATTGGCGAGTGGCAAGAGCAAGATCCCGAAAGTGGTATAGAAATTGTAAAGACCGAAGATGGCCGCTTGCTCAAAGTGGCAAACCTCGTAGAAGACGAATCGATACACCGAAATAAACTCGATATCTATTTGGCTAAAGTTGCTAAGCACGACATAGCAGGAGTGGACATAATCATAGCCCTCGGGAAAGCAAAGGAAGGCTTTGACTGGCCGTATTGTGAGCAAGCTCTGACTATTGGGTATCGAGCGAGCCTCACCGAAATTGTACAGATTATTGGACGCTGTACACGCGACAGCTACAACAAGTCACATGCCCAATTTACTAATCTGATAGTACAACCTAATGGCACCAGAGAAGATATTCAGGTATCAGTTAACAGTATGCTCAAGGCCATTACGGCCTCGCTACTCATGGAACAGGTGCTTGCACCTAACTTTACTTTTAAGCCCCGCACATCGCCCGACCAGCGAGCAAAAGCTGGCGAAGTATTCGTGAAGGGCTTACGTAAACCACCCAGTGATAAAGTTAAGCTTATCCTTGAAACCGAACTAGAAGACCTTACCGCTGCCGTGCTTCAGGACACAGCTGTGCAAAGAGCGGCTGCGGCTGGCCACACAGGCGAATACATGAAGCATCTGCAGTCAAAGATTATCCGAGAACGATTGCCGGGCTTGAATGATGATGAAGTTGAAGTGACTCGTCAGTACCTTGCAAGTAATCTTGCTTTTAAAACGGCTAAGATTACTGAAGACGGTGACAGAAAGTTCATTACAATGGCCAACAGCTTTGTGAATCTTGATGAATTAAGCATTGACCTTATTGATTCTATTAATCCCTTCCAGCACGCATTCGAAGTTATTTCTAAAAAAGTTGGCGCTGACGTATTCAGAGTCATACAGGATACTATTGCTGGATCACGGATTGATATGAGTGACGAGGATGCGCTGGTACTCGTGCCAAAAATCAAGGCCTTTGTAATAGCACACAACGGCAAATATCCAGCACTAAACTCAAGTGACAAAGAAGAGAAATTACTTGCTCAAGCGCAGGCGTACATTACAGCAAGGAAAGCACAGTGGTTGCGGGAAAAACAAGGCAGTAAACAGTAGTATGGATTTTTCAGACGATTTACTAAAACTATTTGAATCAGATTCTGAAGGTCTGTTTAATCCACCTAAAAAATCTCATGTTCCAACTGCTGATGATAGACTTGCAGAATCATTTGAAGAGATCATATCGTTTGTCGAACAGAATGATCGAATGCCAGAAATTGAATCGGATGATATTTCGGAAGCAAAACTAGCAAAACGTCTGGAATCAATTCGCGGCAATGCAGATAAAATCGCTGCCCTTAAAGAACTTGACTCCTTAGGATTACTCGACATGCCCAAAGTTCCCAAGTCACTGGACGAACTATTCTCTAAAGACGAATTTGGGTTATTCAAACCTTCTGCGGATATACTTGATGTCAAGCATGTACCTGTCTATGACAAGAAGGCTTCTCCCGAATCAGTTGCGAAACGGATGCCCGCGAGTGATTTCCATGCATTTAAGTCCGGCTTCGAGCAAAAGCAGGCAGGTTTAGGTGCAGGAACGTACAAGCTTGTGCGATTTACTAATGTCGAACAAATCAAGCAAGGTCAGTATTACGTCGCGGACGGTCTTATGGCGTTCGTAGAAGATATCGGGACACCTAAGGAAGTCCACGGCCGAAAGAAAGAGCGGCTTCGAGTCGTTTTCGAGAATGGCACTGAATCAAACATGTATTTGCGCTCGCTTG
This sequence comes from uncultured Candidatus Saccharibacteria bacterium, assembly GCA_964638875.1. Lineage (GTDB taxonomy): Bacteria > Patescibacteriota > Saccharimonadia > Saccharimonadales > JALRHH01 > JALRHH01. The sequence continues at coordinate 5,239 of CAZXBL010000017.1, read as the reverse complement.
CCAGCCAACTGTATGAAAATGGATATATCGTGGTCGACTCAGATTATGTAGACAATGCCCAATTGCTGACGGACGAAGATGAAGTAAAAGGTTACATCTACATTCTTAAGTCGACAAGCTCTGACCCAAAAATTGCAACCGTCAAAGACCTTTACAAAATAGGATTCTCTACAGCCACAATCGCGGAACGTATTAAGAATGCCGAAAAGGATCCGACCTACCTAATGGCACCAGTCGAAATCATGGGTAGCTATATTCTTACAGGCCAGTATAATCCTCAAAAGATTGAACATTTTTTGCATAGAATCTTTGCGGACGTTGCGCTTGATGTGACAATTATTGATGCGACTGGCAGAGAGTATCGACCCAAAGAGTGGTATTCCGTACCGTTGCCTGTGGTCGAGCAAGCGGTAAACCTTTTGCAGAGCGGCGACATCGTGCACTACCACTACGACCACAACGAGCAACGAATAAAGCCGAACGAAGAATAATGCAGTTATCAAAGTCAGACTACACGACATACCTTAAGCACCCAGCCTGGCTTTGGATAAAGAAACACGCCAAGACAATACTCCCTCCAATTGACCCCGCAACACAGGCAATCTTTGAAACAGGTCACGAATTCGAGCAGTACGCAGAAGCACTATTCCCTGGGGGAGTTACGCTAGGATTCAACGATTATGACGAATACTTATCGCTGCCAGAAAGGACCACGCAGGCATTAGATGAAGGGGTGCTTACGATATTTCAGGGGCGATTCGAGCATGAGCAACTCACTTTTATATGTGACGTCATCCAGGTTGTCAGAAATAAAGAAGTTGATCTGATAGAAATAAAGTCCAGCACGAGCGCAAAGCCTGAACATATTGTTGACCTTGCATTTCAGATGGTTGTACTTGAGAAGTGTGGTTATGAAGTACGAAATATATCCGTTATTCATGTTAATAATCAGTATGTCCGAAATGGTGTGATAGATTCGAAGCTGATTACGGCAAAGACCGACGTCACTGAAAGTGTTAAGGCAGCAAGAGACTTTACCTTGCAGAAAATTGACGAAGCCCTACAAGTCATGGCGCTTAGTGAGTGCCCAGATGTTTCGCCGCTGTCCACAGACTCAAAATCATTCGGAGAATGGCTTGAGATTTACAAGCATCTAAAAAGTCCTAAACCTAGTAGCATTTTTGATCTATGCCAAATGGACGCAAAAACGTTACAGAATCTGCAGGCAAATAACATTACGCTCATTAAAGACATCCCTGCGGATTTTGTATTAAAGCCGAAGCAGAGACTTCAGGTTGAAGCGCTGCGCCAAGGTCATCCTACAATTCAAGCCGATAAGATTAAGGAATTTCTAGATACCTTTACTTATCCGCTCTATTTCTTCGATTACGAAACGCTCGGCAGCCTCGTGCCGTATTTTGATGGGCTAAAGCCGTATCAGCAGTTGCCGTTTCAATATTCATTACATGTTCTAGATGGTCCTGATGCAGAACTTCGACACGAGGAATTCTTGCATCGTGACAGTGCCAATCCAGCTGAACCGCTCACCAAGTCGCTGATGTCTCATATAGGTGACTCAGGAACAATCATTACTTGGAATATGGGATTTGAAAAATGTTGTAATAGTCTTCTCGGCACCTTATTACCTGAATATGCAGATTTCTATGCCACACTGAATAATCGGATCGTGGATTTAATGACCCCGTTTTCGCAAAACTGGTATATCGATGCTGCTTTCTGTGGCAGTGCATCCATCAAGAAAGTACTGCCAGCTCTTATACCCGAACTCTCTCACAAGCTTCTTGATATATCGGACGGTAGCACTGCTCAACGACTTTGGATGGAGGCTGTCCTTGATGGCAAAAGGCCTGATGAAAAAGATAAGATCCTAGGTGACCTAATCGAATACTGCAAGCTCGATACACTTGCTATGGTAGAGATTTTTAATGTGCTAAGAAAGCTATGAAGAAGCTAAACCAATCAACCATCGAAAAACTTGAATACTACGTGTACCTATTAAAAGACCCGTCTAATGGTGAAGTATTTTATGTAGGCAAGGGTAAAGGAAACAGGATTAACAGCCACAGCCTCGAAGCACTTGTGTATGGCGAAGATAAATCTGAAAAGATAAGGCGTATTCGTGAGATTACTGATGGCGGCCGCGAACTTGAGCTCGTTGTGTTGAGGCATGGCCTTACTGAAAAAGAAGCGTTTGAAATAGAGGCAGCCGCCATAGACCTGCTAGGTGGCACCCTGACAAATATCATGGGCGGACACCATTCAGACGAACGTGGCATCATGTCCCTAAAAGACATCGAGCTAAAGTACCAAGCCGAACCTGCTGTTTTCAAACACAATGTACTGCTTATCAAAGTCAACAAATATTACGTGCATGGCATGACTGCCGATGAACTTTACTATCGAACGCGGAGCGCATGGCGTATCAGTCAAGAAAATGCCTCGAAAGTAGAAGTGGCCTGTGCCGTGTATCGGGGCATCATCAGAGAAGTCTATATCCCAGAATCGTGGAATAAACATACAGACCGTAGTGGGCGTTGGGAGTTTGTTGGCTATGTGGCTAAAAAGCCAGTTCGCGACTTATATATTGATAAATCCGTTAAACACTTCATGAAGAAGGGTGAGCAAACTCCTTTCCGGTACGTTTGGAAACACGAAGCTAAACAGTAGTTTTTCTCTGTAAAGACGGTTAGAATATAAACTGTGCCACTTTACAGAATAAACTCGACCAGCCTAACGCCAATTAATACGACTGATTTTAGTCTGGAACGTGATTCACAGCGCCTCATCGAGGCCAATACAGAACAGGTCTTTGGCCTTAAATTTGTTGATACTGAATTCCAACTTAATGGCCTGCGCGTTGATACACTGGCCTTCGACGAAGAAACAAACAGCTTTGTGGTAATCGAGTACAAAAGAGACCGCAGTTCGAGCGTCATCGATCAGGGTTATTCCTACCTAGCTCTTGTCCTAAACAATAAAGCTGATTTTGTGCTGCGCTACAATGAGACCCAACAAAAAAGTCTCACCAAGGCTGATATTGATTGGAGCGCTACACGCGTCATTTTTGTGGCAGCACGGTTTACGACCCATCAGCTCGGCTCAATTAACTTCCAAGATCTGCCGATTGAACTTTGGAAGGTTCAATTGTATGAAGGCGAACTGCTGGGCATTGAGCAACAGTTAGCGGACAAACAAGCTGAATCAATCAAGACGGTTACAAAAAAAACCGGAACCACTATTGCAGTTGAGCGCGAGATAAAGACCTATACCGTCGACGATTTGCTGAAAGACTACCCTTCGAAATCTTTATATGAGGAGTTGTCGGCTAGAATCCTTGATGTTGATTCTAATTTCCTTGAATCGCCCAAAAAAGGATATATAGGCTACAAGATCGGCAGTCAAATAATTGTCGCTATTGTGCCGCAAAAGAACCGACTTGTGCTGGAATTCAACCGAACGCAGCCACAAGACGTCGATGACCCTAAGGGTCTCGTGGAATACGTACCCAAAAGCCTAGAGCACAAAAACCGCCACATGAGCCGCATGTATATTGGAGACAACTCGGTCATAAACTACGCAATGTCGATTGTCGAGCAAGTTTACAAGAATCATCAGTAGCATGAACATTTATCTGGATATTGACGGTGTATTGCTCGCTAACGAGAATGCTCTCGCACCACATGCCGAAGAGTTTCTGAATACAGTACTAGGTAAATATCCAGACAACACATACTGGCTCACCACGCACTGTTGGCGTGGCGAAAATCGGGCCGTAGACGTTCTGTCTCCATACCTTAGCTCCGGTTTAGCAGACAAAATAAAACAAATACATCCAACCGAATGGGGCGAAGCAAAGACCGATGCAATCGATTTTTCTCAACCGTTCCTGTGGTTTGATGATGATCTCTACCCTGAAGAAAAAGCCGCGCTAGAGGCGCATAATGTACTTGATAGTTGGGTTGAGGTAAACCTCGCTAATGACCTTAATCGGCTTAAGTATCTTACCGGACACCTTTTCTAAATGGTCTAGTTCGATTCGGCTTAGGCAAAGGCTGTCTTGCGGTCGGCTGCTCAGAACCCTTTACGACTCTGGTAATATTTGGTTTTGGTAGAGACGGCTTTGGCTGTGGTTTGTTATCTGACATTTTTAACTCCTATATTTGCACAATCATGAACTTAAGTGAAGCAAGTCCGAGCAAGGCCCCGATTAGTAGCAAAATATAAGACCAAGTAAAGAACTTGGCCTTACGTCGAACGATTTTATCGGTATTGTCATAGCTGGATTCAGCGTCAGAGATTACCTGTAGGAGCAGCTCCCGGTCACCCTTTTCAAGGTATTCCGGGTGATCGGCCACCTTCACGGCGGCGCTCCTGTAATCATTGATTCTCAAGCTGTTGAAAGCAGAAATCAGCGAGGCTACCAATACTAACAGTGCAACGATCATTAAGCCATGCCACTCGTCTGACGATTGAATGACCAGCGCAATGGCTGCTAGTGAAAGGGCGGTCACGCCAACTGCTTTGGCTTCAATGGCATTATCAGCAGCCTGGGCCATTGAAAGATTTTGTAAAACACCGCCGTACAGGGCGGTTAGACCCTGTACAGCACCCTTGCTTTCGTCTGCTTCATGATCGCGCATTGTTATCGAATCCCGCACGGCGGATTATGAAAAGCTCGTATCTGTTGCTCAATCGCCATTCTGCTTGGTTCATCACAGTACAATACCGAAGCGTACAGGGTATCGGACATGTGCTGTTGCCACGAAAATTTACGGTCGTGGTTGCCGACACGATTATTAATATCGTGTGATTCACCAACATCTACGACCCTATGAAAACCGTTAACAAGGGTGCTGATAACGTACACACCCGAGGCAGCTGCTAGTGAGCTAATCGACGTGTGCGGGCCATCGAACTGATAATGGCCGTTATGTATATGTACCTGTAAACCCATGGTTTTTCTCCTATGGTGAGGCTAAAGTTGGGCTGGGCGTACCTCGCAAAGTAGCCCAGCAAACCCGACTCTAGTGCTCGGTGTCACGCGGCGGCATTGGATCTTTGGCCGGTGGCATAGTATCTTTACCACGAATTCGACCATCACGGCCATGGGTGACTACTTCACCTCCGCCGGACTGACGTGACCAAGCTTTTGCCTGTTGTTCGGCTTGCCGTTGTGTTTCAAATACCCCGGAAGCGCGGGATGCATTTGGCTGCTTGG
>CAZXBL010000016.1:5207-19917 GCA_964638875.1 uncultured Candidatus Saccharibacteria bacterium | reverse complement strand
ATAACGCTGGCGTAGAAATTCTTGAAGCTGGTTTAAGTTTTGTCCCCAACCACACAGTCGAGATTACCGACGGCGCAACAGCAGGCAAGATCATGCGTATGATGGACGCCATCGATGACTTAGACGACGTAACTACAACCCATGTAAACTTCGACATCCCCGAAGAATTAATGGGAGCGTAAATGCGCCTTTTCCTTAGTTCATACAGAACGGGTGGCCACGACACAGAATTTCTTGAATTACTTGATGGCATAAAAGAAATAGCTGTCATAACCAATGCAAAAGATTACAAAAGTGCCGAAGAGCGAAAAGCTAGTGTCAATGAAGTAATGGGTTACTTCTCAGCTATCGGCTTGGAACCAAAAGAAGTTGATTTAAGGCAATACTTTACAAACGATAAAGCCATTGACGAGTTATCTCAGTATGAAGCAATATGGGTGGCTGGGGGAAACACGTTTTTACTTCGCAGAGCTCTCAAACAAGCAGGCTGCGATTCATGGCTTACTGGTCAAGTTCATCAAGGGGCAATTACGTACGCTGGTGAAAGCGCTGGCGCAGTTCTGCCCACACCTACATTGGCGGGTGTGCAGTACGGTGATGACCCGAATATCATACCCCCAGAATACAACTCAGAAATTATTTGGAAGGGCCTAAGCTTAGTCCCGTATTGCATCGTCCCGCATTATGAATCAGAGTGGGTAGGCGCAGTTGAAATGCTCCACGTTTTAGAACATAAAGGTATACCATTTAAGACTCTAAGGGATGACCAAGCTATAGTTATTGATGGTGATCAGGAAAAAATAATATGAGAATTCTAGGGATTGATCCGGGGACGGGCATACTGGGGTTTGGGGTAATTGATGTGGATGCACGTGGTAAGGCGGTGCTTGTTGATGCGGGCGTTATTCGTACACCAGCTAATCAAGCCGATAGTGACCGACTGCAGACAATTTACGACGAATTACACGAAATTATTGTCGAACTGAAACCAACAGTCATGTCAGTAGAAAAGTTATTCTTCGCGCAGAATGTTACCACCGCCATGAGCGTATCGCAGGCACGTGGCGTAGTACTGCTTTGTGGCAAACAGCACGATATGGAACTGTATGAGTACACTCCGCTACAGATAAAACAGGCAGTAACTGGCTATGGCAAAGCTGATAAAAAACAGATACAAGAAATGGTGCGTGTAATTTTGAACCTCAAGGAAGCACCAAAACCAGACGATTGCGCGGATGCAATAGCCGCCGCATTAACCTGCGCCCAGTCAGTTAGGTAGTGGGGCTGGAGGGTTAGGGGGAACCTGAGGCGTCCTAGTAGATAGATACTTATTTATGTCGTTTTGAGCAACCAACATAATAAAAACCCCTACACCAGCAATTGTCAGTACGATGCCGATTACATATAAGATCACACCTTCGGTTTGCCTGGTGACCCTGTAAAGAGTTTGGAAAAACTTATAAAACCACCACAAGGGGACCACAATCATGCCAACTAACATTATCATTCCAGAAATCAGGGTCAGTGCACTAAATACTGCACGATTATCCTCTGGCAAACTAGCGAGGAACATACTAGGCAGCACAACTACCAGAAAGGACAATACTAAAGGAGCAAAGAGGAAAAATACAGGTGGGGCATCTTTTTTACTACCAGTTATTTCGACTAAACCTCGTCGCACAGCGTAGAGCCAATAAATACCGTAAATACCAAGAGTAATCAGGGTTAGAAAAGGAACCAAGAATATATTTCGTTTTTTCATAGCAGAGTCCTTATTATTCTGTAGTGTAGCATGGCTGTTATAATTACAAACAATGATTGCGACACTACAAGGAACAGTTTCAGAAAAAATAGGCGAACAGGTTGTTATTGATGTTGCTGGCTTGGGTTATGGGTTGAATGTAACAGCAGAAGATCATGGACGACTTGCAACAGGTTCAGAAGCAAAGCTGTATGTGTACGAGCACATTCGCGAACAAAGTTATGATCTATTTGGATTTGTAAATCTTGATACCAAAAAATTATTTGAGCAGTTATTGGGTGTAAAAAATGTTGGTCCTAAGGTTGCACTGGCAGTATTAGATATCGGCACAGCACCAGGAGTACGCGGCGCAATTGCCGCAGGCGATGTGAAGTTATTACAGAGTGCAAAAGGTGTAGGGAAACGTGCAGCTGAACAAATTGTCGTCGAACTACGTGACAAAGTCGGCCTAGGCGCAAGCGAAGCTGCCGAAGACATCGTGACTCGTCCTGGCGTCGTGAGCGGCGACGAAGCAATTGAAGCACTCGTAAGCCTCGGCTACTCCCCACAAGACGCTGCAACTTCACTCAAGAATATCGACTCATCGCTCCCAACAGAGGAACGCATAAAGTTAGCCTTAAAAGCTAAGTAGTATAAATTGAGTTATAATACGGTTAATGATTTCTCCAATATCTAGATTATTATGCTGCCAGGAGGCGAAGCCTCGTGATTGAACGACTAGTTAACGCCGCTGTACCTGATGATTCAGCTATCAACGACCCAGTGGACGAGGAGTTTGAAATAAAACTACGTCCGCATGATTTTGAAAACTACATCGGACAAGATCGATTAAAGAAAAACCTACAATTGGCAATCGCAGCCGCCAAAAAACGCGGTGAACCGTTAGACCACGTGCTGCTATATGGCCCGCCAGGGCTTGGTAAAACCACCATGGCGAGCGTTATCGCCAATGAAATGGGTGCGCAAATCCGTATTACCTCTGGACCAGCAATTGAACGGGCAGGCGATTTAGCTAGCCTCCTGACCAACCTCCAGGACGGCGATATTCTATTTATTGATGAGATTCATCGCCTAAATCGCACGGTAGAAGAAACACTCTACAGTGCCATGGAAGATTTCAAACTAGATATTATGCTTGGCAAGGGTCCAAGCGCCCGCAGTATGCGATTAGATCTACCTGCATTTACATTAATCGGTGCAACTACGCGAACGGGCGCACTTGCTGCCCCACTCAGGGACCGTTTTGGGCATGTGCACAGACTGGAATTCTACACACCAGATCAGATCGGTCATATCATTGAACGTGCAGCTGGAATCCTCGGTGCGAAGATCGACAGTAAAGGCGCCCTATTACTAGCAGAACGATCGCGCCTCACGCCGCGTATTGCTAATAGACTACTTAAACGTGTCCGTGACTACGCTGATGTGAATGGCGACGGCATAATTGATTCAGTTGTAAGCCACAGTGCTTTAGAACTGCTTGAAATTGATGAACTGGGACTTGACCCAGCTGATCGTCACTTGCTGAATGCAATTGTTGACAGCTATAACGGAGGGCCAGTAGGAGTTGAAACACTTGCAGCCTTAACTGCTGAAGAGCGCACCACGATAGAAGACTTTATTGAACCATATCTTATGCAGATCGGTTTACTAGAACGAACTCCACGCGGACGCAAAGTAACACCTAAGGCGTATCGCCACTTGGGTAAACAAGCTAACAATATTAACGAAAAACTACTGTAGAATAGGTACTATAATGATTGACCCAAGTCAGCTATCGACCGTCGGTAAAAGCCTCCTAAGCCATGTTGAATTCGATTCTAACGAGAGGATTCACCTAGAAGTCAGAAAACATCCAATCGGATTGTTTGCTATATATCTAACCGGATTAATAGCTACCCTCGTTGTGTTCGGGGTATTAGTTATCGGAGCGGCTGCATTTGATTTTAGCGCTGTAGGTTCTGATGTTGGGCTTAGTGGGGGATCGCTTCAAGCGCTGGTAATTGGGATGGGATTTTTCATGACGGTGTTTTCTATTGTTATCACCGCGGTTGCAGCATATGTTTATACCCGTAATGTACTGATTGTAACGTCTGAAAAAGTAGTCCAACAGTTGTATTTATCACTGTTCAATAAAAAGATATCACAGCTTAGCATTGCTGACGTCCAAGATTCTACCGTAAAGCAGGACGGTATCATCGCTCACATTTTTAATTACGGTACGGTAATGATTGAAACAGCTGGTGAGCAGTCAAACTACACGTTTACCTTTGTACCAAGCCCATACGATGTCTCCAAAGCGCTGACCGGTGCACACGAAGCTGACGTCGCAGCCCATGGGAACTGATCCTGGCATCAATACGCGCGCTTTAATCTAAACTGTTACTCCTCTTGCTCTGTAAAAGGGCTTTGGCGAGCCTCGTTGAACAGTGTCTGGACTTCTACGTTTTGTTCCTCCAAGTCAGTAATTCGCTTAATAGCATCTTGATCAACCGTGAGTTTATTTACTGGTGATAATTTGCTGTCAATTTGGGTTTGACTTGGCTCATTCTGAATCAGTTCACCAATATGGTTAACGAGCAGAACGTATACCCCCAACACTGAGACTACAAAGATGAGTACTTTATAACGCTGTAGGTAGGCTAAGTAGGGGCGGATACTGGCAAGTAATGAGTCGGTAGATAATTTCATATTTCCTCCCTTACTTCTTAATATATACATTTAAGGTTAATGCGAATGACAGCCTGTTTCTGTTATCTGACAAGGGTTGGATACTGATATTCGAAACTTGTGCAGTACGTCTGTTCTTTTCCAGATCACTGAGGAAGAAAATAAAGTCCGTGTACAATGCCGGTTTAGCTTGTTCTGAAGTAACAACAATCTCCAGCCTTTCAACATTATTGATGCCTTCAACTTTTTGGGTCTGAGTATTTGTGCTAGTTGCCGCTGCGGTGGGGGTAGTAGGTGCTCCGGTGACCGGTTTGCTGCCTAAGGTTGAAGCAGGGAACCCGATACTAGATATTGCGATGTTATGATCCCCGGCAATCTTTATGATCTCCCTGACTGTTCGTGCTTGGTCCTTTTCTTGAGGTATAACTGTTTTTGTGACTTGTTCGATATCTGCATAGGTCACAATGTCCTTTTTTGCTTTAGCGAGAGACCGCTGAGTGTCTTGTAACACGCTTGCTTCAACTTTGAGATCACTCAGCTTACCAGTTTGTTTATCAAGATGCTTCCAGCCCATATACACACTACCCGCCAAAAGACCACCAACCACAAAAAGTGAAGCTACCAGGGCGTAGAATAGACGTTTACTGTTCACTTTTTGCTCCCAACATACTGGAATTCGTTTTGGTTAGCGAATAAGGCACGGATACTAATGGTGCAAGGGTATTTTTCGTTAGGGGTTTGGGTACAAGTAACATTCAGTATGTCGGCTTTTTCAAAAATTTTATTGTTAGGATCTGATAAGTTGATATGTACTTGGGTGGCAGTCTGATAGTCGGTAGCAACGGCGGTGATGTCTACTCCACTTTGGGAGGTATTAATGGTTAAACCTTGTAGTGCCGAACCATCAGGGATCGTGTTACCAATTTGGGAAATAAGCTTAGAGAACAATATCTCACGCGATAAAACCTGGAGAGATAACTTGATACTGTCAGAAATCTCAGTGATCTTTTTTTGTGTATCTTCTAGTTTTTCCGCACCTAGCTCCGCACGAGTAGTATCTACTTGCTTCTGCCACGTCTGAGTAGATTGATAAATGAATAGTTGTCCAGCAGCAATGATAACTACTACGCCAGCAAGGGCGGCTAAGCATGCAAAAATCCAGTTCCTCAGTGCGTTATTATGACGGGCAAAGATTACCTCGTCCTTAATGTCGTTTGGCAGTAAATTGATCATGCTGCCATACCTCCCCAGGCCGTGCTAATCATTCAAGTAGCTCCTTTGGCTCTGTCAGAGCAAGTCCTGCTGCAGTTACATACATCGATTTTTCAGCAATGTTCGGCGGTTGCAGGCGGTGAAAGTGCAAGTTCTGCCAAGGGTCACAAGTGCGAGTAGGGATGCGCAGTGAACCGGTCATAAAGTCAGATAATCCGGGCATATTTGCCCCGCCACCCATAGTGACGATTTGGGTAACCTTTTGGTCACTACCAGAACGTTCGTCATAGTATCTAATTAGGCGTTTGATCTCTTTTATAATTTGATCAAGCGTTGGCATGAGGCCATCGGTAATTTGCTTCTGCTTCTTGCTGACGCCGAGTCCGTATTTTGTCTTGATGATATGAGCTTCCTGGTGAGTAACGTTCAGGGTAATTGCAATCTGCTTGGTGAATTGATCGCCACCAACAGGTACCGTGCCTGTCACAATCAGGCCTTGGTCATATATTGTTAAGTCAGCTGAATTAGAGCCAAAGTCGATTAGAACTGAGGGTATATTACTGTTTTCTGACTGCAAGAACAGGCGACCACTGGCGTCAATGCTAGTCTGAACACCTACGACTTCAAGCCCTAGTATCTTAGCAAGTTGGATGTGACTATCGACGATCTTTTTGGGGACAGCTACAATCAAGTATTCTGACTCTTCGGGACCGGAGCGGATTTTTGTAAAATCTGTATAGAGTTCATTATTAGGTATGGGGACATACTGCTCAACTTCTTGGGCAACAGCTTGCTCAAGCTCTTTCTTACTCAGATTAGGTAAGTGCACATTGCGGTTAAATGCCTGTGATGCTGGGACTGATAATATTGCTCGGTCGGTTGTAATGTCACCGGTTAAATTTCCAGAGAATAAATCTTTTGCTGCCTTCGCCACGCTATCCAAGTCAACCACAATACCGTCTTGTATCGCATTTGGATCAAATGTTGCAGCGCCATAACCAACCACATTGTGCCTAGAGCTTGCATCAATTTGCATAACCTTCAAACTACCATAGCCAATATCAAGGCCGAAAACTGGTTTGTCTTTGAAAAAGAGTATTTCTTTGCTCATTACATGTGCCCACCATAAGCGGTATGTTTAGTGGTAGTATACCAGTAGAACGGAGGAAAGTGAAAGTTATACTTACACTTGCCGAGTACTATGCCGTAAACGAAGTTATAGCAGATGCGCAAGGTGTTCACTAGAAGGTCCGCTTGTAGGATTTAACTACCCATGCCTCAATACCACCGACGCCACTTACGGATGTACCAAACGTAACGGCACCAGAATTAGAAAGTTTGATCGTTTGCCCAACTAATGCCCCGATGTTACCTGCGTTGTTTACGTCCACCTTAGTCCAGCGGGCATAGAACTCTGTTTGAGGCCCTGATGAACTGTTTGATAAGGAAATCGTGGTATCGTTGCGACTATTATAGAGGCTTGTACCTGTCACGTTCGCGCAGCCAGGTGAACAGCCTGCCCTACTCCAGTAGGTAATTACTCGGAAGCCCGTGCTCGAACTGTTTGATTGCAGGGTAGAGCTGTTGGAAAAACTGGCACCGCCTGACCCATCAATCATGAGAACAGGCTGTCTAGTGCCTGCACCATTTGCAACGATCATCTTTGAAGAATTAGATACTGATAGACTGCCCCCCACCCAAACATCCCCGTTAACAGTGACGTTGCACGAGTTAGAGATACTCACATTTCCTGTGATCCTGTAGTTAGAGGGCCAATTGTAATTGCCACTGCTACAACTAAAGTTGCCCGTTAGTGTAGTGGCTACAGCAGCAACTTGGGCAGCTCTGTCGTGGGCTGGCAGGCTTGAAGCCGCAGGGCTTCCAGCAACCAGGCCAGGCAATGACATGCTTGCGCCGTTTGTTTGGTTCGTTGCTTGTACCTCACCATAAATTCTCGATGAGTTATTCAACGTAATAGGTTGACCGTTCTCGCCTGAGTTACAAACACGCGGATATGTGGCATTTGCAGGGACAGGGCAGTTCTGGTGAGCGACTTTTACATTCACCGGGTTAGTAGACAGACCTATCTGGGCGCTGTTGGAAAGACTAATTGTTCCATTAACGTAGACATTGCCGCCTACAATCTTGGAACTGTTACTCATCTCCAGCCCTCCTACACCAGTAACCACAGAGTAGTCACCCGAGGTTACCCCACGCATTTCAACAGTGAACTTCCGGGTATAGATTGGAGCAGTACTGGATGGCGATGCAAAAGATTTAGCAGTTACGTTTATGAACTTTTGGTAATTATCTGCACCGGCGGTGACTGTGGTTGTATAGGTAGTTTTAACACCACTGATACTATACAGCGTTTGCTCGCTTCCGGTGCCAGCCCAAGCTGAACTATTATTAAGCTGCCTTACGGCATCATCCAACCCAGCATCGGCAGCGAATTGTGCATTAACAAGATACCTCCCTTTTTTTGCAGTCTGAAGGTTATTTAATACCATTTGAAGAGATACCACACCGATTGTCATTACAAAGATTGTTGTGACAAGTATCGATAAGAGGACAAAACCATTTTCTCTATGCTTGTTCATGACTCGGTGTTCCTTATGGTGACTCGAATATTGTTGTCAAACGTGAGTGTTTTGCTAAACACTTTTCGCTCCATTTGAATAGTAAGCTTGATTGATCGCGCAAGAGGTATGTTGGTCGTAACATCGTCATCCTGATCGTAGAAAACAAAGCTCATGCCTTTAAATCTATCTGATAGAAGAATATCAGGAGGACAAGTAGCTGTGGCTGAAGCCTGCGGGCAGCTGGTCTTTTTAGTGTTGCCTGTGGCGTTCGTGTTAGCCAAAATACGTTTGTATAGTTTGGTCCCAGAAGCAAAATATATGATTTCATTATGATATGGATAGCCAGTGATAGGATCAATAACAAAATTATTACTACTGTCGACAACAGGGGTAGAGATTATAAGGATTAAATTACTGTCGCTTGTCGTCCAGCCGCCCCCAGGTGCGTTACTATCTGGATTTGCGTTGTTTGTACGTATCGCAGAGCTCTGGCGCAACTCTTCTACTATGGAGTGTAGTACGGTTTGAGATTCGTTCGCGAGTTGTGCATATACTGAGCTACGTACTGTATCACCGTACATGTAAAGGCTAACAGTCATAAAGGACACTAGTAGCGCGCTGGCGATACCAATAACAACCAGTAATTCGACGATAGTAACGCCCGCCTGGCCCAGACCTAGAGAGAGTTTCCGTTTAATACTGCCCAACACCAAGCTCTCCAATATATGTGCGGTAACTTATAGTTTTGTTTGCTCCATGGTCGTTGTAGGTCACGGTTGCATCGATTTGCTTGATGCCTGCATTCGGGGTAGTAACGGTGTAACTAGCAGTTTTGGGGCTGCCAATAGAGGCCGGTAGTTCGTTGGTAAATTGGGTAGTGCCATTACTCAGCCCGGTGTAGCCCATACTACGTAGCCCCTCAACTTTATTTTCGACGAGGGCATTTATGATTGCCATATCGCGCGCGCGGTCGTTGAGTCGATTAAGCGTATTCACAAACCCAACAAGTGTCGGAACCAGAATACCAACAACCGCGATAGCTACTAATAGTTCTATTGCGGTAAACCCAGCCTGTTTATGTTTGCCCACGTGCGGTTCCTCTTTTAGTAGAAGTATAGCATAAGCGTAATAAAAACACCCCAGTTAGGGGTGTTTTTATACCGTAGTCAAAAGTATCTTAGTTCAAGCTCTTCTTAATGTATGGATTAGGAGTCGTTGACGATGGTTTTTCGATGAATGTCTGCAGACGGTAGCCAGTACAATTGTTGGTACAACCGCTTGGGTATGTAATGTACGCGTAGCTTGCGCTTGTTGCTGAGTCGCCTGTTGGTCCAGCAACGGCGTCAGCAGCAGTAGCGTCAGCAACTGTTGAAGCAGCTGGTGCCTGCCCGCCTTGTGGATCCTTGAGTGAACCCTCATCGATACCACTGAGCTGTGTTGCTACCAAAGTGCTTGGGTAGTAGTTGTTCTCGTTGTAGAACTCTTCTAGCTTGCTGTGAATGTTGTTGATGTCCGTAGTACGCTGCTGATCACGAGCCTTAGCCTGTGCACCTTGGAAGTTGTTAAGTACCAACAGAGCCAAAATAGCTATGATGGCGATCACAATCAGGAGTTCGATGATAGTGAATCCTTTTTGTGCTTTCTTGATTGTTTTGAACATTGTAATGCCCACCCTTTTTTACTAATTACTGTTTACTAAGAAGCCACATAATACGGCTTATGCTTACAACTCTAGCATAGCGGTTTAAAGATGCAAGCATTTTTACACAGTCGTCGTTAAATTTGTGTACCAAGTTTACTGATTGGCCCAATCACACTGGCTGCAATCACACCAATCATGGCACCCATCACGACAATCATAATTGGCTCGAGAATTGAACTGAGACTTTCTACAACAGTGTCTACTTCCTCCTCGTAAAAGTCAGCAATCTTGACCAAAATCTCAGCTGTTTCACCGGTTTCTTCGCCCACCGCCATCATCTGACTAACAATAGGGGGGAGGACTTTACTACTGGCAAGTGGTACCGACAGCTGCTGCCCGTTGACCACGGCTTTACTTGCCTCCATGAGCTCCGCCTCAATTACTGAGTTATTGAGTGATTTTGATGTAATCGTAATAGAATCGACTACATTAACACCAGCTGCCATTAGGCTGGCAAAAATTCGCGCAAAACGTGCAATAGCCACCTTTTTAATAATGTCGCTAATGATGGGAATTTTCATGAGGATTTCGTCTTTTTTGCGCTTCCCATTTGGAGTTGAGATCGCTCTTCTAAGCAAAGGAATACCAATAACTGCCACCGCGACTAGGACGTACCATTTACTCACCATAAAATCACTTATTGCTAACATTCCTTGAGTGATCGGTGGCAGTTTTGCGTCTGGTCCGCCCAGGTCCTTGATAATTTTTCCAAGCCTTGGCATCACAAACATCATCAACCCCATAAATACGAGGAAAGTGATTGATAACAGAATAATCGGGTAGGTCATAGCGCCCTTAAACTTCGCGCGAATATGTGCGTCCTTTTCCTGTTGGACGGCAAGTTTCTTCAGAATATCGTCCAGAATACCACCAGCTTCACCTGCACGAACCATGTTGACGTAAATCGGGCTAAAAACTGTCGGATGTTTCTCCAGTGCATCAGCAAATGACAACCCTCCCTCAACGTCCTTACAAACCTCACCAATATGACGCTTAAAAGTTTGGTTCTCAGTTTGAGCTTGTAACGTATTCAAGGATCGCACCAATGGCACGCCAGCGTTAATCATGGTGGATAGCTGACGGGTAAAGATCATCATATCTTTTAGTTTGATCTTCTTGCCGCCAAGCTTGATGCTATTCAACGAGAATGAGGATTCTTTCTGAACCTTAAACGGTTTTAGCCCACGGTTTTTTAATGTGTCTGTTGCACTTGTGGCAGAGCTAGCTTCTATGGCCCCGCTGACACGTTTCCCGGCTTTATCGATCGCGATATAGGTATACTTCATTATTTTAATTTTCTGCTGTTACTCGCAAGATTTCCTCAATAGTAGTTTGACCACGCAGTGCTTTAATAAAACCATCTAACTGCATAGTAATCATACCTTCTTTGATTGCCTGTGTTTGGATAACATCGCTCGTTGCGTTAGTAACGATCATTTTCTGGACATCGCTAGAATTCCCGAGCACTTCGTAAATACCGATCCGACCCTTGTAACCAGTGTGACCACAAGTTTCGCAACCGTCTTCATGTGCCTTGAATATACGACTTATTTTGGACTCAGTGGTCGACAGCTTGGTAACATCAACCTTGGATTTACCTACATTTGCTTTACCAATACCGCCGTCGAGTGCTTGCTGTTCCAGGTTGTGAATACGTTTCATGATTTCGCCGGTGCCTGTGCCGTAAATTTGCGCAATTTGCTTCAGAACGGCAACGTCGGGCACTACTTCTTCGCGGCAATCCACACATAGGCGACGGACGAGTCTCTGTCCAACCACCGCACGCACCGTGCTCGCAATCAAGAACGGCTCAATACCCATATCAAGTAAACGTGGTAGACAGGTGGCCGCATTGTTGGTGTGCAAGGTTGCAAAGACGAGGTGGCCGGTCAGGGCTGCCTGCACAGCTAACCCCGAAGTTTCGCCGTCACGGATCTCTCCAACCATGATGATGTTAGGGTCTTGCCTTAGTAAAGCGCGTAGACCGGCAGCAAACGTCATGCCAGCTTTTGGGTTAACTTGTGTTTGATTGGCACCAGGAATTTTGTACTCGACAGGGTCCTCAACGGTGGATATATTGACACTGGGTTTGTTAAGAATGCTCAGTGTGCTGAACAGACTGGTCGATTTACCGGAACCTGTAGGGCCAGTAACAAGAACCATGCCGTGCGGTTGCTTGATTGCGTCGTTAACGAGATCGAGCGAAGTACCCCAAAACCCGAGTTCCTCCAGCGTGGCAGCTTTACTTGATTCACTTAGGATACGCATAACTACTTTTTCACCCTCGGTGATGGGCAAGGTGGAAACACGCAAAGCAAAGACACCACTACCAATCTTTATCTTGAAACGACCATCTTGGGGCACGCGGCGCTCGTCAATTTTGAGATTAGACAGAATTTTGATACGAGAAATCAGGGCGCTGTGTACTTTTTTGGGAAGCTTGTTGGCTTCACGCAAGATACCATCAATACGGTAGCGAACGGATACATAGTCATCACGTGGTTCGATGTGAATATCACTGGCGCTGCTACGAATTGCATATTCAATCAACAGGTTAACGGTTTGGGCAATAGGGGAGTCTTCACTCAAATCCTCAGCTTTAACATCTTCCTCGGCAGCCTCATCATCCTCTTCGGTAATGACCTCAGTCAGTTCGCTGCTTATATTGCCTCGGTACTGGTCCAGAGCCGCTTGGATCTGGCTAGCAGGTGCTACATGTACCTTGATCTTTTGCCCCAGTTGTTTCTGCAAAAAGTTAATCGCCAGAATGTCATCAGGGTCTTCCATTGCCAAGAGCTTGGTTTCATCTTCGACACCAAAGAGTACAACGCCGTACTGGCGAGCGATGCGCTCTGGGATCAGCTTCAGAACATCCTTTTTAATTTCTTTTGGATTGAGTTCGATGTAAGGTATATCGATCTCTTCGGCATATAACTGGGTTAAATCCTTTTCAGAGATAACGTTACCGGTTATCACCAAGTCTTGAAGTGGCTTTTTCTCGGATTTGATTTGGTCTTTAAGCGCGCTTAATTGATCGGCGGCAATCCTATCTGCCCCCACCAACAGTTTTTCCACCAGTGCATCGGATATGCGCATAGTTGCCATAAGTATAACAAAGGAGCGGAGCAGAAGCGAAACTGCTTTCGCTTATTGCGAGCACCTGTAGTTAAGCGCAGCTATAGAACAAAACCATAACCACTACCATATAGATGTATAGACCACTTGTTTCACGTAATAAACTAATGGTTACATCTGATATACTTAAAGGTAACGGGTGGACTAACAATCAGAAGGGTATTTATAGACTATGGCGAAAAAAGATAAACCACTAAAGACGATGACTGATGCGGAGAGCGAAGGTAGGGGCAAAGCTCTTGGCTTAGCCCTAGAAAGCATCGAAAAGCAGTTTGGTAAAGGTTCAATCATGAAGTTGGGCGAAGGCCACAAGCAGAATGTAGAAACTGTTCCAACTGGTGCGCTAAGTCTTGATTTAGCATTAGGTGGTGGTATACCAAAGGGTCGTGTGGTTGAGATTTATGGCCCAGAAAGTTCCGGTAAAACAACGCTTACTTTGCACGCAATTGCAGAGGTACAGCGTAACGGTGGTACAGCAGCATTTATTGATGCCGAGCATGCACTCGACCCTGCATACGCCAAGCGTATCGGTGTAGATATCGAAAACCTTCTATTGTCACAACCAGACAACGGCGAACAAGCGCTTGAAATCGTAGAGACCCTTGTCAGATCCAATGCAGTCGATATTATAGTGGTTGACTCAGTTGCGGCTCTGGTTCCACGTGCAGAAATTGAAGGCGACATGGGCGACAGCTTGCCAGGACTTCAGGCTCGTTTAATGAGCCAAGCACTTCGTAAGCTAACAGGGGTAATTAACAAGTCCAAAGCCACGGTTGTGTTTATCAACCAGATTCGTATGAAAATCGGTGTAATGTTTGGCAACCCGGAAACCACCACTGGTGGTAACGCGCTGAAGTTCTACGCATCTGTCCGCATGGACATTCGTCGTATTTCACAGATTAAACAGGGGGATGCCGTAGTCGGCAATAGAACCAGGGTGAAGGTGGTCAAAAACAAAATTGCACCGCCATTCCGTGAGGCAGAATTCGACATTATGTACAACCAAGGTATATCTACCTCTGGTGACGTGCTGGATCTGGCAGCAAATCGCGATTTGGTAGAAAAGGCCGGTGCTTTCTACAAATACAACGGTGAAACCATTGGGCAAGGACGTGAAGCAACCAAGAAATACCTAGAAGAAAACCCCAAAGTCCTTGCAGAACTAGATAAAAAAGTCCGCGAACTAGCCGCTGCTGAGTAATGTCGTGGCTAATAACCCCGAACTCCAGCCCAGTTTAGAAATCTTTCCTGAGGATACAGTATGCTTTACTCGTAGATTTGATTCTCCGCGAAAAGTTGAAGGGAAGGACGAGATGACTAGTTCTGAACTAGTTGAGATACCAGTTAGTGAGATTGATAACCTAAACGATCCAAGACTTAGACAAGTGCTCTGGGGGCAGCATGCAGCAACTCGTAATGGTAACAAATCGATTATTTTTAGTTTTGCAAAAGAAGATGGGACATATGCGGGTAGTGTTGCTTGCCCAACGGAACTTTTGGGTGAAAAGTTCACCGAGGACGGTCCAGTAAAAGACGAGGACTACCCTGCTTATCTGGAAAGAAAGCAACAAGAAAAGGTCGTTACGCAAAAGAGCGCAGGATTCATTTCAAAACTATTCCGTAAGAAGCGATGAAAATAACTGCCAT
>CAZXBL010000016.1:0-5197 GCA_964638875.1 uncultured Candidatus Saccharibacteria bacterium | reverse complement strand
TAAAGCAGCAAGTTAAGCGGGCGGACCGGTATTCAATATATTTAGATGAGAAGTATGCTTTTTCTCTACGCGAGGCAGAACTATTTAAACTAGGATTGCACTCAGGACAGGAAATATCAGAGAACGAACTGGCAGAATTCCAGGGTGAATCTGAGTTTGGGAAGTGGTACGACAGAACACTTAACTTGTTAAGCTTTAGATTAAGGTCAGAGTGGGAACTGCGTGATTATTTAAAACGAAAAGAATGCCCACAAGTCGTCACCGAAAAAATACTTAACAAGTTAAGCATGAATGGCTACGTGAACGACGAGCAGTTTGCAAAGAGATGGGTAGAAAACCGCCGGTTGATGAAAGCGACCAGTCGGCGCAAACTTTCCCAGGAGCTGCAGCAAAAACGCATCCCTCGCGATATCATCGACACAGTTCTGGCTGATGATAAAGAAGTTACTGACGAAAGACAGGTTTTACGTGAGCTGGTTGATAAAAAACGTCATCGCTACCCTGACAAAATCAAACTCATGCAGTATTTAGCAAGACAAGGTTACAACTACGACGACATCAAAACCGTCCTTTCTGGACCCTAAGAAACATAAAACTTCACGCAGTTAACCAGTATAAATGAATGACCGATCGGTCATTCATTTATACTCTTTGTGTTTCTGTAGGGCTGGTGAATAGCGATTGCTGGGTTATAATCGAGTAAGCATGAGCGAACCCCTCAGTCATTTCTCTAAAGTTAAAGTTGCAGTACCAGTCGCTTTCTTGTTGACGATCTTCGCCTTTTTTATTCTGGCAATCTTTCTAGTGGGCGGTAGCTGGCCCAGAATAATTGGCGCGCTGGTGACGTTCGTATCGTCTATCTTGTGGATTATAGCCCGGATTCAGCTGGGCGATGCGCCGGCAGAAGGACGCCTAGTAACAACGGGACTGTATGGTGAGGTTCGGCACCCCGTTTACTATTTTTCGACACTCGCCTTCCTCGGTGTTGCAATATTCATGTGGGTACCGCTGTTATTCGTTCCGGTAATTGCAATAACGTTTTTCCAATTTTTCAGGATCCGACGTGAAGAAAAGGCACTGGCACATAAACTTGGTCGCCGGTATCTTCGCTACAAAGAACGCACTCTTTTTTAGCCTAAATTGCAGGCGCTGTTACGGCAGCACCTGAACGAGCAGGCTTTTGCAATTCCTTGATAATTACCCTTTTATCTGTAACCTCAACAATTTCGGTGCGGTCAATACTCAGCTGCCCATTGCTAAGGCTCTTGAGCAGCGAACGCTCTACGTAAAGTTTCTGGATATAGAATGAGTGGTCATCAACAGCGTAATCGTTAACTTTGCCGAGTTTTTGTTTCTTAACTGTTTGTACTGGTTTGCCGACAAGTTCAAACTCTAACTCTAATACTTGCTTGAGTCTAACCAGGTCTTCAGCCGCAACTAATACGTTGTGATCATCCACCACAAGACCTTGCGGAACGATATCCCGGATATCCTGAACCAGCAACACGAGTTTTTCGCGGCTGCGTGAATCGATGCAATAAAAGCCCTCAATTTTTAAGTTGTCAGGATTGATAATCGCACTTTCAGTATGTGCCACTACACCACCTGACCGCAGGCTAACGACAGATTGGTTGAGTAGGGAATTTGTCAGTTTAAGCATAGCTAATTTTATTATAGCTGAGGAACGGAGAAATAAGCGTGTTTACATGTTTATTGCGATAATTCGACTGATCAAGGAGAATTATATGCCGAAACCAAGAACGACAAGCCTACTAAAATTAAAGTCGTTCTTGGCAAGAAGCTATAGTACTGCAAGCTTCAACAGTGCTTTGCGTTGTTGAAGCCCACCAAAGCAGAATACTAATGCTTGCGATTAATTGACTAACTGGGATAGCATAGGGGGTGATGACTATGAACCAGCTAAAACTAATATCTAAAGACGCTGAAGCAACGGAAAATATCGCTGAGTTAATCGGTGCCCATTTACGCGGGAGTGAGTTAATCGAGCTCGTGAGTGATCTCGGCGGGGGTAAAACAACCTTTACCCGCGGTTTGGCACGAGGCGCAGGCAGCAGTGATGTTGTTTCCAGCCCGACATTTACCGTTAGCAAGGTGTACGAAACATCGGATTTTCAGATCCACCACTTTGATTTTTACCGCTTACCTAATGCAGGGCTTGCTTCTTATGAAATTGAGGATCTGCTGAATGATCCGAATATTGTTCTTGTAATTGAATGGGGCGGAGTGGTTGGTCACGTTTTACCAGAAACCAAAGTTACAATCGACATCAAGCGTAATGGTGACGAAAGCAGAGAACTAATAGTTACTTACCCCGACAGCCTGGATTATCTGGTGGAGGATCTATGCTAATACTTACTCTTAGGACGGACAAACCAGAGTCAGAAATTGGCCTATACCAGGACGGAGAACAACTCGTATACGAAAAGTGGCAGGCACACCGCCAGCTCGCCGAAACCATTCACAAAAAATTACGTGTTGTGTTTGCCTCACAAGATAAGTCACTCGAGGATATTGCTGCAATCGCTGTTTACCATGGGCCAGGAAGTTTCACTGGGCTTCGTATTGGTTTGTCGGTCGCAAACGCCTTGGCAATGAGCTATAGCCTGCCAATTGTGGGATCGGCTGGCGACGATTGGCGCGAATCAGCTTTTGCCAAGCTTGCTGCTGGTGAATCGAACGGCAATGTAGTGCCTGATTACGGCGCTGAGGTACGCATCACTGCCCAAAAGAAGTAGAGTCCATTGAAAAATTGACAATAGTTTTACGCCCTATATAGTTAGAGATAGAACGAGGGTGGTGACAGTTGTAGATATTCCACCCCGGTGGACATCATGGAAGAACCTAGAAAATACACACAAAATCACCCGCATGAACCAGGTCGACGCTATGTTGCAGCCAGAGTTGCGCCGCGTCCCGGAGCAGACATAACTAAACCGATTATGGGCTCCCACTCCAGTACGCCAAGCACAAAACCTCAGCTCAAAGCGTCGGTATCCAGAAACCCTGCCACTAAGCCAGCCTTGCCACGGACAAAGCGGTCACAAGTGTTACGGCGACAGATGGTAGAACGCGCCAAGGAGCAGAGGACAAAAGTTAAGAAGGCCCGCGGTAAGCACGTTTTTTGGTACCTACTTGCCGTGATTGTTGTTGGGGCATTCTTAATTGTTCTGTGGTCGTTCCGTGAGGCCTTGCCATTCCATGTAGACCTCTTCAAGCCCGCCCCTCAACCAGTAAACTCAATTGACTCAGACCCACAAGAGACATCAACACTTGATGAAATTGAGGTCTCAGAAGCTGACATTCAACTCCACATAGTCCCAACAGATGCACCTCGGGTACTGCGCATTCCTAGATTGGGCGTTGCAGCACGGATAAAACAAGTAGGCACTACCCTCAGTAACGAACCAATTGCTCCAAAAAGTATTGAAGATGTTGGCTGGTATGATGGCAGTGGAAAACCTGGTGGCGAAGGCGCCGTTTTATTGAACGGGCACCTCGCAGGCCCAAGCAAGCCGGGAGTTTTTAAAGAAGTGCAGAGTCTTGAACCTGGGGACGAAGTCACCGTCGAACGGGGGGACGGCAAGGTGTTTACCTACATTGTTGCCAGAATTCAGGAGTATAGTGGCGGGCAGATTGATATGAGTGCAGCGATAAGTTCGATTAACCCAAACAAAAAAGGCCTTAATCTCGTTACGACGCTTAATAAATACAGTGGCACTGAAAAACGAGTTATAGTTTTTGCTACACAACGAGATTAAAATTGACCACTGACCCCATACAGTCGTATTATTAATAATAGGATAGATAGACCGGAGTCCGTCCTAGAGTACTTTTCAATTGCGAAAACACTGTTCTGCTGATGTCAGACTGTTGTTCTCGCGACAAGTCATATCCGTAGATACGCAGCGAAGCGAAACAGCAGGCTGGCACAGCAGACAGAGTTTGCAGCTGAAAGGGTATTCTAGGATGGGCTCCAACAGTTTCTTCCAATTTTGTAAAATTTTTTGAACATCTAAGAACTCTTCCTGGCTAATGAAGTGATAGTGATTGCCAATCCGAATTGTTCTTAGTACCCATGTAAAAGAGGTACACATATGGATCCAATTACCCTCGTACTGGCGTTGGCTGGTATTGCTGTTGGTTTTGGCGCAAGCACCGCTACGGCAAAACGTAAGCTTGGGAGCGCCCAAGATCAAGCAGAAAAAGAACTAAAAAAAGCTAAAAAAGAAGCAGACAAGCTGGTTGAAGAAGCCCGCGAGGAAGTTAATAGAGCTAACGAGGAAGCCCGCCAGCTTGAAAAAACCCGTCGGAAAGAATTAAAAGACATTGAACAGCGTCTACTCGACCGGGAAGTCGCGCTCGATAAAAAACTCGACGACATTGACAAACGCGCACAATCACTTCGCAAATCAGAAGATGAAGTTGAGTCACTAAAGAACGAAATCCGCGAAATCCGCGGCAAGCAACAGGATAAGCTCGAAAAAATCGCAAAACTATCCAAGGCAGACGCAGCTGAGAAACTAATGCAAATGACAGAACGTGATATCCGTGATGACATGACTGGCCTTATCACTAAGCTGCAAAACGAAGCCAAAGAACTGGCAGAGGAAAAAGCCGGTACCATTATCGTCGAAGCTATGGAACGTATGGCAAGCGAAGTTACTGCAGACCGTACAGTTAGCGCTGTCAAACTTCTTGATGAAGAAATGAAGGGTCGCATTATCGGTAAAGAGGGTCGTAACATACAGGCGCTGCAGCGTGCCACTGGTGTCGATATAATGGTTGATGATACCCCAGGAATGATTATCCTTAGCAGCTTTGACCCGGTCCGTCGTGAAGTTGCCCGCCAGGCACTCGAGCTACTTATGAAAGACGGACGTATCCACCCAGGACGCATCGAAGAGGTTGTTGAAAAGGCACAAAAGAATGTGGAGAAAGACGTAATGCGCGCGGGTGAAGACGCCGCCCGTGAAGTCGGTATCATCGGTATTCCAAAAGAAATTTTACATTTACTTGGTGAGTTAAAATATCGAACAAGTTACGGTCAGAATGTACTCAAGCACAGTACCGAAATGGCTCACATGGCTGGCATCATCGCCGAAGAAGTTGGCGCAAATGTCAAAATTTCTAAATATTCAGCACTTGTACATGATCTAGGAAAAGCACTGACACATAA
>CAZXBL010000015.1:7182-20392 GCA_964638875.1 uncultured Candidatus Saccharibacteria bacterium | reverse complement strand
AGTCATACCCAGAATCGCTACGCTTGGTACTGTGGGGATAACCCGATTCGAGAATGCTCAGCCAAGCTCTAACTCGGTGACCAATAAATATAGCCGAAAGCAACTATGGCTACCAACGGCAGCCGAAATCGTTCAAATAGAACTCTAGCTCTTGATTTAAAGAGTAATATCTGTTAGAGTTAACAGGTCAATTAAGTGGTTTGAGCTGCACCCTGGCAATCCGGTGTACTGCAGAAGATCACAACTCTAAGGAGAATGGATGCCGACAATTAATCAGTTAGTGCGCAAACCGCGTACTAGTAAAGGGAAGAAATCGGGCGCCCCGCATTTGCAGCGCGTGGTTAACAATCTTCAAACTAAAAATTATGAGAAGCCTGCGCCGTTCAAGCGTGGTGTCTGTATCAAGGTAACAACCAAAACACCAAAGAAGCCTAACTCAGCGCTTCGTAAGGTCGCACGTGTTCGTTTGACCAACGGTTACGAAGTATGGGCATATATTGGTGGTGAGGGTCACAACCTCCAGGAGCACGCAGTTGTGCTTGTTCGTGGTGGACGTGTAAAGGACCTTCCAGGTGTGCGTTACCACATCGTACGTGGTAGCCTCGACCTCCAGGGCGTAAACAACCGCAAACAGGGTCGTTCCAAGTACGGCGCCAAGAAAGAAGGTAAGTAATGACTGCTGTAGCTTTTCCTTGTGAACAGGGGGCATGTGAGTTTTTCGTTGCAGATGATCCTTATGATTGCCACACAAAACTTGGCTATTTCCAAAAAACTAATGCAGTTGGGCTACTCGAGACTACACTGTGCCCGCGTGAAGCTGCATTGCTCACCATACCCGAAATTGATAATACAGATCGACACCCCAAAATGACCGCTATTCTTCAGAGCTGGGGTGTAGTACTACCAGAGGAGATTCAAAATGCCTAGGAAGACAACAGCTTCACTTATCCGTGATATTCAGCCAGACCGCGTATATAACAGCGTTATGGTTCAGAAGCTTATCAACCGAGTCATGCTGAACGGCAAGAAGCAGGTTGCAGAACGCCTCGTGTACGGTGGTATGCAAAAGGCTGCTGACAAGCTGAAGGTTCAAAACCCAGTTGAAGTATTTGACCAAGCGATCAAGAACGTACAACCGCACATGGAGACTCGTTCTCGTCGTGTTGGTGGTGCTAACTACCAGATTCCATTCGAGGTTAAGGGTCAGCGCCAGACGCACCTAACTCTTATGTGGTTCGTAGCTGCAGCCCGCAGTCGTAAGGGTATGAGCATGGAAGACCGTTTGGCTCTCGAGCTCGTTGACGCTTATAACAACGCAGGAACAGCTGTAAAGAAGAAAGAAGACATCCACAAGATGGCAGAGGCCAACCGTGCCTTTGCTCACTTTGCGAGATTCTAATAACAGAGCGCCCGAGAGGGCGCTTTTGCTTAAAGGAGTATTGATGGCAGAGTTTAATCAAATACCTACCCAATGTAGAGACAAATGCGAGTTGACGCAGGAAGATGTTGATAAACACGGTATTGTAGTTAGTTTAAACTGCGATGGGCCAAGTTACAAAAGTGAAGAGTACAAGGACTCAGTAAAGGTTCGTCAGGGTGAAGTCGTGGATGTAGATCTCACTGGTGGACATTGTGTTGGTCGCGTTGCCTGTACCGACCTTGGAGTAAACTTGTGGATGAAAGATCGAGTGCAATCGTTTCAGCAAGCAGGAGCAACTGATAATAGTTAATGGAGATTTAATTATGGGATGCGAAAGCTGTAATTACGCAAAAGCATTGGGTCTAGCAGAGGCAATCGTAGAAGAAAATCCGGGTGATATTTTCACTAAATACGTGAAGCGAGAGAAATTAGCACAACTAACAGTGACACGCACAGCTTATGAGAAGTTGGCGCCAGATTGCCCTAGAGGTGTGGATGCTACTGTGGAGGAAACTGATACTGAAAATATCGCGGCGCCAGGGTTGGCTGGCTGCGGCGTCGAGAACCAACTAAACGCTGTTCTAGGACTAGTTTTGGGCAAACCGGCCGTAGAAATAGCTGGCTACAACCAAGGATCAATGAACATTGAGAAAATGTAAGGAGCTTGTATGACAGAAATTTCGATTTCACCCGTAGGCTGTACTGAAGCTTGCCCCGTTGCTGAGGCTATTGAAATGGCCCTCGATGAAAGACTGGAGGATACACGCGATTTGTATCGGCAAGCTCAAAGAAAACATGAATCTGATGGTCCCCAAGATGATCTTGGGAAGTTGAACATAGCGAAAATTACAAAGGAGCATGAAGAGAGAGTGATATCAGCTCAGACCCTCGGCTGCCAAGCGTTAGCGAAAACTTGCGACGGAGTACATTGTGTCCTTGCAAAGTATTTAGCAGAAGATGTTGTAAAACGAGGAGATCTCCCAAGATAAAAATAAAGGGGTCTAACTACTGACAAAGTAGCTAAAATCTGATAAGATTGTTTAGAACGTTTGGGCGTGGATTTTTTATTTGCGCGTAAAACTCATTAATAACCACAGATAAGTAGATTTTTTGAGTCAAGGGTAATTTGCGTTCAGGCGAGGCTTCCATTTCGTTAGACGTATATATACGACGGAAGAAATGTCCTCGATTGAACGGAAATTACCACTCTCAAAAAAGCTACGCATACAAAGGAACCATAATGGCAGCAAAGACAACACCAATGAAAGACATCCGTAACCTCGGTATTATCGCGCACATTGACGCCGGTAAAACCACCACAACTGAAGGTATTTTGTACCGAACCGGTTTGTCTCACAAGATTGGTGCCGTACACGAAGGTGAAACCACTACCGACTGGATGGCTCAGGAACGAGAACGCGGTATTACCATTGTTGCTGCATCTGTTACCTGTTTCTGGAAGGGCAACCAGATTAACATTATTGATACACCGGGCCACATCGACTTTACTGTTGAAGTAGAGCGATCTCTGCGCGTGCTTGACGGTGCATGTGTTGTCTTTGACGGTAAGATGGGTGTCGAGTCACAGTCTGAAACCGTTTGGCGCCAGGCTGACAAGTACGGCGTGCCTCGTATTTGTTTTATCAACAAGATCAACCAAACTGGGGGTGATTTTTACAAATCACTTGAATCTATCCATGCTCGTCTTTCAAAGCGTGCTTTCCCGGTTCACCTACCAATTGGCTTTGAACAGTCAATTAATGGTATCGTTGACCTCGTTGAAATGAAGGCATACACCTACACTGACTTCCATGACAAAGCACTTGTCGAAGGTGAGATCCCTGCCGACATGATGGACCAGGTCAAGAAAGCTCGTAGCCTTCTGATCGAAAATGCTGTTGCAGAAGACGAAGCAATGCTCGAAAAGTACTTTGAGGTAGGCGAAGAAGGTCTTTCTATTGATGAAATCAAACAGGCTATTCGTAGCGCTGTACTGTCTGGTCGTTTCTTTGCTGTTACCGGTGGTGATGGCCGCGGGGTGATCGTGGAAAAGGTTCTCGATATGGTTAATGACTACCTGCCAAGCCCGCTAGACGTCAGTTCTACTTGGGGCACTCATCCTAAGACAGGTGACGAGATTGAACGAAAGCCCTCAGAAGCAGAACCATTCGCATCTCTTGCATTCAAGATCACAACTGACCCATTTGTTGGTAAGCTGGCATATTTCCGTGTTTACTCAGGTAAAGTTACGGCTGGTTCGTATGTACTGAACAGCTCAACAGGTGAAAAAGAGCGTGTCGGTCGCATCGTGCGTCTGCAGGCGGACAAGCGAACCGATGTAACTGAGGTCGGCGCTGGTGACATTGCAGCAATTGTTGGCCTAAAGGGTACAACAACTGGCCACACACTTTGTGACCCGAACAATCCGATCGTACTTGAATCTATCGATTTCCCAGAACCGCCCGTATCAATTGCTATCGAGCCAAAGACTAAGGCCGACCAAGAAAAGATGGGCATCGCACTGCAGCGACTTGCAGAAGAAGACCCAACCTTCCGTGTCCGTGTTGATGACGAAACTGGTCAGACAATTATCTCTGGTATGGGTGAGCTCCACCTTGAAATCCTCGTTGACCGTATGAAGCGCGAATTTAACGTCGAAGCTAATATTGGTCAGCCTCAGGTCGCCTACCGTGAAACGATCCGCAAGGACGCCGTTGAAGTCCAAGGTAAGTTCATCAAGCAGTCCGGTGGACGTGGTCAGTATGGTGACGTTTGGCTTCGCCTTTCACAGAACGAGGCAGGCAAGGGCTTTGAATTCATCAACTCTATCAAGGGTGGTGTCGTTCCAAGTGAATACATTAAGCCAGTAGAAAACGGTATTATCGAGGCGATGAACAGCGGTGTTTTGGCTGGATACCCAGTTGTAGACATCAAGGCTGAACTATATGATGGGTCATACCACGACGTTGACTCCAACGAAATGGCCTTTAAAATCGCTGGTTCTATGGCGTTACAAGAAGGTGTCAAAAAGGCCAACCCAGTGCTACTTGAGCCTGTAATGAAGGTAGTAGTCGTTACTCCTGAAGAGTTCATGGGTGATGTGATCGGTGACTTGAACAGCAAACGTGGTCGTATCGAATCAATGGAAGACCTCCAGAATGGCGTCAAGCAAATTACAGCATTCGTACCGCTTGGTGAAATGTTTGGTTACACAACCAACCTTCGTTCAAACACCCAAGGACGTGCAGCTTCGAGCATGGAGCTTGACCATTATGCTGACGTTCCAAGCCACGTAACCGAAGCGATCGTAGCCAAAAACGCCAAATAGATAGTAAGAATTATGGATACAACAAGCGAACAACGACCGGATACACAAAGTGATCTGTCACCTGAATGTAAGCTTGCGCAGCTAGAATCACAGTGGCTAGAAGCGTGGGAACTAGACAAGTTTGGTCTTGAGGCAGCAATCCTAAAGGACAAGGTGCTAAAAGCAAGAGCAGGGCTTCCTGATGAAGAGGAAGAATTACCGGTCGGTTACGAAATCGTGGTAACTCAACGATTCCCTCGCCGAACACATCCAATGACCCACAGAGAGGAAATCTTGGGGGTAGATTATCATAAACCAGCAGGAAAAATCCTCCGAAAAGTGCAGAAATTAGGTGGGACAGCAGCAGCCTTCGTCGGCATCGCAAGATCCTAGAGATTGCACAATTATAACACTTTACAACCCCCGTTAATTGCTCTATAATTGATGGGTATCTCGCATGGGTATCTATATATTTATGCAAAAATTAATGTAATTTACAGGAGTCCAATAATATGGCAGAGAACTTCGACCGAAGTAAGCCCCACGTTAATGTAGGTACCATGGGTCACGTTGACCACGGTAAGACTACTTTGACTGCTGCAATCACACATGTGCTTGCTAAGAAACTTCCTAGTGCTGTTAACCAGCCTAAGAACTACGACGAAATTGACAACGCACCAGAAGAGAAGGCTCGTGGTATAACCATCGCTACTTCTCACCAGGAGTATGAGTCAGAAAAGCGTCACTATGCTCACGTTGACATGCCAGGTCACGCTGACTACGTTAAGAACATGATCACCGGTGCTGCACAGATCGACGGAGCTATCCTCGTTGTTGGTGCTAACGATGGTCCTCTTCCACAGACTCGTGAGCACGTACTGCTTGCTAAGCAGGTTGGTGTGCCTAAGATTCTTGTTTTCATGAACAAGATGGACCTCGCTGACCCAGAACTAGTTGAGCTCGTTGAAATGGACATTCGTGAACTGCTCGCTAAGAACGGTTTCGACGAAGATGCTCCTATCATCAAGGGTTCTGCTACTAAGGCACTTGAAGGTGACGCAGCTTCAGAAGACGCAATCATGGAACTCGTCAAAGCACTTGACGACTACGTTCCAGAACCAACTCGTGAACTAGACAAGCCATTCCTGATGCCTATCGAAGACGTTTTCTCAATCAAGGGTCGTGGAACTGTTGCTACTGGTCGTATCGAGCAAGGTATCATCAAGATCAACGACGAAGTTGAAATTGTTGGTATCCGTGAAACTCAGAAATCAGTCGTTACTGGTGTTGAAATGTTCAAAAAGCAGCTCGACCAAGGTCAGGCTGGCGACAACGCTGGACTTCTCCTTCGTGGTATCGAACGCGAACAGATCGAACGTGGTCAAGTTCTTTGTAAGCCTGGTTCAATCACTCCTCACACCGAATTTGACGCTGAGGTATACATCCTTACTAAAGAAGAAGGTGGACGTCACACTCCATTCTTCAAGGGTTACAAACCACAGTTTTACTTCCGTACTACGGACGTAACTGGTGAAGTTGAATTGCCAGCTGACAAAGAAATGGTCATGCCTGGTGACACAATCACTTTCAAGGTTAAGTTGCTTGCACCTATCGCTATGGAGCAAGGTCTAAACTTTGCTATCCGTGAAGGTGGCCGCACCGTTGGTGCAGGTGTTGTTACTAAGATTACCAAATAGTAACTACCCAAACCTATGTAAAAAGGAGCGAATATCGCTCCTTTTTAATTTACATAACCCGTGCCGAGAGCACAGCTATTCGACGCAACGAGCTTAGCGTGTAAGCGGACTTTTGCCCAAGAGTATAACCTTTCTTTTGTTGAGGAAATGTATCTTTAATATTAGCCAGTGATATACGTTTCATAGTCGTAACTGGCTGGATACGTTGGTTATGGGCACTATCGTGTGATTTTGGCGTAAAGTACTTCCACAGTGGGGCGTGAACATTTGCATGGTTATCAACAGCCATAATGCCCATGGGCACATTTAAGGCGTCAGGGGTACCTCCGCAAAAACGCTGTACAAAGTCGCCTGTTTTTAAGTGATCGGTCATCCGAGATATATGCCCCCAGCCAACTCGCTTCTGTGGGCTGGGCAAAAATACTCGACTGAGGACACCATTACCAATTACGACAACATCAGATATTTTTTCATCCTGCATAACAGCGCGGAAGTCTTCGTGGGATGCATCGATAGCTAGCTCTACATTTTTACCTCTCTGGCTTATTCGATCGCACACCCAAAGAGCGTCTTTAACGAATAGAGGGAATGGATCACGGACACCCGGGTCAGTGTCTCGCATGTAGTTGTATGCAAGTAGCACAGCACATGTTCCTATTTCTTTGGGTACACTAAAGTTGCCTGCCTCTTGGAGGTTGTCCCATTTTGCAAGAGCATGCTCATATCGCTCGCTATCAGTCCTTGATGCCATAATGCTAAAACATATAATATAAGAAGACAGTCAAAATACAAGTGCAGGCATCTCTGCATAATAAGTGGCTTAGGATATAATAGGGGTGACATGAGTGCACACGAAGACTTTGCAGACCATTACGCGTTGCTAGGGATAGAGTATGATGCAGAGCCAACTGATATTAAGCGGGCATATTTGGTGCTTGCTAAAGAATCGCACCCTGATGCTGGGGGCTCAAACGAGGCAATGCAGCATTTAAACCACGCCTATCGTACCCTTATGACGCCTGAAAAGCGTGCAGCATATAACAAGTTATATAGCCTCCACAACCGGGTAGCGCTCGACGATCTTGAGTTAAAAGAGGATGATTACGATATTCCTACAACTGGTGATAAGACTAACACTGGCTACGAAGATTTTTTTATAGATCAGGTTTACGCTGAGTATTCTGAGCCATCCAAAAAACCCAAATGGAAAGGCAAATTCAAACGTAAGTAGCTTGGCTATACCGCAGACGGTATAAATACACTCTTTCTTGCTGGGCGGTTATCATAAGCACTAAGATATGGTATCGTAGAACGTATATCCTTATTGAGTAGTGGGTGAGGATACAAATGTGTAAACATTACAGGAGAAAACAAAATGGCACAAGAAGGCGTGGATCACTTAAGTCTTGTTAAGCCTATTGGCTTCGAAAAACACCGAACACCTGACGAGGTCGTTATGCAAAGAGTAGTGGTGGCTGAAAATGCTGGCACGGTAGCTTTAGCTGACGAGCAAGTCACTTATTCTGCCTAAAACTTTGTAATTTACTTTGAGGGGTGCCATATACTGGCATCTCTTTTCTTTTCTATGAACATATTGTACAATTCATCGGTAAATTTAATCGTGTTGGTTACTCGCTCAGTTCACCTCATTGATTCTGAGAGAGATTGCAACGCAAGGAGTTATCAATGGCAGAAGCCAAAACTACCAAAACCCCTGCCGCTAATGGGCAACAACGTATTCGTATTCGCCTAAAGGCATACGACCACAAAGTAATTGACCAGTCTGCAAAGCAGATTGTTGACACCGCGCTTCGCACCGGTGCAACGGTAGCTGGCCCGATCCCACTACCAACCAAAAAAACACTTTACACTGTGGTTAAATCACCTCACGTGTACAAGAAGGGTCGCGAGCAGTTCGAAATGCGCGTTCACAAGCGCCTCATCGATGTATTGAACCCAACACCAAAAACTATCGACAGCCTCATGAATCTGAGCCTGCCTGCCGGCTGCGACGCCGAAATCAAGATGTAGCAGTAATGAGAAACCCCAGGCGGGTTTCTCATCGGAAATCAAATATTTCCTGCTCTTCCTGTCATTGGATAAAATAACTTCGGAGTAAATCCGAAGTTATTTTGTTATGATAGTGAATATGAACAAGGTTACCGTAGCTGATGAAGCTGTAGATCTACGCCGTGGTGTCGACCATATAGGCGTAGCTGTTTGTATGGTTGTCCACGATGGCAAAGGCAATGTATTACTCATGCAACGGGGTCCAAAGGCACGTGATGAACAGGGCAAATGGGATATATGTGGCGGCGCCATTGAGTTCGGCGAGTCAGTTGACGCTGCTGTTCGTCGAGAGATCTTGGAAGAACTTTGCACCAAACCTATAGAAATACAGTTTATAACTGCTTACGACGCTCACCGCGAGCATAACGGTGATAAAACCCACTGGGTGCAGCTAATGCATATCGTTAAAGTTGACCCCATGACGGTAAAAATCGGCGAACCTCACAAAATATCGCAGGTAGGATGGTTCAATAGTTCGAACCTACCAGAACCCCTTCACTCGCAATTTGATAAATCATTCACCCCGGCTAAAGCCGCAGGTATTGTAAAATAAGCATAAACGTGCTATAATAAATATATATGGATATACCTGCAGCAATACTATCTGACGCTGATGGAACGCTAGTTGACACCGTTCACTTAATTCGCCACGGTCAGTATGAAACAGCCAAAACGTACCTCACGCAGCATGGTATCGCCGCCCAGGACATCCCGGATTATGGAGTGTACGAAGGTCACCTGAACGAGGTTGTAGGCGGTAGCGCTCGCGATACCCTGGAAAGAACCGTTCGTTTACTGTATAAGAACCAGCCCACCCATCTCGATGGCATCGATTTTGATGCACTTCATCACATGCTAAATCCCATCCAAGATAAAATTGCCCCCGAATTTGTGAAACCATACCAGGGGCTTGCGGAACTTTTCTCTCGCATAGGAAGCGCGGGCATCAGGTTGGCGGTCTTCACAAGTGGTACGCCCCATCACATTGTTCGCAACTTTGGCGTGTCATTACCTGAACTGGAGATAACAGAACTGTACAAAGACAGAACTCTTACCGACACTGAAAAGCTGCGCTTATTCGAAAGTAAGCTAGCTAGTTATTTTGATATTCCTATGTTTACTGTTGTCACCTGCGATGACACATCTTCGCATAAGCCAGACCCTGAGGGCCTTAACATTGCGATGCAACGCCTAGGGGTTACTCCAGCCGAGTCTTTGGTACTTGGTGACCACAAGGTAGATATCCAATCAGGCATTAATGCAGGGGTTTCAGAACTCATCGGTATTACACATGGCTTTGGTGATCATAGGTCTCTTGAAGAGGCAGGTGCAACTAAAGTTGTCGACTCTTTGGATGAATTAATGAAGGAACTATCATAGATGTCATTTCAGGCTTACATCGATAATATTCATGCAAAGACAGGCTATTGGCCAGAGGATTTTGCACGAATGGCAGAGGAAAAGGGCTTATTGGGGCAAGATGCTAAGGCCACGCCCGTTGTTAATTGGCTCAAGGAAGAACACGGTCTCGGGCACGGCCATGCTATGGCGATAGTCCAAAGTTTCAAAGACATGGGAATCTGGCAAAAATAAAAGACCAGGTTATAAGCGTAAGAATTTTTACAGTATTGACTTGGCCTTTATGCAGGCGTATGTTGAGTATTATTGGGCTAATGTGAGGAAACAAACATGCCAGGCGAAACTGCTCCCCGTTCACTCCAAAGAGGTGAACTGTTCATTGTGCCCACAGAACAGCGTATTCGGGCAGCATTGGAAAGGCGTGAAGTACAGGGTTTTGTGCTAGACCGTACTACGCAGGGGCTCATTGACAAGGAATCCGCCAGGGGTCTATATGCTCAACTGCTGACTGGTAGTGACCCGATTGAGGTTATGGGCAGGTTGCTGACAGTAACAGAGCTGACCAGTAGTTTGTATGCTGCAACCCCATCACAACTGGGATTATCAAGCTAGGCAGGAAGAACGAACATGTTTCCAAACGCTGAACAATTAGGTGTGGTAATAGACAAAGGTGAAGC
Organism: uncultured Candidatus Saccharibacteria bacterium; assembly: GCA_964638875.1. Taxonomy (GTDB): domain Bacteria; phylum Patescibacteriota; class Saccharimonadia; order Saccharimonadales; family JALRHH01; genus JALRHH01. The sequence goes on along the minus strand of CAZXBL010000015.1, from coordinate 9,862 downwards.
AGAACTTGCCATGTTTATGCATGAAATCGCTCAACGATGGTTACCGGAGTTGAAGCGTTCGAGTGCAGGTATTAAACTGCCAGAACCGAACGTAAATGGGGATATTAATCTTGATCTAGACTCGGTAGACAAGGTCGCTTCTGTGGGAATGATTGCCCTCAGCCAACTGCAAAAAGAGATCCGGGTAGATGAATCGGAGTATGACGGTTGTATTTCACGTCAGAATGAAGACGATGATCTTTTGGCATGCGATATCGACGCCAAAATAAAGAAAGAACTTCTTGACGGCAAGCTTATCAAAAGTTTTATTAGTAATCTACAAACCACGGGTGAGCAATCACGTGCTCAATTTACAAGGGCTTCTACTTCGCAGTAAGTTTCTTTTCGCCAGATATAAATTTATAATCTAGGCACCAGAGTTCGTTTGTTTCGCTGTCTCTCACGTAATATCTTTCAGTTTTCATAACGCCTCCTCACGTATTTATACCGTATATGGTTTATTTGCTTCACAATATGATAATTCTTACACTTTGTTCAAAAATAGGTGTACAATACCGACAATTTAAAAGGTGCGAAATTTTGTGACAAAAGCCGGTAACCCTGAAGATTCAAGAGAGTTTGCTCCTGTTATCCTGGGGGAAGATGATACTCAGTTTGTGCAAGCAGCAGTTGAGATTTCGGGCTTTCGGTATCGTACAACTGACCTTCAATTCCCCGATATTCAAGAAGGCGCAAAGCTAGAAATCCGAGATGAAGTGACTAGCAGTTTTGTAATCAGCTGTCTTACAAGACGAGCTGAACTATGCGCAGGTCTAGTTGTTGCGCATAGACGTGCTTATGAAAAGGTCTCCGAAGGATTAATCCCTGCTTTTAGCCCGGAAGCCCAGGATAGGGTAAAAGAGTCTGTAGAAGTAAATGAAGCAATTGCAGTAACAGCCCAGCTAGTCATTGACGAAATTGTTGCCGCTCAAACATCAGAACCTCATTAGTCTTTGTAGAATACACAACGTATTGACAGGGGTGTCAGTTACGTGCTAAGATGTTTTGGTATATCAATAGTTTTGGACTTGGTAAATCGTAAAGGTCCGTCCCAAAAACAGGGGTGGAAACCACCGGATACCAAGCATTTTTATGTCTTGCTCGAGCATACATAAGCCCAAAATAATTAAATAAAGGATCGCTATGAAAGCATTGATCACAAGAAAGGTTGGCATGACCAGCACCATCGCAGATGACGGTGTTGTTACTGCTGTTACCTTGCTTTCCGCTAGTCCCTGTGTCATTACGCAGGTGAAGACCCTGGATACTGATGGCTACACAGCTGTTCAGATCGGTGCTGAAGAAGCCCGCGAGAACCTCGTGAACAAGCCACAGCAAGGGCACTTTAAGGCTGCCGGTATGCTCCCGAAGATTATTCGCGAGTTCCGCGTAGACGAAATAACAGAAGACCTCAAAGTTGGAGAAACAATCAACCCAGAGGTCTTTTCAGTTGGTGACACCGTTGCTGTCACCGGCACAAGCAAGGGTAAAGGTTGGGCTGGTACTATCAAGCGTCACAACTTCCACCGACAGCGCAAGACGCACGGTGGCAAGGGTAACACTCGTAAACCTGGTTCTATCGGTTCTATGTACCCTCAGCACATTTTTAAGGGCAAGAAAATGGCAGGTCAGATGGGTCACGAACAAGTTACTGTTAAGAACCTTAAGATCGCACTCGTTGACACTGAATTAGGTGTTATCGGAGTGACTGGTGCTGTTCCTGGCCCGCGTAAAGGGATCGTCGTGATCCGAGGGGAGGCGTAAGATGGCTGTTCCGACTTATACCAAGAGTGGTACAAAGGCTACAACTGCTGCCAAGCTCGACAAGAGCGTCTTTGGCGTAGAGGTAACTAACCACGAACTATTGAAGCAAGCTTATGTTGCATACCTAGCTAACGGTCGTATTAACCTCGCTGTTACGAAGACTCGTGGTTTGGTATCCGGTGGTGGTAAGAAGCCATGGAAGCAAAAGGGTACCGGACGTGCACGTTTCGGTTCATCACGTGTGCCAATCTGGCGCGGTGGTGGTATAACCTTTGGTCCAACTGGCCTAGAAAACTACAGCCACAAGCTGCCAACTGCTACCAAGCGCGTAGCACTTCGCCAGGCACTGAGCGTTTCATCTGACAAGTTTGTCGTTATTGAAGACATCAGCCTGAAGGGCAAGACTGCCGACGCGGTTAAGCTTTTAAACAAGCTTGGTGCAACTAAGAACACATTGATTGTAGTAGAGGCCAAGACTCCTGAGGTAACTCGTAGTGTCAGCAACCTCCAGAACGTTAGTGTTGTGACCGCCAAGTACCTGAATGTATATGACATCCTTAACGCTGACCACATCGTGATCACTAACAAGGCGCTAGGTATTGTTCATGAGTGGCTTGGAGGTAAGGCGTAATGAGTAAAACATTATTACTAAAGCCTCGCATTAGCGAAAAGGCATACGGTCAGAGCATGACCAAGAACACTTACGTGTTTGTTGTACCAACCGACGCCAACCGTACAGAAGTTGCTGATGCAGTTACTGCACAGTTCAGCGTTACCGTTACTGATGTAAACATTCTAAATGTTAAGGGCAAGGCTAAGCGAACCGTCCGTAAGGGTGGTAAGCAGTCCAAGGGTCGTGACAATGACATCAAGAAAG
>CAZXBL010000015.1:0-7172 GCA_964638875.1 uncultured Candidatus Saccharibacteria bacterium | reverse complement strand
TCTTAAAGAAGGTGATTCAATCGCAGTCTTTGCGGCAGAGGATGACAAGAAAGAACCTAAAGGGAAGAAGGAGACTAAGTAATGGCAGTTAAAGCATATAAGCCAACGACTCCTGGTCTCCGTGGCATGACTACACAGGACTTTTCACAGGTTACTACCAAGAAACCTCTGAAGTCACTGACAGTTATTAAAAAGAAGCACAGTGGCCGTAACAACATGGGCCGTATTACGACTCGTCACCGTGGTGGCGGAACCCGTACTTTCTACCGAATTATGAACTTTAACTTGGCAGCAGGTACCACAGCAACTATTGAACACATTGAGTATGACCCGAACCGTTCTGCACGTATAGCTCGTATCAAGGACCAGGACAACAAGTACCACTACATCATTGCTGCAAATGGCATGAAGGTGGGGCAGAAAATAACCAGTGGTGAGGAAGCTCCAATAGAAACCGGCAACCGCCTGGCAATCAAGAACATCCCAGTGGGTTCTACTGTTCACGCAGTCGAACTGACACCTGGTCGTGGTGCACAGATCGTGCGTTCTGCCGGCGCGTCAGCCCAGTTGATGGCAAAAGAGGGCGAATATGCACAGTTGCGTCTACCAAGTGGCGAAGTCCGCAAGGTTCACGTTGAGTGTACTGCCAGCCTTGGCGTTGTCGGTAACGAACAACACCAGAACGTCAAGATCGGTAAAGCTGGTCGTAACCGTCTCCGCGGTAAGCGCCCAGGCGTCCGTGGTGTAGTTATGAACGCTGCTGATCACCCACACGGTGGTGGTGATGGTGGTCGTCACCGTATGGCACGTGCTCCGGTAACTCCATGGGGTCAAAAGACTCTTGGGTTCAAGACTCGTCGCCGTAAGGATAATGGCAACTTTATCGTAAAAAGCCGTCACGCGGCTAAGAGGAAATAATCATGGCAGATATAGAACTTTCAGTGGAAGCCTTTAACAACGATGTTGCCGCGACATTACATGGTGCGGTTGATACGATGATCTCCTCAGCAGCCGAAATTGGTGAAGGGCACGTCTCCCTTCTGGGGATAGCATTCAAGGATGGGCAGAACGCATATAACGGTGGAACATTTAGGGATTTTCGTGACTTTGTCAGTGAGGTTAGTGAACACTCACCTGCCGATAGAAGGTCAGACCATGTGATCGCCCAGTGTCTGGGTTACTTAACACAGTCCAAACAATCTGAAGGAGTTAAAGCATGAGTCGTTCATTAAAGAAAGGTCCATTTATCGATCCGAAGCTTGCTAAGAAAGTAGCAGCCCTCGGAGCCGAAAATCGGACAATAATCAAGACTTGGGCTCGTGCCTCAACAATTCCACCGGAATTCGTTGGTCGCACAATTGCAGTCCACAACGGTAAAGTTCACGTTCCTGTGTTCGTTACCGAAAACATGGTTGGTCACAAGCTCGGTGAGTTTAGTCCAACCCGTAAGTTCCGCTCTCACGGTGGTAAGCTCGCGAAAGGTAAGAAGTAATGCCAGTTACCGCAATTGCTAAAGGCGTAAGTATGAGCCCCCGCAAAGTCGGCGTTGTTGCCGGACTTGTTCGTGGCCGTACTGTTGCCGATGCACTGACGATTTTGGAGCACACTCCTCGTCGTTCTGCATTACCAGTCAAGAAAGTTATCGAGAGTGCTCGTGCTAACGCTGACCACAACCATAACTACAAGCCTGAAACACTTCGTATCGTGAGTATTAGCGTTACCCCAGGTGCTCGCTTGAAGCGATATCGCCCAGCAGCACACGGGCGCGCACTGCCATTCCAGCGCAAGTCATCTCACATTCATGTTGTTGTCGAAGGCGAACAGCGCGTTGCAAAGAAACCAGCTGCTAAGCCAGTAGAAAAGAAGGAGGCAAAGTAATGGGCCAAAAAGTAAACCCAATTAGCATGCGCCTACAGTTGAACAAGAACTGGCGTTCAAAGTGGTTCGCCAACAAGCGTGACTACGCTAAGTTCCTTACACAGGATCTTGCTGTTCGCCGTATGATTGTTGAAAAGCTCGGTTCACGTGCTGCTATCAACCAAGTAGATATCGAGCGTTCACCAAGCCTTATCACCGTCACCATTACCACTGCAAAAGCAGGTGTGGTTATCGGTCGTGGTGGTTCAGGCGCACAGGAACTAAAGGCTGCAATCGAAAAGATTTACAGCATTCCTGCCCGTGTTAACATCGAAGAAATCAAGAAGCCGGAGCTTTATGCCAAGCTTGTTGCTGAAAACATTGCACACCAATTGGAGCGCCGTATCGCTTTCCGTCGTGCAGCTAAATCAGCAGCGGGTGCAGCAATGCGTAGCGGTGCTAAGGGTATTCGTATCGAGATCGCAGGTCGTCTCGGCGGTGCAGAAATGTCACGTCGTGAAAAGACCGTTGAAGGTTCTGTGCCACTTCACACTATTCGTGCAAATGTTGACTACCATGCTGCAAGGGCTAAGTACCCTGGTGCAGGTATCATTGGCGTCAAAGTGTGGATCTATAAGGGGGAGGCGTAAACGATGTTAATTCCTAACCGAACCAAGCACCGTAAGGTGTTCAAGGGCAAAGTCCGTGGTCCAGCTACCACCGGAAATTACATTGCACATGGTCAGTATGCCCTACAGGCACAAGGCCACGAGCGCATCACATCCCGTCAAATCGAGTCCGCTCGTCAGGCAATGACCCGCTACATCAAGCGTGGTGGTAAGATCTGGATTCGGATCTTCCCACACAAGCCTGTTACCCGCAAGGCTCTTGGTACCAAGATGGGTAGTGGTAAGGGTAGCCCAGAATTCTTCGTAGCACCTGTTCGCCCTGGTACTATCATGTTCGAGATGCAAGGTGTATCAGAGGAAGTTGCACGTGAGGCTATGCGCCTTGCAGCGCACAAGCTACCAGTTAAGACCAAGTTCTTGGTGAAGGAGGAGGCGTAATGAAAGTCGCTGATATCCGTAAGCTAGATACAAAAGAGCTTACAACCCAAGCTACTTCACTCCGTGAAGAAATTACTGAGCTAAGACGCCGCCTGCACATGGGCGAAACCCAAAATGTACGCAGTTTGCGTAACAAACGTAAAGATTTAGCACGTATGCTGACCGTTTTAGGTGAGCAGCTAGCGAAGGAGAGCATGTAATGGCAAAAACCCTACAAGGTGTCGTCTCGTCTGACAAAGCCGATAAGACAATTGTCGTTACTGTTACGACTCGCAAGACACACCCAATTTACAAAAAGAAGTATAGCTTCTCTAAGAAGTTCATCGCGCACGACGAAAAGAACGAAGCCAACAGTGGTGACACGGTTGTAATCGCAGAAACTCGTCCATTGTCGGCACGCAAGCGACACACATTAGTGCAAGTCGTTGAACGTGCAGCGATAACTCACAAGGAGGAGGCGTAAGATGATCCAACAAGAATCACGCCTCATCGTGTGTGATAACAGCGGCGCAAAGGAAATCCTCTGCATCCGTGTTCTTGGTGGAACTCGCAAGCGCTATGCACGTGTTGGTGACATTATCGTCGCAACCGTCAAGCAAGCGAGCCCAACCGGAACTGTCAAAAAGAAGTCTGTCATCCGTGCCGTAGTTGTTCGTACTCGCGACACTATCAAACGTAAGGATGGCTCGACTATCAGTTTTGACGACAACGCCGCAGTTGTTATCGGCGATGACAAATTACCGAAGGCTACCCGTATCTTTGGCCCAGTACCACGTGAACTACGTGAAATGGGCTACCAAAAGATCATTAGCCTTGCACCGGAGGTACTATAATGGCTGAAATTTATAAAATTCGCCTAAAGAAAGGCGACACCGTTGTCGTTCGTTCTGGCAAATATAAGGGAAAGAGTGGCAAAATTGTTGCAACTCACCCGGATCTTAACAAAGTTACTGTTGAAGGCATCAACATTGTTAAGAAAGCTACCAAGCCGAACAAGACATACCCACAAGGTGGCATCATTGAAATTACCAAACCAATTGCAGTTAGCAAGGTTGGTATCCAGGAACCTACCAGTAAAAAACCATCACGTATCGGCTACAAGTTCGATGCAAAAGGCGTAAAGACTCGTCTGTTTAAGAAGAGTGGAAAGGAGATCAAGTAATGGCTACAACTAAGACAGCAGCTAAGACTGCTCCTGTTACCGCTCGCCTGAAGGTAGAGTACCAGAGTAAATACGTAGCAGAATTACAGAAAGAACTTGGCTTGAACGCTATGGAAGTTCCAAAGCTCGAGAAGATCGTATTGAACGTCGGTCTTGGTCGCGCAAAAGACGACAAAAAGATGATCGAGGTTGCAACCAATACTCTAACCAAGATTACTGGACAGAAACCACTTGAAACCTACGCAAAGACTTCAATCGCAGGATTCAAGCTTCGTGCAGGCAACAAGATGGGCCTGAAGGTACCACTCCGTGGTGACTACATGTATGAATTCCTGGAGCGTCTCATCAATGTTGTACTACCACGCCTCCGTGACTTCCATGGTGTTAAGGCTGGCGCATTCGACAAATCAGGTAACTTCAGTATTGGTATTACTGACCAGTCTGTATTCCCAGAATTGACGTTTGAAGAAACTACTACCGCCCACGGTATGCAAGCAGTATTTGTAATTAAGTGCCAAGATAAGGCTCACGGCCGCGCCCTACTGGAAAAGTTCGGTATGCCGTTTGAAAAGGAGGCTAAGTAATGGCTAAAAAATCATCAGTTGCACGTGATCTCAAGCGACAAAAATGATTACCAAGACGGCCGCCAAGCGTGCTGAGCTTAAATCAGTTGGTGACCGTGTTGGTTTACACCTGTTGCCTCGCAATAGTTCGCCAACTCGTTGGAAGAACCGCTGCACAGAAACCGGACGCCCACGTGGCTACATGCGACAGTTTGGACTATCACGTCTCAGCTTCCGTGAACACGCAAGCAAGGGAGAAATCCCTGGCATAACGAAGAGTAGCTGGTAGGAGAATAATATGTCAAAGACTACAACTGACCCAATAGCAGACATGTTGACCCGTATCCGTAATGCTATTGCTGTACGCAAGAACGAGGTAACTCTGCCACACAGCAACGTCAAAGAAGCTGTGGCAAAACTACTCAAAGACAGCGGCTTTGTTGACGGCGTAGCCGTTGAAAAAGCAACTGTTGGTAAAACTATGACCATCACTATTAATTCAGAAGACACCAACGCTCGTATTACCGAGATTGCTCGTTTGAGCAAGCCAGGTCGTCGTGCATATGTTGGAAGCGACAAGATCCCAACTGTTAAACGCGGTCGTGGTCTGGTTATCGTTTCAACCAGCAAGGGTCTTTTGACAGGCGACCAAGCCAAAAAGGCTGGCGTTGGTGGTGAGTTAATCTGTAAAGTTTACTAGAAAGTTAATAAGGAAAATATATGAGTCGTATAGGAAAACTACCGATCCCAATCCCATCGGGTGTGACAATCACTATCGACCCTGACACCATCACGGTAGCGGGTTCGAAAGGCACTTTGAAGCAATTCACAATGCCTGTTTTAACTCACAAGCAGAAAGGTGATAATATTGAAGACACTCTTGAGAATGACTAACCAAAGAACCGCAGCAAGCACGGCTTGATGCGATCATTGGTAGCAAACATGATTACTGGTGTATCAACTGGCTTTAATAAGCAACTGGAAATCAACGGTGTTGGTTATCGTGTTGCATTAGCTGGTAGTGCTTTGAAAATGAACCTTGGGTTCAGCCACGAAGTTGTTTATACATTGCCTGTAGGCGTTTCAGCCAAAGTAGAAGGCACCACAATTACTATTGAAGGCTTTGACAAACAGCACGTCGGTCAAGTCGCAGCAGAAATTCGTGCCCTTAAGAAGCCAGAGCCTTACAAGGGCAAAGGTATTAAGTACGTCGGCGAGCGAATTATTCGCAAGTCGGGTAAGTCAGGTAAGGACAAGTAATCATGAGTAATGTTTCAAGCAAACTAAACAACCTGGCTCGTCGCAAGAATCGTATTCGGAGCGTCGTAACAGGTACAGGTGAACGTCCACGCCTCAGCGTATTCGTCAGCAATAAGCACATTAGTGCCCAGCTGATAGACGATACAAAGCAAACGACTATTGCTGCTATCACGACCGTAGGTCAAAAGGCAGCAACTGGTACCATGACTGCTAAGGCAGAATGGGTTGGAACTGAAATTGCAAAGAAGGCCAAGACCGCTAAGATCAAATCAGTCGTTTTTGACCGAAATGGCAAGCTGTACCATGGCCGTGTTAAGGCACTAGCAGACGCTGCTCGTGCAGGCGGATTGGAGTTCTAATATGGCAGAATTTGGAAATAGAGGACGTGGCGGCCGTGATAACCGCGGACCGCGCGTTGAAGAAGAAAAGCAGTTTGACGAACGCGTCATTAATATCGACCGTGTTGCACGTGTCGTAAAGGGTGGTCGCCGTTTCCGTTTCCGTGCGCTTGTTGTCGTTGGTGACAAAAAAGGCAAGGTCGGTATAGGTATCGCTAAGGGTGCAGACGTAACAACTGCGGTTGCTAAGGCAGTAGAGGTCGCTAAGAAGAACTTTATCGTCGTAAAGCTGTACAAAGGTACGTTGCCGCACGAGGCTGAAGCCAAAGTTGGTGGCGCTAAGATTCTAATCAAGCCAGCAGCTGCTGGTACTGGTCTGATCGCTGGTGGTACCGTCCGTACCGTTCTGGAAGTAGCCGGTGTATCAAACGTATTGTCTAAGTCACTGGGTTCATCTAACAAGATCAACACAGCATACGCGACAATTGCAGCACTGGAATCACTTGTTCTTTCAAAGAACTGGGTTACAACCAAGGAATCACCTAAAAAAGTTGCTACTAAACCCGCTCCAGAAGCTCCTGAAAAAGCTCCAGCAAAGAAAACCGCAACAAAAGCGGAGGCTAAATAATGAAATTTCACGAATTACAGACTAAATCTAAAGGTTCACCAAAGCGCGTTGGTCGCGGTATCTCAGCTGGTCAGGGCAAAACCGCCGGTCGTGGTACCAAGGGTCAGCGCTCACGAACTGGCTCATCCAAGAAGCCAGGCTTTATGGGTGGTCAGCTGCCACTAATGCAACGCCTTCCAAAGCTCCCTGGTTTCAAAAGTATCCGTGTTCCTGCAGAAAACGTTTACACCGGTCAACTAGACGCCATTAAAGGTATCGTTGATAACTTTACGCTTGCTAACGCTGGTATTACCTCAA
>CAZXBL010000014.1:0-21581 GCA_964638875.1 uncultured Candidatus Saccharibacteria bacterium | reverse complement strand
TGGAGCGACTTGCTGTGCTAAACGAGGTAGCTTATGTCCGATTTGCGAGTGTTTACCGCAGATTCAAAGACATTGCTGGCTTCGAACGCGAACTGATCCAAATTCGCGAAAGGAAAACAGGGAGTGTTAAGACTTAAGGTCTTGATGGCTCTCCACGGTTCTGGTGTTGGCACCAGTGTCGAGGAGAGCTAAGCGCGGAATGAGAGACCCGCTGACTCTAAACAAAAATATTTCTACCGATATACCGGTAGACGCAAAATTAATATTAAAACCTATAAGTGAGGGTACTATGGGACAAAATACTATCCTGGGGCACAGGCGTCTGTTTACTGCCCCCAAAAGCAAAGGCTATGACCACCTAAAGTGGGTCAAGCGTGATTCAATTCTGACGAATCCAATGACTGGTAAACCAGTTTTTGAACAACTCGGTGTTGAATTTCCAGAAGGATTTTCATTAAACGCTATTAACATCGTGGCACAGAAGTACTTCAGTGGTACACCTGGAACGCCAGAACGTGAAGATAGCTTACGACGCCTGGTTGACCGTGTTGTTGATACGGTTACTCGGCAGGGTCTACAAGAAGGTTATTTTGAAACTGACGCAGAAGCAGAGGACTTCCGCGAAGAGCTTAAGTACGTATTAGCCTCACAGCGGGCAGCTTTTAACTCACCTGTGTGGTTTAACATTGGTGCGCCAGAGCGTGCTCAACAGGCAAGTGCCTGTTTTATTCTCAAGGTAGAGGACACAATGCCATCGATACTCAATTGGTACACCGAAGAAGGGATGGTCTTCAAGGGTGGATCCGGTGCTGGGCTGAACCTCAGTGGCATTCGTTCATCAAAAGAAAAGCTTGGTAAGAGCGCAGGTACTGCCTCTGGCCCCTTGAGTTTCATGCGTGGTGCTGATGCTTCAGCTGGAGCTATCAAAAGTGGTGGCAAGACCCGTCGTGCTGCCAAGATGGTCATCCTGAACGTTGATCACCCGGATGTAGAAGAATTCATCTGGTGTAAAGCAATCGAGGAACGTAAAGCACGTGTTCTCGAACAAGCTGGCTATGATATGAGTTTGGATGGTAAAGACATCCACTCTATTCAGTACCAGAACGCTAACAATTCTGTTCGTGTCAGCGATGAGTTCATGCAAGCTGTTGAAAACGACGACAACTGGGATCTGAAGGCTGTCACTACCGGCAAAACAGTGAAGACTATTCGGGCTCGTGACCTTTTCCGTCAATTCTCAGAAGCGGCATGGGAGTGTGCTGACCCCGGTATGCAGTTTGACACTACGATCAACAACTGGCACACCACGCCAAACGCTGGTCGTATAAATGCATCGAACCCTTGCTCTGAGTACATGCACCTCGACAACTCAGCCTGTAACTTGGCATCTATCAACTTGCTCAAGTACCTGAAGGATGACTTCAGCTTTGACATTGAAGCCTTCAAACACACCGTTGAGTTGATCTTTACAGCTCAGGAAATCCTGGTGGGTTATAGTGAATACCCAACAGAGAACATCGGCAAGAATGCCAAGGCGTATCGTGAACTCGGTATCGGTTATGCTAACCTCGGCGCACTGCTGATGGCTCAAGGTCTACCATACGATTCAGATGAAGGTCGCGCACAAGCTGCCGCCATCACCGCTCTTATGACTGGTCACTCATACGCTACGAGTGCCAAGATTGCTAACCGCGTTGGTCCATTCAGTGGCTTCCACAAGGACCGTGAGGGCGTGCTGAATGTGCTTAAACAACACCGTGAAGCAGTTCGTAGTATCGACGCCAGTTTGGTCTCTGAGGAGCTCCTGAGCGCCGCTGCAACTGCCTGGGACGAAGCGGTCGAGTTCGGTACACAATACGGTGTTCGTAACTCCCAAGCTTCAGTGCTGGCGCCAACTGGTACCATCGGTCTGATGATGGACTGTGACACTACTGGAATTGAGCCAGACCTCGGTCTTGTGAAGGTCAAGAAGCTCGTTGGTGGCGGTACGATGAGTATCGTCAACCAGACGGTCCCTCGTGCCCTGAAGGCACTCGGTTATACCAAGGAACAAGTCGACGATATTGTTAACTACATTGATGTAGAAAAAACTATATTAGGTGCCCCTCACCTCAAGAAAGAGCATGAAAATGTCTTTGCTTGTTCAATGGGTGATAACTCCATCCACTATCTTGGCCACGTCAAGATGATGGCAGCAGTACAGCCATTTATCTCTGGTGCGATCAGTAAGACTGTCAACATGCCAGAGTCAGCCACTGTTGAAGATGTTGAACAGCTTCACATTGACTCATGGAAGATGGGGCTCAAGGCTGTTGCTATCTATCGCGACAACTGTAAAGTCGCACAGCCACTTTCAATGGCTAAGAAAGACGGTGCCGACAAGAAAGAGGATGTGAGCATCGAATCACTTAACGACAAGTTTATCGTTAGGGGTGCCGTTCGCCGCGAACTACCGAAGGTTCGTAACTCAAAGACCTTCTCATTCACTGTCGCTGGTAGTCATGGCTACCTGACGGTTGGTGAATATGAGGATGGCACTCCAGGTGAAGTGTTCATGCGACTTGCTAAACAAGGTTCTACTCTATCTGGGTTCATGGACTCACTAGCTATCGCCTTGAGTCACGGTTTGCAATTTGGTGTACCGCTGAAGGATTACGTTAAATCATTCCTCAGCATGTCATTTGCGCCATCTGGCATCACAGATGACCCAGAGATCCGTACCGCATCGTCTCTGATGGATTACGTTGCCAAGCGCCTGGCGCTGAGCTACCTGTCATTTGACGACCGACTTGAGCTTGGTTTGGCTTCCATCGAAGACATGCCAGAAGAGCAGACAAGCTTACTAGATGCACCGGTAGCAGAGGTAAAAGCTGATATAGCCGCGGTTGCTGCTCCAGCGCCTATTGCCGAGGCTCCAAAGCCAGCTAAAGCAGAAGTAAAGAAGTCTATCAAGACTGACACTGATGCACCGCTGTGCTACAACTGTGGAAATCAGACGCAGAAAGCAGGCAGCTGCTACGTATGTACCTCGTGTGGTAGTACAACTGGCTGTAGCTAGGATTTACACCTCTAAGGTAAAAAGCGGGGAGAAATCCCCGTTTTTATTTGGTGCAACCCCATCTCCGCTTATGTTAGAATTTAAGTAATGAAAGTAATGATTATTTACCGTCCGAATTCAGAGCATGCTCGTATTGTTGAGGAGTATGTACGTGATATCGACCGGCAGCAGAATATACAGCCCCAGCTTGTAAATGTGGATACTCCTGAAGGAAGTGCCATGATGAAAACATACGACGTTACAAATCACCCTGCGGTGTTGGTGACCCGTGAAGACGGGCAGCTAGTTCAGTACTGGGTAGGAGAGCAGTTACCTCTCATGCAAGAAGTAGCTTCTTTTGCTCATGGCTAACAGATAGACCCCTACTTCAATTACTATGCTAATACCTAATTGCAGTTAGCAACCAGCTGGTTGTGGATTTCTTGGCGTCTCGGCATGGAAATTGCCTGGAATGCTGCGTATTCCAAGAAACACGCACCCATATTAACGCCATTCGTGGCTGCTTGTTCCATGCTGCCCCCGTTGAGGGTAAACTGTAGGCCCTTTGGTCCCGGTAAACTTGCAAACCAGCAGTAGAAAGAGCTGGCAGTCAGGATGTTCTGCCCTGGTGCACAGTAATCTGTTGGCCCGAGCCCGTGTTCTTCTACCACGAGCTTGGAACCGTAGCTCGTACGCCAGCTGTTTAATAAGTCGCGTTCCTTATCCCAACTGTCAGCTCGTTTGCCGTCGCCGGCGCCATTTGGACCCTGTTCTACAATTTGCCATTTATCATGTCCGGCGACCGTCACCCGAGAAGTAGGGAAGACCTGCATCATTTTAGCGGTTGTTCGGTTTAAGCAATTTCGATGTCCGGCTTCGGTCAAGCCTGCCTGCCATAGCCGATCGACACTAGCTGCATCGGCACCAAGAATAAAGGATTCTGCAAAGATAGTTGAACAGGCCGAGTTAACGAAATCAACCACGGCAGCATTTGGCTCATACTTAGCCGCAAAGGCGTTCATAAGCGTTTCATAACGATCTATATATGCATCGGTCCAAAAACGCGGCACACAGCCACTGGCGCCGTTGGCGCTATCCGGATCAACCTGCACACAAGTACCACTGACATTATTGAGCCAGGTGGGTGCTTGGCGGCCAGCATACAACCTGATGCGAAACTTAGCGTTGGGGTTTTTAGCCAAGGTGGCGCTCATAACACTGTCGATCATGGACCAATTATAATTACCAGGTGATGATTCAACGTCCTGCCAGCCAACTGATTTGATAGTGACGTATGTGGCATATGGGTACAAATTGATAGTCGTTGGGTCGGTTGTAATGAGGCCTCTTGGATATGGTTTCAGACCGTTACTGCTAGGATTGCCAGAGCTTGGCGGGGGAGTAGACGAGTTGGGTGTTTCTGCAGAACCACTGCTGCTACCCGTAGGGTTATTCGTAGTTCCACTAGGGGTGGTTGTGCCTGGCTTGGTACTATCAGTTTTATTTGAACCAGAAGATATTTTCGTTGAATCTGTTTGGCTAGCTTTACTTGAATCATTAGTCGTTTTTCCGGTACCACCCAGATATGTCGGGAGGAGCTTACTAATCACTGGTGGCGCTAATGGGCGACCAACCAGAGCAGACGCGCCGACCCATGCACCTGCTAGTATGACAATAAATGACAGGGACCCAGCAATAATCAACCGCTTATTAGTGAACGCGAAAAAATACCTTGTTCGTATAACAAGAGCCTTTAGGGGTAGTATTTTTTCTGTTTGCATGTTTGTTTTTATGATTAAATACTTCTCTTATTGTAAGTAGTTAACACTGTAATTACAAGCTAAGTTAAAGTAATGATCATACAAGCAATAATTCTGGTGTTAACAGGTTGTTGATTATCGTTGCAAATTGGTCTACAATACTAGCCATAATCCGTTTGAGCACAATGCGAGAGTGCTTAAGAAGTGGCTATCACCCACAAGGAGTGAGAAGAACAGTTAACCCTAGTAAAACTCACCGTAACCGACGCGTAAGATCGAATAAATAAGCGCTAAGAAGAATCTCTTTTTAGAAACTGGATGGTACCGTCCGCATACAGCGGATTCCAGTGACTAAATAGGGATTTTTGTTTTAGAAGGAGCAAGGATGAAATTCAAATCAGGAACACGTCGACGAGCGCTTGAATACGAGAAGGACCTGGTTCAACAGTGGAAACAGAATAAAACGTTCGAAAAGTCTATAGAGCAACGGTCCAAAGACAACAGCTACGTTTTCTACGACGGCCCCCCGTTTATATCTGGTGTGCCGCACCACGGTACTCTACTTACTACTATTGTGAAGGATGCAGTGCCACGCTATTGGACGATGAGAGGTAAGCGAGTAGAGCGGGTTTGGGGCTGGGACTGTCATGGTTTACCTGCAGAAACGTTTACAGAGAAGAAATTGGGTATTAAAGGTAAGGAAGAAGTTTTAGCTTACGGTCTGGAGAAGTATATTGTTGCAACACGCGAAAACATGACTCAGACAAGTGCCCTATGGGAAGACATCATTGACCGTGTCGGTCGCTGGGTAGATTTTAAGGGTGCTTACCGAACCATGGATAAGGAATACATGGAATCCGTCTGGTGGGCATTTAAGGACCTATATGATAAGGGCAAAATATACGAGGGTGAAAAGGTGCTTATGTACTGTACCCAAGACGCTACGCCGCTATCCAAAGCAGAGGTGACTATGGACGCAGGTGCCTACCAAGACGTTACCGACCCCTCGGTATACGTGAAGTTCAAGCTTGAAGACGGAGTAACGTTGCTTGCCTGGACCACCACCCCTTGGACCCTGCCCGCTAACACAGCTCTGGCAGTTAATAATGACCTCCACTATGTAGAAGTTAAGGTGGGCGAAGAGCAATTTGTGCTTGCTAGGGAGCTACTCGAGAAAGTACTGGTGAACGAGAAGCACCAATCGCTTGATTATGAGGTCGTGCGGCAACTAAAGGGGAAAGATCTCGTCGGTAAGAGTTACGAGCCACTGTTCGTTGATCGTGGCGAAAATGCACATAAGGTCTGGGCAGCCGATTATGTAAGCGCAGAGGAGGGTACCGGTATTGTTCATCTAGCCCCTGCTTACGGTGAAGAAGACTTTATGCTCGCTAGACAGCACCAAATCCCAGTGGTGCATAGTATTGACGAAACCGGACACTTTACCGAAAGTGATTGGAAGGGTAGTTACGTCTGGGATACCAACAAGCAGATTGCTAAAGACCTGCACGCTCAAGGTGTTGTGTGGAAGATTGACTACATTCTTCATAGTTACCCTCATTGCCATCGATGCGGTACTAAACTGATGTACCGTGCCCACCCAAGCTGGTTCATGGATATAGACGGGCAACGAACAGAGATGCTTGAGGAAAATAGCAGTGTTAACTGGTACCCGGAACATATCAAACATGGGCGTTCAGAGAAAACTATTGAGACCGCACCGGATTGGAATATTAGTCGTGACCGTTTTTGGGCGTCAGCAATGCCGGTGTGGAAGGCGACGGACGCTGAAGGCAATGAGCATGTGAAGGTTGTTGGTAGTTATGCGGAATTAAAGGATTTATCAGGGGTGGAACTTGAAGACTACCACCGCCCTTGGGTAGATGATGTGACTTTTGAGATTGATGGTCTTGAGTATAAACGCATCGACAAGGTTATGGACTGCTGGTTTGAATCAGGTAGTATGCCGTTTGCTCAGTTTCATTACCCATTTGAAAACAAGCAAAAATTTGAAGATAACTTTCCCGGCGATTTTATTGTGGAGTACGTGCCCCAAGTTAGAGCATGGTTTTACTATATGAATGCCGTTAATGTGGGGCTTTTCGGCAATGTTCCGTTCAAGAACGCTATCGTTCACGGCACCTTAGCTGGGAATGACGGTCGTAAGATGAGCAAGAGCTATGGCAATTACACCGATCCTAACGAGCTGATGGATAAATTTTCGGCTGATTCACTACGTTTTCTATTCTTACAAAGTCCACTATTGAATGGCGAGGACTTCTCGCTTCAGGATAAAGATGTTAGTGACGTGGCACGCAAGCTCAGTATGGTCTGGAATATGTATGACTTCTTCACAATGTATGCCGAGGTCGATAATTGGGAGTGGGATGGAAACTTAATAGATCCATCAGAAGATTGTACGAATCCCCTCGATCAATGGGTAATTAGCCGCCTGCATCAGCTTATAGCAGAGGTGGATACTAATATGGAGCGCTACGACATACCTAGTGCGGTCAAGCCAATACTACCATTTATAGATGATGCCTCTAACTGGTATGTGCGTCGTAGCCGTCGACGTTTTTGGAAAAGCGGGGATGACGCTGACAAAGCAATGGCATATAAGACACTACATTACGTCCTGGTACGCCTCAGCTACGTTTTAGCACCGTTCACGCCGTTTTTAGCAGAAGAGCTGTATCAGAAGCTAACAGGGGGTGAAAGCGTTCACTTAGAGGACTGGCTCCCAACCGGACACATCAACGAGTTAGTGGTTAAGGATATGGAAGAGGTCCGGGACTATGTGAACCAAGGGCTGAGCCAACGTGCAGCCAATAAACTGAAGGTTCGTCAGCCACTGAGAAGTGTTACTGTGCTCCGCCTTGGTGAATTTGTTAATTTTGAAGATATTCTGACCGAAGAGCTAAACGTTAAGTCAGTTAAGGTAGGCAGCGAAGTCACGCTCGATTTAGAAGTTACGCCTGAACTCAAAAGAGAAGGATTGATGCGCGAAGTTGTTAGAAACGTCCAGAGTGCTCGCAAAGCAGCCGGGCTTAACATAGATGACAGGATACTGCTCAGTTTGACCTCTGATGACGAGGAGCTCAATCAGGCTCTCAAGGAGTTTGATAAGGATATCAAATCCGAGACACTAGCTACTAGGTTAGGCGAGGCTAACAAGGGAGCCTATACAACAGAGGTAAACATTGAAGGCAAACAACTCTTCATAGCTCTTAACAAGGTCTAGAACTCTTTACAGAGCAGCCTCAATCTGTTAATATCTATTGGTATCAAATTTAATCTATAAGAGAAGTTCATGAAAAAAGCAGTCATTGCAACAGGTGGGAAGCAGTACCTCGTTGCAGAAGGGGAATCCCTAAGCGTAGAACTATTGAAGCAAGAAGGCAAAACTGCAGAATTTGCCGCTCTTCTTGTAATTGACGGTGACAAAGTAATAGTGGGTACGCCTGAAGTAAAGGGCGCCAAAGTTACAGCAGAGATTGTTGCTGCCGACGTCCAGGCAGACAAAGTCACTTCAATTCGCTACAAAGCCAAGAAGCGTGTTCACACAGTTCGTGGTCACCGCCAGCACCAAACACAGCTAAAGATTACAAAGATCGCGTAAGCCAGAAGCTGGTTTAGCAATCACAAAAAGCCGGGGATTTCCCGGCTTTTTGTATACGAAAATGCCAGGAAGGAGCACAGGTTTTATGCCAACTTTGTGTAACCAGCTGTCACCTATTTTTACGATTTTTGTTAGGCCTAAATCACACCTTTGGTTTAGGAATCAACTACCAAGCGCCCAAATTATTGCAAATTTGAAGGACCATTTGTAGGTATTTTTATACACATAAAAGTAGGTAAGTCTTATGGCAAGCTGTGGAAAGATCAACAATGTTTCAAATAACACCTGTATATTTTACAGGGGTAAAATCATAAATGTGGATAAAGTATTCAGATCTGTGGATAGTGAACCACTTTTTTGTTCAAAAGTGCTTGCATATAGTTGAACGATAAAGCATAATCTTAATCAGGTTTTGAGTGATAGGTTTAGGCTTACACCAAGACCAAAAAACTCTAAACCAAACAAAAACAAAAACGTACAACTATAAAAAGCAGGGAAACTCGCAATCCCTGCTTTTTTAATTTCCGAGTTTTCTATATTATTAGACCTGCAAATTTAGAGCTTAAATTGTTCACGAAATTGAGGGCTACATGTTATCCAATTTCTGATTTTTTGCTTTACTAATGTGCTTATATTTTTCATTTTAATTAGCAGAGGGCTTACAACTCGCGACAATCAAAGAGCCCACTTCAGAACTTATCTCAGCTGCAAAACACATATGGTACAGCAGCTGAAGGTTTCACTTCTCAGCGTATCTAAGGGTATGCTTTGGCGTGAAAACAGACATCTCCTGTCACCATATGTACTTTTCGCTTTGTAATCTGTTTTGGAGAGGACTATTCTTGGCTGTATACTATTATGTAAAGGTAAACGTTAATGCTTAATGTGCCAATTAAAACTCATCGTGCTACTGCACTGCTCACCGTACTATTATCTTGTGCAGTTGTATTGGGCGCGGGGATTTCTCAGGTTGCTGCGATTGCAAGGGGCTACACCACTAATGACGAAGGTCTGAGTGCCGGAATGGTTGCCGCACTCAGTGAGTCGGGTGATTCAGGGGTGCAGAGAGCGGATCAAAACAATACTAAACGGATTGTAGGTGTTGTAACGACCTTCGAAGGGTCGTCTGTAACCCTTGCCTCTGGTGATTCTAAGGTTTTAGTTGAGAGCGAAGGGAATGTAGACGCCTATATTAGTAGTATTGGAGGTAAGGTGACCAAAGGGGACTTATTAGTACTCTCTCCCTTTAAGGTTATTCTAATGAAAGCTGCTAATGGTACTGCTGCCACCGTAGTTGGTATTGCCGCAGAGGACAGTGATCCAGCGAATTCAGATAACCCTACTCACTACACCTATCTTGAGAATGACGAAAGCAAAACAACAGACATAGCTAAAATAAAAATAAATCTTAATAAACAAGGAGATAGCACATCAGCTTCGAGCCCTTCACCTTTATCCAAGATAGGCGAGTCGGTCACGGGTAAGCAAGTGAGTGATATCAGGGTATTGGCGGCGTTAGTAATTTTTGTTCTCGTTATGATCGCAGAGGGTGGCATTATTTACGGGGCAGTGACCAGTGCCGTTACCGCACTTGGCCGCAATCCAATGGCTCGCAAAATTATTAGGCGCGAAATGACTCGGGTCATAATTGTAGCAATAGTTGTTCTTTCCCTTGGGCTTGGTGCTGTTTATGGCGTCCTGTGGTACTAGTGCTGTGGACAACTATATGAACATTTTAATCAAAAAGACATATTGTTGTATAAAAAACTTAACTATCTGCTAAACTTCTTCAAATATAAAAAACTAAACCAGCTAAAGTTATAAGCGTGAGCACAATAATTAGTAGTAAATAAGTCAACATTATTTTATGTAATTTACATAAAAATCTACCAAATAATGTCGGCTAGATTGTATACAAAAATTATTGCTTGACGGTTGTTACTACCAGTGTTAGTTTGTATAATTTTGTATAGAAAGCCCGCTTTAAAGGCAAAAAACCAAAAACCAAACCAAAAATCATGAATCCTAAGGACATAAAGGCTAGCAATAACCCTCAGCTAGGATACCAACAAGGTAGCCCTCAGGTTATTGATGATAATGCCCTGGTTCAAAACTATACGACCGATATTACCCAAGTAAGCCACCTAGAGTCACTCGAGGAACCTCTGGAGGTCCATACGGCAGCAGCTTCAGAGCCAAGTGCTAATACGATGCCAAAACGATTTATGTCTGGTGCGTTCTTCTCAAGGCGTCGGGCAATGGTTATCTCGACATTAATCACGCTCGCCGTGTTAGCACTGACTGTTGCCGCTATGGCATTCCTCGTACGTCGTGCCCCGGATGATCAACAGAAAAATACACAAGTCACAGAGCAACAGGATGTAAAGATTGAAGGTGCCCTTGATTCCACGATTCCTAAGGAACTTCAAGGGGCCAAGCAGTCGCTGCTCGTTAACGGTGATGTGGTAACCCGGGGTGATCTGCGTATTTCCAGCGGTGGTTTTGCCACGGTCATTCGTGTTCTAGACCCAACTGAAGACCAAGTACTTACGCTCCCAAGTGGCTCTGGTACTATCTGTCTTGATAACAATAGCTGTGGCTACGCTGCCCTCGACGACCTCACGGCCATGCAGGAAGAGATATCTACCCTCCAGGGCAACGTAGACGATATAAACACAATATTGTCGGACCTTGAAGCCAGGGCTCCAGCTGCTGGCGTTGACACATTGAATAACCAACGGGGTGCTGTCTCTATACAAGGTTCACCAAATCGAATAAATATCAGTACTAATAACGGGGTAGTGACATTGACCACACCCCAAGATCTTGATACAAACGCCAATGTTCAGTTCGGCAGCTTAACTGTTTCCTCTATTCTAGCTAACGGAGTACTTGTCGGCAATGGTGCAAACCCAGTGCTCAGTGTGGGGGCTGGTGGTGCGGGGCTCTGTTTGATGAGCACCGCTGGCGCTCCAAGCTTCCAGGTATGTCCTGGCGGCAGCTCCTCGTTTACCTTGGCAGGCACCTCTGGTACCTCACAAACCATCAACGGGGGTGATACTTTAACTATTGCGGCAGGCAATAATGTGACTACTACTGCTGGCGTAACTGATACGGTGACAGTGGGTACGGTCAATAACCCTAACTTTACTAGCAGCGTTACTACACCGCTGCTGCAAAGTAGCGGTGCACTTAGCATTAGCCCTGGTGGTGCACTTACTGCTGGTGCAACTAACCAGACTACTTTACTCCAAGGGTCATCAACGACGATTACTTCAAGCGGCGCTGGAAATGATATCGTGCTGACCAGTGCTGACCAGATTAGACTTACTGGTTTCAACTGTGCTGCTTTGGGCAATGGCGGAAAGCTTACAACAGATGCGTCTGGAAATGTTAGTTGTGCTGCTGACAACGGTAGTGCTGGTGCGGCAATAACAGGGGCAGGGAGCACAAACAGGGTTGCATTATTCACAGGCACAAATACTGTAGCTGATAGTTGGTTGCTACAAAATGGCTCAACACTCGAATTAGACAACACCCGTAACTTGAGCCTGAGCGGTGGTAACTTCTCGGTAGTCGGTACGGGTCTATTTAGTGGTCTTGTTACTGCCAACGGGGGTCTTACAATAGAAGCAGGTGATACGTTCACCTTTAATGGTGAGGCATTTACAGATCTTACAGGGACTGGGCTAAGTCTCAGCAGCGGGTCCTTACAGACTACTCTCGGTACATCAATTGATCTCACGTCTGAGGTCACTGGCATACTACCCGTTGCAAGCGGTGGTACCGGCATGAACAGCGCTACTGCCACCAACGGCCAATTACTCGTGGGCAATGGTACGGGATTTACATTGGCTACAATAGCTCAAGGTTCGGGCATTACGATCACCAACGGTGCTGGTAGTATCACGGTTGCAAGTACTCTAGGTGTAGCGATAGACTCAGCCGAGATTACAGACCTTACTATTACCAATACTGATATCGCAAACAGTACAATTAACTTGAGTACAAAAACTACAGGTAACTACGTAGCAACGGTCGCAGACTCCGGTAGCGGAGTTATAAGTGTTAGTGGCAGTGGCAGTAACAACGCAGCGGTAACCCTTGGCCTGGTGGCTGACTCAATTGGCGACACTCAACTTGCCTTTAATACAGGCCAGCACCTTACTACCGCTAGCTCACCGAGCTTTGCGGGTGCTACGGTGACGGGTGGTACGTTTACCGTGGGGACAACCAGCCAGCTGGCAGGCCTTGTATTACATGACGGTAATGGACAAACCACAACCTTACGTCCAGGCGATAGCGCTGGCAACCTGACGTTTGTTCTGCCAGTTGCTGATGGTGCGGCTAATCAGTGTATAAAGACAAACGCATCAGGTGCTTTATCGTTTGGTGACTGTGTTACGAGTATTGGTGGAGGCGGTGGTGTCACAGGATCAGGCACCCAAAACCGTGTGAGCAAGTTTGGCCCTGGCGGGACAAGCGTAGCGGACTCAACCATTAGCGATGATGGTACTAATGTTACAACGAGCGTAGACTTAATTGTTCAGGGAGGTGGTCTTACGCTAGGAACAGCAATACAAAATGCTGCATTAACTCTGTATGGGAACGGCTTCACGGCAACCATTGATACCAGCGCTATTGATGCTAGTAACACCTACAGCCTACCTGCTGGTGCCGGTGGTGATTTCTGTATCAGGCAACTTGGCAACTGTAGTGGTTCTGGTGGCGGCAACGCTCCTGTTAGCTCACAGTACCTCACACTTGCCTTAGATGCTGGTCTGTCTGCAGAGCGTACTTTGAGCTTTAATGGCACAAACTTTAGTGTTGTAGATAACGGTGCTAACAACAGCTATACCGTTAATACGGCCCAGAATATTAACACTGCTGCGACACCATCGTTTGCTGGGCTGACACTTACCGGTAACCTCCAACTTAACGCAAATACACTCCAGGGGGGTGCGGCAGTCATAGATTTCACAAGCTTTGATGTTGCAAGCGGCGGAAGCGTAACAGCCGGTACTTATAATAGCCAAACGATTAGCAGTACAGCCAGCCTAACTGGTACACTTGCTGTTGCGGGACTTACAACACTTAATGGTGGGCTAACTGTTGATCCGGGTGATACGTTCACCTTTAATGGGGATGCCTTTACTGATTTAACAGGTAATGGGCTACAGGTTACAACGAATACGTTAACTATTCTGGCCCAAGCAAGCAAGGGCCTGGAAGTAGATAGCAACGGTCTGTCATTAATTGACTGTGTGAATGGTGAGGTACTGAAATACAACGGCTCTAACCAATGGGCATGTGCTACTGACTCAGGTAGTGGCGGTGTTGGCGATGATGTATCAGTTAATGGTGTGGCGGCAACTGGTGCTAACTTCCTGAATACTGCCGCGAGCGGCACAGTCGCAAGTGTTACTTGGGCGCTGAACAATGTATCTAACCCAGATGACATTAGTTTGACCATAGGAGTAGCTAGCAATACAGAAGCTGGTGTTGTGACAACAGGAACACAAACTTTCGCAGGTACTAAAACCTTTAATGGTTCTGTTGTGCTAGCTGCTAGCCAGAGTATTACTGTTACCGGCGGTAACACCGCCTCTCGACCAGGTTCACCAACTGAAGGCATGGTTTACTTTGACAGTGATACCGATCGACTTCTTGTGTACAGCAACGGCAAGTGGCAAGCTGATCGCACCGACGCAGTATTGGTGGCTGCTTCAAACAGCTCTCAATCAGATAAGGACGCAGCGGATTATGTCGCTGACGGTAACGGTGGGGGAGCTGCAGATGGTGACCAGGTTGAGATCAATACTGCCCTCACGGCCGGTGCGGGTAAGAAAATTGTTCTCCTATCTGGCACATATACTGCCGACGGCACCATACTTATACCAGATAACACAACGCTTACGGGTGTTGGTATAAGCACAATTGTCCGACTAGACGTGGGCAGTGCTACTGAAAACCTTATAGAAAATAGCAATCAGGCTACCGGTTATGGAATTACAATTACGAACCTGACTATAGATGGTTCACTCGGTACAGGTGGCGTCCAGAACGGTATCTATCTGAATGGAGGCGGTAGTTCACAGGCCTTGCTAGATACCACCACTCCCAACAACCTTACCGAGCTAACGTCTACCACATGGAACTTTGGTAATGAGATCTCACTGGAAAGTATCATGATCGAAAGTATCTCGGGGAACGACTTCAGAAGTACTAGTAATATTGATTTGAACGACACGTATGTCATCACTTTCTCAAACAACACTCTCGGTGATATTGCCATGACGAACGGTACGTATACAGCTGCACTGACAGATAACTATTCATGGGATGTTGTGTTAACTACCGATGCATACATCACAGCGATGGGAGGTAACTATATTGATGATCTTGCAGTGGATGATGCTTTCATAGAGTCAGTAACAAACAACTCGATGAGTAATGTAACGTTCACTAATAATGCAGGCTTCGAGCTATTTGATGGCAACATCACGTATGGGCACTTTAACCTTGCGAATACAGGATCATTCAGCGGGTTAATTAGTAATAACCAAATTTACGACGGATTAGTATTGGACACCGTGGACGATGCTACAGTAACAGGTAACAGAATTTGGGGTTATACTATTACGGGCTTTGCAATAGACGTTACTTCTTCTGCGTCAAACAACAACTACTTTGCAGACAACACGCTTGGGAGCGGTACTGTCAATAACCTAGGTACTGGAACAGTATTTGGGGGGCAGGTTAATAGCTCTGGTAACTTTATGATTCAGCCTACAGGGACTATAGAGTTGCTGAAGAACACTAATGTTACCGGCACACTTAATATCACAAGTGATGTAGACACTAACGGCTCACTCACCGTCGGTAATGCAAACCAGTTTGTGATAAGTAACACAGGCGTCGTTACCTCTGGTACTTGGAATGGTACTGCCGTTGCTGACACCTACGTTGCAGATAACCTGACAATTAGTAGTAGTGGTACGGTTGATTGGCAAGCGCTATCTAACTATCCAGCTGCTTGCGGCGCAGGCCAAGCCATTACTCAACTTGCTGATAGCGTTACCTGTACTACGTTTGCAGCCGGTTCCGGATCGGGTAACTACATCCAGAACCAAAGTGGTAGCCAGCAATCTGCTAGTACCTTCTGGATTAGTGGGACTGGTCGAACTGACACCTCATTTACTACCCCTCTTATAGATACACCTACTACAACAGCGCTTAATATCGGAACAACTAATGCTACTGCTATTAATCTCAATAAGAATGTAGTGGTTGCTGCTAGTCAGTCACTGACGCTTACGGGTGGCAACACCGCCTCCCGCCCTGGCTCACCAACAGAAGGAATGCTCTATTACGATACTGACATTGACCAGCTTCTTATATATAACGGTACAAAGTGGCAGGCAGATTCACAGGAAGCTGTATTAGTAGCAGCCAGTGACTCTTCACCAGTAGCAAAAGCCGCAGCGGATTATATAGCCGACGGTACAGGCGACCAAGCAGAGATTACCAGTGCAATCACTGAGGCAACTGCCACTACTGGCAGTAACCTTGGGTCACGTAAGGTCTACCTGTTTGCTGGTACTTACTCCATCGCTGATACAATCTCTCTGCCGAATAACGCTATCCTGTCTGGTGCAGGCAATAGTACACTGCTACAGTTCGCTAATCTTGGCGGTGTCAGTAAGAATATGATTACGAACACCACAACAGGTGGCACTGGCACGGGCGTTATCGTTCGCGATCTTAGACTTGATGGTAACAAGACTACGAACAGCACCGACACCTTTACTGGTATTTACTTAGATGGCATCGGCAGCTCAAGTACTAACCTCACCGGAGCTACAATTACCCATGTAACGATTCAGAACTTCGAAAATAACGGTATCCATTTAGCCAATGTTGCTAACAATATTATTACTAGTAATACCATACAGTCGAACGACGACCATGGTATCTACACAAACAATGGCAACCACGAAATTATTACCGGCAACATCGTAACCAACAACACCCTCAACGGAATCTATTTAACATCGACAGTCCGCAGTATTCTTAGCAACAACACTCTTATCAGCAATGCTAACGCCGGTTTGAGGATTGATACAGGTAGCAACAACATAATCAGTACTAACATTTTTAGAAACAATGCGGCATCTGGCACAAATTCATCAATGTTCTTGTTTAATACTGATGCTAACAACATCACAGCCAACAACATTACTGATACTGCGGGCAGTGGGTATGCAATTGATATATCTGACAGCGGAAGTGATACTAACTATCTTTCAAACAACACATTCTCAGGTACAGGCGCAACAACCATCAATGATATCGGTACCGGGACAGTCTTTGCCAATCAAATAAAAGACACCGCAAACGGCAACTTGTACATTCAACCCGCTGGCACCATCGAGCTCATGAAGAACACAAACATCACCGGTACGCTTAACATTACCAGTGATGTAGACACCAATGGATCACTGACGGTTGGTAATGCAAATCAGTTTGTGGTTAGTAATACTGGTGTGGTGACAGCAGGCACGTGGCAAGGTACGGCAGTGGCTGACACTTTCGTAGCGGATAATCTCACAATCAGCAGCAGTGGTAATGTTGACTGGCAGGCCCTGAGTAATTATCCAGCCGCCTGTAGTGCCGGCCAAGCAGTTACCCAAGTAGGAGACAGCATCACGTGTAGCGCATTCTTGACCGGATCAGCTAGCAGTTATATTCAGAACCAGAGCGCTAGTCAACAGTCTACAAGTACGTTCTGGATTTCTGGCACCGGTCGAACTGATACATCGTTCACGACCCCATTACTTGATACACCTACGGCAACAGCACTAAATATCGGTACAACTAACGCGACGGCAATTAACCTCAACAAGAATGTGGTCGTTGCTGCCACCCAGTCATTAACACTAACCGGAGGCAACACTGCCTCTCGCCCAGTTTCGCCGACAGAAGGTATGGTCTACTTCGATAGCGATACCGATCGATTAATCGTTTACAGTAACGGTAAATGGCAAGCTGATCGCTCTGACGCTGTCCTGGTTGCAGCAAACAATTCATCCCAGGCGGATAAGGACGCAGCTGACTTTATCGCAGACGGTAACACTGGTTCAGCAGCAGACGGTGACCAAGTTCAGATCAACGCAGCATTGAGCGCAGCCTCAGGAAAGAAAGTTGTACTACTGGCTGGTACGTATGTTGCTGACGAAACCATACTTATCCCGAATAATACGACCCTAACTGGCGTCGGAAAAGGTACTTTGATTGAACTTGCTGACCTGGACGCATCTGAAAACTTGATTGAAAACTCTGACACTACGACAGGTACCGGTGTAACAGTCCGGGATCTACAATTGAATGGACGCAAAGATTTGAACACGGCGGGTATCCAGCGGGG
The DNA here is from genome assembly GCA_964638875.1 of uncultured Candidatus Saccharibacteria bacterium. Taxonomy (GTDB): domain Bacteria; phylum Patescibacteriota; class Saccharimonadia; order Saccharimonadales; family JALRHH01; genus JALRHH01. The sequence goes on along the minus strand of CAZXBL010000014.1, from coordinate 3,738 downwards.
GCTATCGCTATCAGGGATGGGTGGTGGAGTTGGTTCTTCGGCACGCCAAGGGGCTCTAGTAACTGGTCTACTCGTTACGAACTTCAGGAACGAGAATATTTACCTGACGAACTCTAATAACAACATCGTTAGTGATAACACATCACAAGCATCTTCAAGTGAAGGTCTTCAGTTAACTACGAGTTCAAACAATGTTATTGCTAACAATAAACTTCAAGGTAATACTGCTGCTGGATTCAATGCGAACTCTACCTCGGCTTCTAATAACATTAGTGGCAACCACTCACAAGGAAACGGTGGTTCTGGATTCTCGATGGCCTCGGGATCTTACAACACGTTTACCAGTAACACATCTCTGGGAAACACTTACGGTTTCTTTATAACATCATCTTACAACACTATTACCGGTAACTCTGCTCAGGGCAACTCAAGCGGCGGATTCAACACTAGTGGTACTAACAACACTTTCACGGGCAATACTGCAATTGGTGGAACTTACGGCATTAATATTGGTGGTAATTACGCCAGCGTAACAGGTAACACCGTGCAAGGTACCACGTACGGTATTGCGCTCGATGAGGATTATGGGGTTATTAGTGGTAACAATATTTCCTCAGTTACTGTATACGCTATTCATCTAAACGGAGCTAATTCAAGTGTAGTATCAGGAAACAAGATTCACGATAGTGGCGGCAACACCACTAACAATGGTATATATCTGGCAACCTCTGATTCAAACCAGATCACCGGCAACGTTGTTAGTGACAGTTCTGCCAGCTCCAACAACTACGCCATCAATATCAGTAACAGTACTGCCGATACAAACACCTTGTCGGATAACACCCTTGGTGGCGGTAGTATTAATGACTCCGGTACAGGTACCGTATATAGTGGTCAAACAAACAGCTCAGGTAACTTTGTCGTCCAACCCGCTGGCACGGTAGAGCTCATGAAGAACACAAACATCACCGGTACCCTTAACATCACCAGCGATGTAGATACCAATGGTTCATTGACGGTCGGTAATGCTAACCAATTTGTGATTAGCAATACCGGAGTTGTGACCTCTGGAACCTGGAACGGTACAGCTGTCGTCGATACCTATGTTGCTGACACGCTGACTATCAACAGCTCTAGTACTGTAGACTGGCAGGCTCTGAGTAACTATCCAGCTGCGTGTTCAGCTGGTCAGGCAGTTACACAGCTTGGTGACAGTATTACTTGTACGGCGTTTGCAGCTGGAAGTGGCTCTGGTAGTTACATCCAGAATCAAAGTGCTAGCCAGCAATCGACTAGTACCTTCTGGGTCTCAGGAACTGGCCGAACAGACACGTCGTTCACAACACCACTATTGGATACTCCTACGGCAACAGCATTAAATATTGGAACCACTAACGCCACTCAAATTAACCTCAACAAAAATGTAGTAATTGCCGCCAGTCAGTCTCTAACAATTACTGGCGGTAATACAGCCAGCCGTCCAGGTTCACCAACAGAAGGCATGGTTTACTTCGATAGTGACACCGATCGTTTACTGACATACAGCAACGGCAAGTGGCAAGCGGACCGTAGCGACGCAATTATAGTAGCAGCGAGTAACAGTACCCAGGCAGACAAAGATGCTGCAGACTACGTAGCTGATGGCAACACAGGTGTTGCAGCAGATGGAGATCAGGTTCAAATTAACGCTGCTTTAACCGCTGCGAGTGGCAGAAAAGTTGTTCTTCTGGCCGGCACTTACGTCGCTGACGCCACTATTCTTATACCGAACAACACAGCCCTGGCTGGTGTAGGCAACGGTACATTAATTGAACTAGCTGATCTTGACACTAGCGACAACCTGATCGAAGCTACGGGGTCGACTCGTACCGGTCAAGCACTTCGTGACATGCGACTTGATGGGCGGAGTGATTTAAATACTGCCGGTTCCCAGTGGGGTGTATATTACGCAAGCACTGGGTCGAGTTCGTCGTTCCGAACCGGTGGTACCATTACCAATGTGCACGCAACGCGATTCCGTAGCTACAATTTTGTGCTCATCAGTGGTGCTAATAATACCCTTGCAAACAGCACTTCTCAAAATAGCGGCGGCCACGGTATTTATGTAGGAGGAGATAATAATACTTTGACTGGAAATACCGTTACTGGTAGCACTAACACAGGGATTCTTATTACTAGCAGTTCTAATAACACCTTCGATAGCAACCATGTTTACAACAATTCTAGCGGTGGCTTTTTGCTTGATGGCAGCTCTAACAATATTTTCACCAACAACAACGTCCAGGGGAGTGGTTTTAACATTACCAACCTATCAGATAACAATATAGTGTCAAACAACAGGATTCAGGATAGTGGAGGTAGTACAAGCAATAATGGCGTAAATGTGTCTGATTCTGATTCCAATACTATTACAGGTAATGCAATAAGTGACGGCACGGGCACAACTAACTGCAGTACAACTTGCTATGCAATCAATATTTTTGACGGCGCCTCAGAAACGAACTACCTTGCCGACAACACACTTGGAAACGGCACTATTAACGATGCCGGGACTGGTACTATCTATGGTGGCCAAACCAACGGTAGTAGCAACTATGTTGTACAGCCAGCCGGCACAGTTGAGCTGATGAAAAACACCAATGTCACAGGTACTCTAAACATTACTAGTAATGTAGACACTAACGGCTCACTCACCGTCGGTAGTGCAAACCAGTTTGTGATAAGTAACACAGGTGTCGTTACCTCTGGTACTTGGAATGGAACAGCAGTTACGGGAGCATACGGCGGTACTGGTCAGACCACTACCGCGGTCGGCGATCTATTGCTTGGCGCTGTCGGCAATACCTGGAACAAGCTTGCCATAGGCGGCAGCGGCACCTGTCTGCTATCTAATGGTACTACTGCAGCGTGGAACGCTTGTACCGCCACAGACCTACCAGGTGCATACGCAGCGACAGCAACCACGAGCAGCGCAGCAGAAATTACTCTGGCTGACGCCAAAGGATTGCGTATCATTGCCACGGATACCAGTACGGACCCAAGTATTATCATGAAACTAAACTGTACTGGATGTGCTACGGGTACCACAGGTAATTTCTTGGTACAGAATAACAGTAGCGCCGCACTATTCAGCGTGGCTGGCAACGGCTCTATAGCGATAGGTACGGCTGGCAACGGCATCTCACTCAGCGGATCTGGTGGTACTACTACAGGCGCTTTCACCTTGAGCGGTACAGCACGTAATACCAAAACTATTCGTTTGCTGGCCGAGTATCCAAGCGTTGTATTAACGCCTGATGGCAGCAATAACCTCGGTACTATGACTAGTGGCTACGACAACACCGCTAGTGCACGTATGAACTACTACAACTGGACTACTACTCAGGTAACCAACCAGGACTATGACATTGTTGTTCAGGTGCCATTGCCAAGCGACTTTGACGGCTGGAGCGGATCTAACCCGCTGTCTATCACGGGCTACACAACCAACACGACGAATGGAACAATCTTAGTCGAAGCGCGTGACTCAGCCGATGTTCAAAGGTGTAACTTTGTATCTGTTACGCCAGGGAGTGCCAGTACTTGGAGTGCTAACAATAGTGCGTGTACCTTGAGTGCCGGTACCTACACACCGGGTGATTACATGACACTTCGTTTCAGATTACAGGCACCAACAAGTGGTAACACTCGCGTGGGTAATATTGTATTAACTTATAACAGCAAGTTCTAGCCATGGTT
>CAZXBL010000013.1:18423-22160 GCA_964638875.1 uncultured Candidatus Saccharibacteria bacterium | reverse complement strand
GGGGTGATCTGGCAATTGAAACTCTGCCAGAATCCGTGCCGATCGTACAACGAAAAATTATTGGACTTGGTATGAAGTATGCGAAACCCGTAATTGTGGCAACCCAGATGCTCGCCAGTATGACCGATATGCCTGAGCCAACTCGTGCAGAAGTGTCTGATGTCGCTACAGCTGTATTCCTTGGCACGGATTGTGTCATGCTGAGTGATGAAACGGCCAATGGCAATTATCCTCTTGAATCGGTTGCAATCATGAAGCGGGTCATCCTTTATACTCAAACAAATGCATTAACTGAGGTAAAGTTCAAAGAAGCCGTGAATAATGGTAAACAAACTGCTATCAGCTCTGCCATTATTACATTAGCTGAAGAGTTACACGCAAAAGCAATTGTCGCAGAGACTCTCACCGGGGCTACTGCAAAGCAGATTGCAGCACACCGCTCGGCAATACCAATTATTGCAGTAACATCTGATTCGGTGACGGCACATCAGCTGGCGCTTGTGTATGGTACTAAAAGTTATGTCAGGCCAGTAGATAAATTTGCCGCTAACAAATTGACTGATTGGCTTAGGAAGTCACGTTTATTCAATAAAGGTGATATGGTCGTCACAGCTTCTGGTAAATATCCAGGCGTGGTCGGCACGACAGATACCATTAAAGTACGTGTGCTTGAATAGAAAATTGTGGGGGTGGCATGAGTTTTACAAAAAAAACTGTCAAAGACATTGATGTCCGCCACAAGCGTGTCCTAGTACGGACTATGCTGAATGTACCGATAGAAGACGGTAAAGTTTCCGACACTATGCGCTTAGAAGCAGCAAAACCAACGATTGAACACTTACTTAATAAAGGCGCACGTATCATCTTGGTGAGTCACCATAGCCATGAGGGGCAGAGTTTGGAGCCCGTTGCAGAAGCTTTTGAAGAAATCCTACAGCATGATGTACGATTTTTACCCGAATCTACTGGGCCTACAGTAGAGAAGGCAGTGAAGGCATTGAAACCACAAGACATTATCTTGCTAGAGAATTTACGATTTCATCCAGAAGAAGAAGCAAACGATGTAACCTTTGCCAAGGATTTGGCAAGCTATGCTGATGTGTTTGTGGAGGATGACTTTACCGCATGTCATAGAGAGCATGCCTCAATTGTAGGAGTGACAAAATATATACCAGCGGTCGCCGGGCTGAATGTTGAACGTGAAGTCGAAGCGATCCAGTCTGTGCTCGATAACCCCAAGCGCCCACTGGTTGCTATAACCGGTGGTGCAAAGGTATCTACTAAAATTCCGATTCTGTCTTTTCTAATACAGAAAGTTGATGCGGTATTCATTTGCGGCGCTATGGCTAATACTTTTATGCTGCTTTGGGACAAACAACTTGGCAAAAGTTTGGTTGAACCAGACCAAGTTGAAACAGCTCGAAAGATATTAGATGATGCAAAGACACAGGGAAAAACAGTGATACTGCCAAGTGATGTAGTGGTAGCCAAACAACTTGATCCTCCTACGGGTGTACGGACGGTCTGGGTTGACGATGTCGAGGTAGATGATGCTATTGCGGACCTTGGCCCCGCCTCCATTGACCAAATCGACCAAGTATTAAAAACTGCCGGTACCATAATATGGAACGGACCTGCGGGCATTTTTGAAACCAAGGAATTTTCTGAAGGCACCGAGCGACTGGCCGAAAAAATCATTGCAAGTGACGCTTATACATTGGTTGGTGGTGGTGATACAGCTGATTATGTAAACAACGCGGGCTTACATGATAAATTTGATTTTGTATCAACTGGTGGTGGCGCAAGTTTGGAATTGATGAGTGGTAAAAAACTACCAGGTGTTGAAGCATTACAAGATAAAGAGTAATGTTGCTGCGCAACATTGAAACGGGCGGTACTCGGAAATAAAAAGCAGAGCTTTTTATTTCCTCCGTTCCTACGTTATACTCTAAACATAAGCATTATGAATACAACGAAACGCACACTGATTATCGGTAACTGGAAAATGCACCTGAATACGTCCCAGGCAAGCTTACTGCTGCACCGCTTACACGAACGTATCAAGATTCACCGTGACATAGAAGTTGTACTGGCGCCGAGCATGCTTGTATTACAACCACTCAGTATGCAAATAGACCGACGCAAGTTCCGTCTTGCCGCCCAGAACGCTCACTACAAGGATGAAGGTGCTTTTACTGGTGAAGTCAGTTTCACGATGTTGCAAGACCTCGTCCACTACGTAATTATTGGTCATTCAGAACGCCGGATTCATTTTCATGAATCACTTGAGGAAATTAGTCAAAAAGTAGCTGCGGCAGTCCGAAATGGTATCACACCCGTACTTTGTGTCGGTGAGACGAAAGAAGAGCGGCACAGTGGCGAAACTAAGCAAGTACTTCACGATCAAATTACTACCGCGCTTGCCCATCTTACTGCTGCAGAAGTAGCCGGTATGGTAATTGCATACGAACCTGTTTGGGCGATCAGCACATTTGGTGGTGAATTAGCAAAGCCGGTAGAGATCCAAAAGCACTTCGAATTTATTAGGCACCAGATCAAGGAGTTATATGGACCCAAGGCGGCCAAGGCAGTACGTATACTGTATGGTGGTAGCGTTGACGATCAGCTAGCCGCCGGTTACTTAGAAATTCCGGGTTGTGACGGCGTCCTGGTTGGTGGTGCAAGTTTGAGCTATCACAAGTTCTCCGGCATCGTCAGCGCAGCTTATCGCTTGCAGGCCAAAGACAAGGAAACTAGTTAGTGGCAGAAAAAGAAGCTAAAAAACCAGTTATGGATGTAGAAAAACCTGGTACCACACCAGCTGACGCGACATCCCGCCCAGTGATAATTACCAAAGGACCCGCTATCAAAGACCCTATGGTCAACGAAGCAAGCCCCGAAGCTACAGAAAAAGAAACACCCTTACCGGTGCCATCTGCAAAAAAGAAAAATATTCAGCCGTTAAGCGAGCAGCCAGAAGACAATACCGGTAAAGTTCAGTCTGAGACCAAACCGGAAGCAGAACTTGCCCCAGATTTAGTACCAACAGAAGATGAAGAGAAAGCAGCAACGGCAGAAGCCGAAGCACAACTCTCAGAAGAAGACCGAAAACGTCAAGAACTCACTGACAAATTAATTGCAGAAAAGAAATACTTTGTCCCGATCGGCGCCGCCGAAAAACGACGCACCGTTCGCAACACCGCAATACTATTAGTTGTCTTTATTGTAGTGGTGGCAGCAGCGCTGTTGGCAGTTGATGCTGAACTGATTCAAACTAACGTAACACTACCGTTTGATCTGATAAAATAGACGGGTGTTAGATTCTCTTATCCAAGGTTTAAATAGCGAGCAGGCTCGGGCGGTTGAGTCGACAGAAGGCCCGCTATTAATTTTAGCTGGGGCGGGTTCGGGCAAGACAAAAACATTAACCCATCGCATAGCCCATCTTATTGCTAGTCGCAAGGCAACGCCATATAACATCCTAGCCGTGACATTCACGAATAAAGCTGCTCGTGAAATGCGTGAGAGAGTTGCTGCCCTGTCAGGCGAAAATCCTGACAACCGTAGTTTTATGCCATTCATGGGCACTTTTCACTCAATCTGTGTTCGCTTGCTGCGCCAGGATGGCGAAGCGATTAATGTGCCAAGAAACTTTGTGATCTTTGATGAGTCAGATCGACAGAGCGCAATTAAGCAAGCCAGTAAGCAGTTAATGTTGGACGAAAAAACCTATCCCG
>CAZXBL010000013.1:6330-18413 GCA_964638875.1 uncultured Candidatus Saccharibacteria bacterium | reverse complement strand
AGCCTTTCAGCAATTATTAGCAGTGCCAAAAATGATCTTACAATCCCACGTGAGTATGATGGAGCTAACACTCCGGTGCAACGGGCTGCTGCCCAAGTTTATCCGCTATACCAAAATATTCTGAAAGGCGCTGGCGCACTCGATTTTGATGATTTGATAGCAAAAACAGTTCACATGCTGCAAACGAATAAAGCCGTTCGACAGAAGTGGGTGTCGCAGTTCCGCTACATTATGATTGATGAGTACCAGGACACCAACGCAGCACAATACAAGCTTATCAAGCTGCTGACAAACGAGCAGCACAACATTGCAGTGGTTGGTGATGACTGGCAGAGTATCTATAGCTGGCGCGGGGCGGATTTTAGAAATATCCTTAACTTTGAGAAAGACTACCCCGACGTTACAATCGTAAAGTTGGAGCAGAATTACCGCAGTACGCGCTCGATCCTTAATGCCGCTCACTCTGTGATTAGCAAGAACCAGCAACGCTCTGACAAAGAGCTGTGGACCGAAGCAGGTGATGGCAAGCCAGTGGATATCCTACAGGTTGCTAACGAGCGTGCCGAGGCGGAGTCGATCGTACGGCGGGTCAAAAATGCCGCTGAAGCTCGGTTCAGAAATTACCAAGATTTTGCAGTCTTATATCGTACCAATGCGCAGAGCCGCTCTGTTGAAGAAGCCTTTGTGCGTTACGGGGTGCCATATCGAATTGTCGGTGGGCAGCGATTCTACGACCGTAAAGAAATCAAAGATATTATGGCCTACCTGAGGCTCATCTATCAGCCGCAAGATCGTGTCAGTTTCGAGCGGGTCGTTAATATACCGACTCGTGGCATCGGCACAAAATCACTCGAACAATTTTATGCGTGGCAATCTGCTGGGGATCAGACACTCCAACAAGCACTTGAGTCGGTTAGTGAGGCTCCTTCAATTACATCTAAAGCCAAAAAAGGTTTAAGTGAATTAGGTGATATCTTAGCCCGCTCACGCGAGATGTTAGAAGAAACAACTTTGCCAGTGCTGCTTGAAAGTCTACTGCGTCGGATAGATTACTATCATTACCTTGACGATAAAACTGTGCAGGGTGACTCACGCCAGGAAAACGTACGTGAACTTATCGGGGTTGCAAAGAGTTATCAAGACCTTGGGCTTGACGGCTTTCTGGAAGAAGTGGCGCTGGTCAGTGATGTTGATGGTATGGAGGCTGGCTCTAACGTGGTGACGCTAATGACTTTGCACGCAGCCAAGGGGCTAGAGTTCCCCGTTGTTTTTATGACGGGCATGGAGGAAACTATCTTTCCACATTCTCGCGCCTTATACGATCAGTCTGAAATGGAAGAAGAACGTCGACTTTGCTATGTGGGCATGACACGCGCCAAAGAAGAGTTATATCTCAGCTTTGCAACTGGGCGGCTATTATACGGCAGTGTTCAACATAATCCGCCTTCGCGTTTCTTGAGTGAGATTGATGCTTCTTTCCAGGTCGAAAGTGTTAGCCTGGGTGGCTCCATGTGGCAGAGTACCTACGATCAGACGCCAGCAGATGATTTCAACCAAGAACCCCAATATATTCCAGAACTTTACGAGGGAGATGCGGTGCAGCATGACGTTTTTGGTACCGGCACTGTTGTCGAGATGCAGGGTGAAACAGCAGTAATTTATTTTAAGGGAAAGGGAACCAAGAAACTGAATGTCGCCTTCGCCCCTCTTAAGAAACTATGAGACGGCGTATTTGGAAGTACGTAGGAGTAACCGCCTACTGGCTATTACTGCCTGCTATCTACGTTTATGCTGCGACGACTAAGCCACGAGCGCGAGTATTACTTGTTCATGAAAATTCTGCACTAGTGGTTAAGAACTGGCTTGGCGCAGGTGGTTGGGCACTGCCTGGTGGTGGTATTGAGTCAGGCGAATCATCAGCAGAGGCAGCCATTCGAGAGATTCATGAAGAATTAGGTTTCGTTATAGAGCCAGGTGCATTAAGGCCGCTCGGAGCTCACAGTTCAATAGAAAAAGGGGGCTTAAAGAGCAAATATCATTTGTTTGCGGTAGGACTACTAGAAAAACCTGAATTAGTGATAAAACCTGATGAGATTGTTGACCACCAGTGGGTAGCAATGACCGAGCTTATGAATGCCCAAAAGGGCGTAGGCAATACCGTTAAGCAATCTGTTGAGACTTGGTTGCAACTCTAAAACTTGTTATCATAAGAACTGGCTTTTTTACATGGGGGAGGTGGTTAAGTCACCCGGAAGAGCAAACCTTATCTATGAAGAAACGTCCTAATTTATCTTTCAAGAAACAACCTATCAAGTGGTTGAAAAGTCATAACTGGCATAACCATCCATTTGCTATACCTGTTATTACTACATTGGTGCTGTTTTTTGCGGCTCTAGGTTTTTTTATTTTCTCTGGTGGTGACGAAGTCGTTGCTTCGGATTCTCATTTGGTAATAGTCACTCATGATAAAAAACAAGAAACACTGCCAACTCGTGCTAAAACTGTTGGTGAATTTTTGGAACGTGCCAATATACCCGTTAATGAAGGTGATGTGGTCGAGCCCAGTACAGATACAGAGATAGCAGATCAGAAATTCAGAATTAATGTCTACCGTGCACGTCCAATTACTGTTGTGGATAACGGCAAGAAAACTTTTGCATTTAGCGCAGCAACCACCGCTCGTAGCGTCGCCAACCAAGCTGGTATAGAAGTATATCCTGAGGACAAAATTGAGAGTCAAATGGAAACAGACTTCTTGCGTGACGGGGCCATTGGCGAGAAAGTAGTGATCGATCGTGCCACGCCGACTAATATTAACTTGTACGGAACACAGGTACCTGTAAGAACTCATGCTAAAACCGTCGGTGATTTGTTGAAAGAAAAGAAAGTTGAACTCGCAAAAGACGATACTGTGCAGCCAGCTCTCGAAACAGTAATAACCAGTGGGACACAAATCTTTGTAGTGCGTAATGGTAGTCAGATCGCCACCGTAGAAGAAGCAATCGCCATGGAAACAGAAACAATTGAGGATTCTTCGCTGTCATTCGGAACCACCGCCGTTAGGCAAAAGGGTTCACCAGGCAAAAGACTGGTAACATACCAACTCGACCTTCAGAATGGCAAGGAAGTTTCCCGTAAGCTCATACAATCTGTTGTGGCGCAGGAGCCAGTGAAGCAGATTGTCGTTAGAGGCAAGACTGTTTTCATCCCCTCCGATAAAGAAGCGGTAATGGCAGCAGCCGGAATTGCTCGCTCGGACTACCCTTATGTTAATTACATCATTAGCCACGAGTCTGGATGGAATGCCGCCGCTCGTAACAAGAGCAGTGGGGCATTTGGACTTTGTCAGGCATTGCCGGGCACTAAAATGGCATCGGCAGGAGGCGATTGGGCATCAAATCCTGTTACGCAATTGAAATGGTGTTCTGGGTATGCCCACAGTCGATATGGTAGTTGGTCAGCGGCCTATAATGCCTGGGTTTCTAAACATTGGTGGTAGGCAAACTGATACAATACTGGGGATGAAAGATCTCCCGCAGGCTAATAAGAGTCTTGGCCAGCACTGGCTGACGGATTTTATGAGTCTATCTGCTATGTGCGACGCCGTGTCTGTTCAGGACGGCGACGTGGTGTTGGAGGTTGGTCCTGGGCTGGGCACGCTCACCGAACTGCTTGTGGAACGAGCAGACAGGGTAGTGGCAGTAGAATTTGATAGAAAGCTTGCCGCAGAACTTCCTAAAAGAGTGCCTGAAAGCAACCTAGAAGTAGTAAGCCAAGACATTCTCAGCTATGACCTAACTAGTTTGCCGGTGGGCTATAAACTTGTCGCAAACATCCCCTACTACCTCACGAGCAATTTAATTAGAACTCTGTCAGAAAGTTCAAACCCACCACTCGCAGCAGCCATCTTGATTCAGAAAGAAGTCGCCCAGCGTGTAGCGGCACAGCCAGGTGACATGTCGCTATTGTCTGTTACCGCCCAATATTACTGGGAAGCATCACTGGGTATGGTTATGCCAGCACGACTATTCACACCCCCTCCTAAGGTTGACTCCCAGATTTTGATCCTCAACAGAAGGGAAGAAAGTCTCTTCCCCGATGTTGACCAAAAACAGTTCTTTAGATTGGTGAAGGCTGGATTTAGCAACAGGCGAAAGACATTAAATAACTCCTTGAGCGGCGGGTTGCAGCTGGATAAACCGGCTGTTCATGAACTCCTTACAAAGGCTGAAATTAAGCCGACCGCGCGGCCTCAGGAACTATCGCTCGATGAATGGCGTAGGCTTTACAAGACCGTCCATGCCACTCCCCTGCACACTTGACGTGTTAACTCTTAACATGTAAAGTATAAGGTATGAGCAAACAAAGTATTGGCTATCTCCTCCATCATATATCTGCTGTACTTGCCCGCAACTCTGACCAGATTCTTCAGGAACAACTTGGCATTGGTTTTTCGCAGTTCAAAATCCTGCTAATTCTTCAGCAAAAGAGCGGTGTACAACAGAAGCAAATTGCCACTGCCCTTGGCCAAACCGAAGCGAGCATCAGCCGACAAATACGCTTACTGCAGGACATAGGTATGCTTACCAGTGTGGTAAACCCCAGTAATCGCCGTAAACACATCATTCAACTGACACCAAAGGGGCTGAAAGTTAACGATCGTGCCATGCAAATTTTAAATGGCTACCACTCACCTGTGTTCGCGCGGCTGAATGAGAAACAGCAAAGCCAGCTGGCAGAGATGCTCAGCGAGATCCACCAATCACTGTGCATTGGTGAACACGAGCTCTAGACTTACATAAGTACTTATGCTATAATATTATGACCTCAACAGAGGCAAACATGGGGCTGAATTTTAAGCTCGACGTTGGACTTTAACGGTTAGATCAGCAGGTCGCTTGTCAGCGTATAGACAACACTCAGTAATTGCAAAATTCACTGATCGTGTAGCTGGTTTAGTAAACAGTGTAAAAGCTGCTTTTGCTACTCCTGCCTACGCAACAGCTTAAGTTACGACTTGAGCCGTGCACAGTGTGACGTCAGATAACGCTTTCGCACGCCAATTCATCTGGCTGCAGCAGGCAACTGATCCGTAGCCTGTTTTAAGACAAACGGATCAACCTATACGATCTTTTGATTGTTTTTACTTCGTATAGTATCCAAACAATCTAAACCTGTAGGATAGACTAATCAGTTAGACTAACGGACGTGGGGGCAGTACCCACCAGCTCCACCAAAATAAGAGCCCATCCCCGGATGGGTTTTTATTTTGGTTAATTTATGAAGGTACTGCCCGTGAGGGTGAGAACTGCCAGTGGCAGTTTGAGTTTTCCTTGCTTGTCCTGCGAGCATTTTGATGAAGGCAAAATGTTGCCGAGCAGTTAGTAAGTGTTCGTACCCACCAGCTCCACCAGATAAAGGCATTCATGCAGCACATGGGTGTTTTTATTTGGTGATTTATATCACAAGTTTTGTAATCTATTTCACCAAAACGCTTATGAGCTTATGGTATTTTTAAGTCTGTTAAAAGAAAGCTTGCTCGCAAATGCTACAGGGTGTTAGTCGGAAACGGCTCGGTCTATCAGTGTTAGTTTTTATTTCAATCGTCGGATTCGGGATGCTGTTGGTATCCCGTTTTAATGCGACTGGCATAACACCGGCCTCAAGCACTGTCCAGGGCTCATCTGAGGAATCCAAGACAGAACCCCTACAGCCTACAGATAAAATTGAATTAGCTCAGACAGAATTGGTGGTAGTCAACCCTTCCGAAGAGGTCGTGAGTGCCGAACAAGCGATGCCAAGCCAAAGCCAACCAGGCTATCAAACTGCATGTCAAAATATGAAAGGCATGTATACAGGCGAACGTGATACCAAATTACAGGCAGAAGCCAGTCGTTTTGACAACATGAAGCAGGACATTATTAATAAGTACAACAGAGAAGGTAAATCATTTAGTATTGCCCAAAAAGCTGCCCAACTGAGGGAGGCTGCTCGACATGAGGGCGTCCTGAAACAGATTAGTGATCAATATGAGAAACAACTCAAAAACCTGAGTTGCTAATCCTTGACCTACTAAAATATTTATGCTAATATAGATGTAATTGTTATTGATGAATCCGGGTCTGTACGTAGATTAATTACCTTGGTATTCATACCGACAATCAATGTAATTAACCCCGGAACGTACCGAGTCATCAAGTTTCTCTTGATCAAGACAATCTACCTGACGTAGAGCGAAAAACGCAGTCAGACAGTTTTGCCTAGAAGTTCGATATTCGAAATTCCACAAACCAGAAGGATTCTATTCTTATGCCATATCAAACACAACGCCGGTCATTTAACCGGACTAATACTAGTCGCCGTCCCGGACAATCGTTCGGTGGTCAACGCCGCAATACAGGTGGTTCAAGGCGCGGTCCAAAAAAGGACTACATCCATCCATCACGTTTCGTGCAGGCGGCTAAATCAGTCGAACGCGAAGAGTACGTAGCGACCCACCAGTTCGTAGATTTTCAGGTTTCTGACCTCATTAAGGCAAACCTGACCGCAAAGGGATTCATTACTCCTTCGCCAATTCAGGATCAAGCAATTCCAGTTATTTTGACTGGTTGCGACCTGATTGGTATTGCAAACACCGGAACGGGCAAAACTGCTGCCTTCGGCATCCCTATTATTAACAAGCTTATGCTGCTCCCAGGTAGTCGTGTGCTAATTATGGCACCTACACGTGAGTTGGCTCAGCAGATCGAACAAGAATGCAAAGAAATCGGTAAGGGAAGTCGTCTAAAGGGCGCTGTACTTATTGGTGGTGCCTCAATGGTGCCTCAGCTACGGGATCTTCGTGACAACCCACAAATTGTAATTGGTACACCTGGTCGTATAAAGGATCACATGGAACGCGGTACGCTTAAACTAGCTAATTTTGACACCGTTATTCTAGACGAAGTCGACCGCATGTTGGATATGGGCTTCATCAACGATATGACAGAAATTCTGAAAGCTATGCCGGCAGAACGTCAGTCACTGTTTTTCTCAGCGACCATGGATCGTAAGGTTCGGGATTTGATCGATCGATTTGCTAACGAACCTGTTTCGATTTCTGTTAAGCAGGGTGAAACTAGCGAAAACGTCCACCAGGACATCGTTGCATATCAGACTTCAAGTGATAAAATCTCACAGCTGCACAACATCCTTGTTGATGAAGCTGTATCAAAAGTTATAATCTTTGATGACACACAACGAAGCGTCGAACGTCTCAGTAATGAGTTAGTAGAGCGTGGTTTCAAAGCCGATGCGATTCACGGTGGCAAGAACCAGGGTCAGCGTCAACGTGCTTTGCAGAAGTTCAAAAAGAGTGACATCTCTATTCTGGTTGCTACTGACGTGGCAGCCCGTGGTATCGATGTAACAGACATCTCCCACGTGATTAACTTCTCAACACCACAGTCATATGATGACTACGTGCACCGTATTGGTCGTGCAGGCCGTGCTGGCAAAATTGGTCACGCACTGACCTTTGTCGAAGCCCGCTAGATTAGCCTCCTCATCGACAAAACCCACTGACACTGCCAGGGGGTTTTGTTTCTTCTTGTGCTTTAAGTATCAAGTGGGTACTATTAGTTTAAAGCGATAACGGAGGTGCTATCAGATGCAGGACGAGAATAATGTAGATAAGGTCGAGGTTGCCGAAGTAACTTCTGAGCCGCCAGCGGTAGAGACACTACCGGCACAACCAGTAATCTCGTCCGCTGTGTCTGCCCCAGTCTCGAGGCGTCGTATTCACAAGAAGCCAGTGGTCTTTGCTGGCGTACTAGCTTTACTCGCGGTTGCTGGCGGAGTGTTCTGGTACTTTCAGCTCAAATCAGCTCCACAGCAGGCAGTCACAGAGCAACGAGAAGAACAAAAATCAACCATGGTTGAAGAAAAGCCAGCTGACCCAAATGATCCAGTGCTTGCAAAGTTTCTTAAGCCCACAACAGGTGAGGTTTGGCTACCCAAGCCTAAAAAGATCCCAGCCCAAGGCTACTTACAATATGAAGATGCTGCAACGGAATACTATGAGGTTGGCACACGTGGGGATAAAACTATCATTATGTCAGTTGTGTCTGAACTGGGTGACAATATCCGTCTGTACGAGCGTAGTAAAAATGGCGCGGTTGCCATCATAGCCTTACCAGATGGGACGGCGCTACTGAATGACGAGAATCAAAAATATACTAAGGAAGCGCATAAGCCGACAGTGATGCTCGATGTTTCAACGCACTATGATTCTCTCACTATGCCATCAAAATTGATCGCAGATGACAAATATGATGTCACGAAACCTACATATCCTGGCCTCGGAGAGTTCATACGACTAACCGACGCTGACACCTCAACCGTTTACAAGGATATTAAAACATATGGGCAAAGCAAGCTTCAGCGTGCAGAAACTACATATACAGACACAAAGTTGACCTCAATCGGCTACCGCCTCGTAACACCAATAAACACTACATACTCAGTTGGATATAACCCGTTGGACGTCAGTCTTGATAAATACCAGTGGCAACGCGGCAATTATACGAATGATACTATTGCCGCAATTGCAAGAGGTTGTGGTGGACGCTGGACGGCAGTGACACGGGCAGATGCAGTTACTGATGTCGACCTACAGCTCGTGGGTCGTTCATCGTCGGGACTCGATGTATTTGACTTCAAAGATAGTAATCACGATCTTCTTAAGAAGGCGTATGAGGAATTCAGGGAATTTGTTAGTACCTCACCAGACCAACCATATGCCAATATCAGCAAGGAAGATTTTGTAAAAGAACATGGAGTGGTCTTACATAAAGATAAATACGGTCAATGGTTAGTTTACGTGCGTCAGCAGCTACGACCAGGCTACGGTTGTGCGAAACCGGTCGTTTACCTATACCCAAGCGTTGCAAGCTTCGTAACTGTTAAAGTAGGTGCTGATGTGAAGATTTCTGAACCACTGTATGACCCAGAAACAGGTTGGAAAGCCCTGGCGTTTCCAAGCGGTAAACTATTAATGACAAGTGGACTGTTTGACTCTCTATTTTGGGAGGGTCCAGGCATAGGACAGTATCCAGGTATTACGAGCGGAACAGTGGTTCAAAAGGATCAAGCACTGGCAACAATACAGGAACAGTTAAAACAACTCGGTCTGAATAGTAAAGAAAGAACAGATTTCGTAGAGTACTGGCAACCTAAATTGCCGAACAAACCATACGTTCGACTGACCTGGCTGAACACAGCTCAACTCAATGAGCTCGCACCGCTGCAAATTACGCCAAAACCTGATACATTAATTCGTGTGTTCTTAGATTTCGCTGGGTTAGATGAACCAATCGCGTTACCCGCCCAGAATCTTACCACTATTCCTCGGTCAGGCTTCACGGTCGTTGAGTGGGGCGGTCTGTCCCCATATAAACTTTATTAAATTTAGGATGATGAATGGTATTTGGATTAACTAAATCCCTGTTTAAGAGGAGTGAGGATTTAAAGCCAGCTGATGTCACGAAGGCCCGAACATATATTGCCGCCTATTGGGAAAAGTTAGAGCGCTTTCACCCCAAGGATGACGAAAGTCTCCTCGGATTACCAAAGCCGTACTTAGTGCCCGCTTATGAGGAAGGGCATGAGTTTGATTTTAACGAAATGTATTACTGGGATACGTTCTTTATGTCAATTGGCCTCATGGATGAGGCTCACGAAGAACTCGTTGTGGGCATGCTGGAAAACCTGATGAGTTTGCAAAAACGTCTCGGCATTATCCCAAACGCCTCAAGAACCTATCTAACAGGAAGGTCACAGCCGCCATTTTTGACGAGTTTCATTTTTGAAGTACATGATCGTTTTGGTTTAAGTGACAAAAAACTCAAAGAAGCCATTGATGTTGCCAAGGATGAATACAATACCGTCTGGATGGGTACCGTCAAACCGAACGCGCGAATGGTCTACCAGGGCTTATCAAGGTACTACGATATAAATTATCTACACGACTTGGCAGAGGCAGAGAGTGGTTGGGATATGACGCCGCGGTTTAACCGTAAGGCACTGAACTATTTACCTATCGATCTCAATTCGTTGCTGTATAAGTACGAGAGAGATTTTGCGCGCGCAGCTCGTATTTTTGGCGACAAACGCGAGGCAGCGCAATGGGAAAGTGCCGCCCTACACCGGAAGGAAACAGTCGATACATTAATGTGGAGTAATATTCGTGGCATGTATTTTGACTATAACTACGTCAAGGAACGACGAGGTAGTGTTGCATCCTTGGCTGGATTCTACCCAATGTGGGCTGGTCTGGCAGATGATAAGCAAGCCAAGCAAATGGTTAAGGCGCTTCGTCGTTTCGAGCAACGCGGAGGATTGTCAACTACCGATGCCCAGCAGCTAAACCTCATGGTACCAGGTAAAATGCCGACACAGTGGGCGTATCCCAATGGCTGGGCGCCGTTACAGTACATAATCATCAAAGGCTTGCAGCGGTATGATTACCATTCTGATGCCGAGCGCATCGCTCGCAAGTGGCTTAAGACCAACCTCGACTGGTTTAATCGTAACGGCGTATTCCTGGAGAAATACAATGTAGTGCAGCCTGACAAGCCGCCACTCAAGGGCGTGTACCCATCCCAGACTGGTTTTGGCTGGACGAACGCTGTGTTTGAGAAACTTTGCCAGGAATATCTTGATGAACGTCATTGATGAAAATGTGCTGCCATGTGCAGAAAAAATGGTATTTGATACATTGAAGCAGGCTCAATCTACAGCTCTAGCAGCAGACTGGCAGCATGGTGCCAGCCTCAAAGCGTACAAATGCCGTCATTGCCATTTATGGCATCTTTCTAGCCAGCCAACAGATTAGATTAGTGTATACTAATGACAATGAACTACTACATCACCACCTCTATTCCCTATGTAAACGGACCGCCTCACATTGGTTTTGCACTTGAACTCGTTATGGCAGACGTTTTGGCACGTGCCGCCCGCGCAGAGGGCAAGCCAGTTATATTTAGTACTGGCTCAGATGAGCATGGGGGCAAAATTGAAGAAAAAGCAACTGAAAAGGGAGTCACCCCAAAGGAATTCACTGACGAAACGAGCCAATTATTCCGCGATCTTGCCAAAGCACTGAATATTAGCAACGATCGCTTTATCCGAACGACAGATGCTGGTCACGAACAACGAGCGGGTCTCATTTGGAAAGCACTTGAGAAGGATATTTATAAGGGCAGCTATACAGGGTGGTATTGCACAGGTGATGAGGCCTTCTTCCCTGAAAAAACCGTCAAAGAAAATAGTGGTGTTTGCCCAAACCACAACCGCCCATACGAAAAAGTAGAGGAAGAAAACTACTTTTTTAAACTGAGCTCATACGCACCACAGATTTTGCAGGCAATTGAAACTGAATCTTTCCAAATATTGCCCGCTACTCGCCGTAACGAAATTCTGAACGTGATTAAAGATGGCTTGGATGATATAAGTATTTCGCGACCCAAGGACAAAATTACTTGGGGCGTGGCTGTGCCTGGCGACAGCAAGCAAGTCATGTATGTCTGGTTTGAGGCGCTAATGAACTACATTACGGTGCTTGGATACCCAGAACATAAAGACTTTAAGGAATATTGGCCTGCAAACGTGCAGGTAATTGGCAAAGATATATCACGCTTTCACGCTGCAATCTGGCCCGGCATGTTGTTGGCGCTTGGTTTAGATTTGCCAAAAACCCTCTATGTACATGGATTTATCAATGCCGAAGGTGGTGTCAAGATGAGCAAAACCCTTGGTAATGTCATTGAGCCACATAAAATTATCGAAGAATACGGCGCTGACGTCCTGAGGTACTACTTACTTCGCCATATCCCATCATATGATGACGGTGAATTCAGCAAAACTCGTTTAGCGGACGCTTACAATAATGAACTTGCGAACGAACTTGGTAATGCTGTGCAACGAACTGCTGCAATGATCACGCAATACCAAAATGGATTGATTGGTAATATCCCCGAGGCTGGGCACGATGTTGGTGAGTATGAAAACGCACTTGCGACATGCCGTTTTGACCGCGCACTTGA
>CAZXBL010000013.1:0-6320 GCA_964638875.1 uncultured Candidatus Saccharibacteria bacterium | reverse complement strand
TGACGAAGTATGGGAACAAGTTCGCGGGTTGAATCAATACATTGACGAGTCCAAACCGTGGGAGATCCAGAAGACTGGCGACGCTGATCACTTACGTGAAGTTTTGGCGTACCAGGTCGGCTGTTTGTTAGAAATCGCGGAGTTGCTACAGCCATTCATGCCAGAAACTGCACTCAAGATCAAACAAGTCTTTGCCGATGGCGTAGTCCGCCCGATCGAAGGCACGCTGTTTCCTCGTAAAGACCAGTAGGTAGACGGTCTCAACAAGGGGTTTGTGGATAAACCCTTTCACTTTTTATAATTACAGTAGTAACTGCTCAGTTGACAGGGTCTGTGTTTTCCACGATAGTTAAGATATCTAACTTTAAAATCAAAAACATAAATAGGTAAAACATTGCTATGAAGCGGCTAGCCAAGCGACTTTCATTTATCAAGCCACTAAACAGTTCTGGTGTGGGGCATCATGTCCTCATCGCTGTACTAGTTGTCTCGGGATTTGCCAGTTTTGGTGCATATCGGGTTTTCAGTTCAGAAGCCGCAACGAGCGATAACGCGCCAGCACTTAATGCTCAAGGCCTTAAATCAGATGGTTGTATCCCCGGTGAACACAAGAATGACAAGAATAAATGTGAACCTTTCGTAAAAATCGAAAAGATCAAAGAAGACTGTGCCTTATACAAACTTCCTTACGGTCAAGATAATAAGCGCTGTCGGACTGGTATGTGCATCGATGGGTACGAAAAGCAAGGTGTAAACTGTGTTAAAAAGCGACCACCAGTTACAGATCCTCCAATAACAGACCAGCCAGAAGTAACCACGGACAGAATAGCCGAGAAAACCTGTAAGCTCCTGGGGCGTAAGCCAACAGATGCAAATAACTGTAAGCGTGTCTGCGAGACTAACGCTGGGGCACTGCTAACTAAAAATAGTACGATGTACTGTCAGCATGCTGTTGCACTAAATATCACTAGTGATTACTGTGCACAGCTACACCGTATTTACGTAGGAATTGGTTGTGCTCGTTTACCGGGCCAACAAGATACTAATAGCGCACCTCAGTGTCTGGCGGGATTCCCATACTATAACGCTAACTTTACGCCCAAGACCGGTGATGGTACTAAAACTGATGTCTGTGAAAAAGATAAGGCAACGGCTGACAAAAACGAAAAAGACGGCCTCCTTGCCGGTCAGCCAGTTGGCGGTACAAAACCCGATACACCAACCCAGCCAGACGACTGCAGCCCTTCAGATGCTAGTGCACGATGTCTGCCACAAAACCCAGAAGATGACGGCAACACTGACGACACTGAGGGTGTTAACCCCGATTTCCGCATCATCCTATTCAAAGACAGAGATTTTAAGGGTGATAAACTAGATGCTTTTGCCAAAGTAAATGAAGATGGTACGGTAGGTGATCTGACTGTAAAAGTAAATGGTAAAAGACTCGATGGTGTAACCCACCTTGGTGCGCTCCCCAGAGGCTGGAACGATGAAATCAGTAGTTTTAAGGTTCTAAAGGGCCGCTGGATACTGTGCGAGGACAATACCTTTATAACAAACTGTATTAAACCTTATGCGTCCGATGCTAACTTAGGTGATGCCAAAGATAAGCAGAAAAACATTAACAACAAAATATCCTCTGCCCGCCCTGCAACACATATTGTACTTGGCGAAACCATAGAGGATCTACTACCGATATGCCTTGGCAGCGGTGCTACTTACGATCCAGAAACCGATAAATGCTCTGATGGCTCCACTCTAATTTGTCCACCAGCATTGAATGGCGAAACTCCTATTGTAAAAGATGGCGAGTGTGTCCAAGCAACGGTTGAACCAACCACTATAGTGCCTGTAGACGCAGAATTTAAAGGTAAACAAGGCGAACGTAAGTGCGGACTCCTTGGGCGTGAATGGATTAGCGCTGGTAATGGTGGCGAGCATGGCTGTTCAATAGAAACGTGCAGAAACAACAAAGATGGTCGTCCACGAACTGTCCAGATAACTGGTGACGGTGAAGATGACAGCCAGAAGCGCACAGATACAGTATGTATCAGCTACAAGCATGATGTGCCGTATGCTGTAAAACTAGATTCCAAAGCAAAAGAAAGCAAAAAGAAGTGTGATGAACGTAACCGCATGTGGATAGAGCAGGTCAAACTCTGCGCCCAAGTCCCTAACCGCGAAGACAAAAACCAAACAATTGTCAAAGCAAACCAATGTGTCGGCAAAAAGACGACTTACTATATCTATAAAGAAAAATCTAAAACTGACGAGTGCTTTAGCCCTAGTTACTTTGACCGTGCAAAAGGTGTCGCTAAGTCGACCGGTGGCGCATTCAGTGCAGCCCTAAAACAAGGGCCAAAAGCTTACTGTAAAGTCGTTAAAGGTGGCAAATATCACTGGCAAAATGGCAAGTGTGTCATAGACCGCCACAAGTGCTGGAATGGTCAAAGTCTACCAGTTGGCCAAAAATGCCCACCAAAACCAGATGACGCCATAAGCGGCGACGGCGGCGACGAAGGATCTGGTGATAAGGACTCTGATATGCAGCAGGTCAACTGCGCTAGTCTAGGTACGGGTAGACCTCAGAACGGACCATATGACTGCGTGAGGGACTGTTTGAAAGATGGTCATCAGCTAACTAACTACTCAGACAATAGGTGGGATATTTGCTATAAGCCTGAGCGTGACAATGGTGGAAAAGATTATACAGCGACCTATACATGTAGTAAGGCTGAAGATTACTTCATAAATAGGTGGGGACCTTGTACAAGGCCGCGAGCCTGCACAGCTTTTCATACTAAAGCTATCGACTATAAGGTGGGTGTACACCTGTTCAGAATTACAGACATCTATGTTTGTGATTCGTCAATTTAGCCGATAGCCCCAGAATCATCTATTCCTCAAACGATTGCTATAATAGTTTGAGTGAACAAATTTATTGATACGCATTGTCATATTCAGTCTGCTGGATCTACTTCTGGCGAGCGGAGTACGCAGGAGATGTGGGCCAATGCAGGTAACGGCTCTGTTGATGAGATTGTAGGGCGTGCTCAAGAAGCGGGTGTTGCCAAAATGATTTGTGTAGGTTGTGAGGTGGAAGACAGTGAGCTGGCTGTGAACACTGTGAAAAGTCGTGAAAACCTGTATGCAAGCATTGGTATCCACCCACACGAAGCAATGAAATTTGTGAACAACCAAGAGGCCCTAGACCATTTTGCTACTCTTGCAGCCGCTCCTAAGGTCGTAGCCGTGGGTGAGTGCGGTTTGGATTACTTCTATGAACACTCCCCCAGAGAAGAACAGATCAAAATCATAGAATTCCAGCTGGATCTGGCGCAAAAACATGATTTACCTCTGATTTTCCATGTACGTGAGGCTTTTGGTGACTTTTGGCCCATCCTGAGCAATTTTGAGGGTGTTAAAGGTGTTTTGCATAGTTTTACTGATAATCACGACAACATGCAAAAAGCTGTCCAGAAGGGGCTCTACATCGGCGTGAACGGCATTGCGACTTTTGCGAAACAACCAGAACAATTGAATGTGTACCGCTCGATCCCCTTAAATAACTTACTTCTTGAGACTGACGCGCCTTTCTTGACTCCGGTTCCATTACGTGGTACAATCTGCGAGCCAAAACATGTTGTGTTGACGGCTGAATTTCTGTCCTCTTTACGCGGTGACACCGTTGCAGAAATCTCTGAAGCCACAACACGCAACGCTGAAAAACTATTCGGCATATAGGAGTAATTATTGTGAACTTTAATCCTGAAAAGGGTGATTTCTTACGTCTGGTAGAAAGTGTTGGATCCCAACGTGTGTTTGAGGTTATTGATAGTAGCTTAGAGCACATGCTTCAAGCAGAGCCTTCCGTCAGTGCCGTAGCCGTCCAACCAGTTGAATCTGCTCAGATCGTTGAATCTACCCCGCGACTTCCACATGGAGTAGTAGACCTTAGCGCATACTCTGAACAGCGAAATGCAGTTGCCATATCAGTCCAAAAGGAAGCTATAAAGCAATCTCGTAGGAATATTGACTTAGCGGTAGGTGAATAGCATGCCTCTTAAGAAAATTTTAAATTTCGTATCACCACAACGCCAAGAAGATCGCAGGGCAGAATTGTATCGGAATTTTATCCGGCATGAAGCCAGGGTCGGTGGTAAATTATTTGGTCCTACTGCTCAGAATGTAAGACGCGAGTTCTTTTGTCTTGACGAACGAACTTGGGTTTGGCACGAAGAATGGATCGCTAAAAACGGTGAGGCACAGGTGCAGACAACGCGCTATGATATACGTCCTGACGGGATCTTGAAATCTCAGCACGGTAAGTATCAACAAGTAAGTCCCGACGAGGCACGTCGCCTTTATAGGGCAGCTAGACTGTACCGTAACGCCGTAGCGCGCGAAGTGTACTCCCTTACCGTATAACTGATACCATAGGCCTATGAGTGATCCGATTTACCTCGACCATGCGGCTACCACACCGGTTGACCCGGTGGTTTTTGCTGCAATGCAGCCGTATTTTACCGAAAAAGCTTTCAATCCTTCTGCTCAGTACGAGGCGGCACGTCAGGTAAAACGGGACGTTGAGACTGCCAGGGCGACAATCGCCCATTATCTAGGTGTGCGTTCTCCAGAACTTATTTTTACGGCAGGAGGTACAGAGGCAAATAACCTGGCAATTCACGGCACCATGCAACAATACCCCGATGGTGAGATAGTCGTTAGTAGCGTTGAACACGAGTCAGTTCTGCTGCCTGCTAAACAACATAATTTCAAGATTGCGCTAGTCAATGAAGAGGGCAGAGTTGACCCAGCGCAGCTTGAAAAGCTCATAACAGACAAAACAGTGCTTGTTAGTATCCAGTACGCCAACAACGAAGTGGGTACCATACAACCCCTGAAGGAAATTGCCCAGATTATTGCCCAAAAACGATCAGAACGAACTAATGATTATCCGCTTTACTTCCATACAGATGCTTGCCAGACACCCGCGTATCTTGATATTCATGTGAGCCGTCTGGGCGTAGACCTGATGACTATTAACGCCAGTAAGATTTACGGCCCAAAGCAAATAGGCTGTCTGTTCGTTAAATCTGGAATTGATCTGAAACCACAGATGCTTGGTGGTGGGCAGGAGCGCGGTCAACGCAGCGGTACTGAAAATGTGCCAGCAATTATTGGTTTCGCGAAGTCACTGGAACTCGTGCAGGAGAGACGCCACGACGAAAGTAAACGACTCCAGGATCTCCAACACCTTTTCTTTAAAGAGCTTGAGGCAAAACTACCAAATATCGAGGTAAACGGTTCGCAGAAAAGTCGGTTGGTGAATAACATGCACATTACGGTGTCAGGTTATGACAATGAAACGCTAATGATGCAACTGGATGACAGAGGTGTTATTTGTGCGGTGGGTTCTGCCTGTAGTGCCAGTAACGAGGAGCCTTCTCATGTCTTAAAAGCGATGGGACTCAGCGACGAAGCTGCCCAGTCAAGCCTCCGGTTTACCATGGGACGCTCTACCACGAAGGACCAAATAGAGTATGTCCTTAGTACTCTCGTTCAGCTGCTTGGCTAACATTTCGTACTATTACAGGGGTAAACAGGGATTGCGAATCTGTGTATAACGGGTATATACTGTAGTCAATTATGCTAAAGACAAAAATCAAAAAATTCTGTACTTTTCAGCGTCTATCAGCAGTCCTTATATTGTCTCTGTTAGCGGTTGCTAGCACGCATTACCCTATTTTTGCACAGGCGCTGACTCAGGGTTATGGCTCTGATCAGGTTACGCAAAGAGGGATGTTAATCCAGCTCAAGAAGGACGACCCATCAAAGGTAGAGGCAGTCAAACAGGATACAGCCAATAAGCTATTTGGTGTAGTTGTTGATCCGAATGACGCCCCAGTAACCCTATCTTCTGATGGTAAAAAAGTATTTGTTGCCACAGCGGGTAAATTCGATGTGATGGTTAGTACGCAAAACGGGCCAATCAAGGCAGGGGACTACATCACTGTTTCAGCCATAGATGGTATTGGTATGAAAGCAGGTAGCAAGGAGCCAGTTATTATTGGTCGGGCGCTGGGTGATTTCGATGGTGCGCTCAATAAAATTGGCGTCTCTAAAGTAAAAAGTAGCGATGGAAGTGACAAAGAGGTCACGATCGGGCGTGTACAAACCGACGTGGTAGTAGCAGGAAACCCATTACTGAAAGCTGAGGAGCCAAATGTGCCCGAAGCACTTCGTAAAGCAGCCGAAGCAATCGCGGGCAAACCGGTTAATGCGATACGTATTTACACCAGTATGTTCGTATTTATCGT
>CAZXBL010000012.1:21816-22337 GCA_964638875.1 uncultured Candidatus Saccharibacteria bacterium | reverse complement strand
TATGGAAAACGCTCAAGAATTACTAGTTATTATCGTATCTGCTACATTAACGGTCTTTTTGCTTGTATGTATCGTCTTGATGGCGATGCTAATCAAGGTTGTTCGCACCGTCAAGCGTGTCACTGATAAAGCTGAAATACTTGCGGATAAGGCAGAAACAATTGCCGACGTTTTTAAGCATGCGTCAACACCGATTATGCTGGGCAAGATGCTAAGTAATTTTGCTGACCTTTTTAAGACTAAATCAAAGCGAAAATAGGAGGATCATTATGGGTAAAGGCACGAAATTTGCAGTAACAACCGCCGTTGCAGCGGGACTTGGCTATGTAGCCGGGGTTCTGACAGCGCCAAAAAGTGGCAAGGAAACCAGAAAAGATATCCATGACAAGGCAGCAGAGACAAAAGAGGATTTGACTAAGAAACTGAATGAAGTCAGTGCCGATCTGGGTGCTGTAATTGAAAAGGGTAAGACTCGGGTAAAAAGCCTTGAAGCCAGTGCTAAAACGGAAATGGAAAAAGCT
>CAZXBL010000012.1:17505-21806 GCA_964638875.1 uncultured Candidatus Saccharibacteria bacterium | reverse complement strand
GTTAACAGTGCAGTACTTGCCAAAGACAAGGCAAAGGATATGATAGCAGCCGTCAAACGAGGCGAGGCAGAAGACAAAGACCTTAAGAAGGCAGTTAAAGACGTGCATAGTGCAATTGATAATTTGAAGAATTACATGCAGAAAAATGGCTAAAAAACCGACAGATAAGGTCACTAACGAACAGCTCGGCCAAATGATGCGGAGTATTTATGAAAGTGGCTATATAGATCGCAATACAATGTATAAAATGAGCTTTCTGAAGGGTGTTGTAGCGGGCTTAGGTAGCGTCATTGGTGCAACTATTGTGATTGGGTTACTAGTATGGATATTGAGCTTGTTTGATCACACTCCTGTTGTCGGGCCTCTATTTGATAACGTTCAAGAAACTATCGAATCAAAAAACAACTAAAACAACACCTTAACCATGGTAAAATAAGGCCATAAAGAGGGGTTCTATAACGTGAGCAAAAGGACGCTGACTTCAAGCGACTATGTACACTTGCACAACCACACCCAGTACAGTTTGCTGGATGGGTTGACGCGTATTGGCCCTTTAATGGGACATGTCAAAAACAGTGGCATGGAAGCTGTAGCTATGACCGATCATGGAACTCTTTCTGGCGCCATAGAGTTTTACAAAGAAGCCGACGCCAGCGGTATAAAGCCCCTCATTGGCATCGAAACCTATGTAGCTACCCGTAAACATACTGATAAAGATCCAGTTAAGGACAAACAGCGTTACCACTTAATCCTACTGGCGATGAATAATACCGGTTATCAGAATATTATGCAGCTTAGTACCCGGGCAAACTTGGACGGTTTCTATTACTTTCCTCGTGTTGACCATGAGTTACTCGAAAAATACAGCGAGGGAGTGATCGCCTTGAGTGCTTGTATGGGCGGTGAAGTTGGGGACCGGCTAAAACAAGGGCAATATGACCAGGCAAAGGAAATTGCCCAGTGGTATAAATCTGTTTTTGGTGACAGATACTATTTAGAGATTCAGGACCATGGACACCCAAAGAACCCTTTGCACAGTTCAGACCAACAGGCTATCAACGAGCAAGTTTTGAAACTTGGCGAAGAGCTTAATATCCCTGTGGTTGTCACCTGTGACGCTCATTACCTGGAGCACGAGGACCAAGATGCACATGAAATCTTACTTTGCGTAGGCACAGGTTCTTTCCTGAGTGACGAAAAGCGCATGACGTTAAAAGATTACCCTTTGCACGTAACAGATCCCAATGAAATTATTGAACGCTGGGGCAAAGACTACCCAGAAGTTATTACGAATACCAAGGCAGTTGCAGATCGCTGTAATGTGACCATCGAACTGGGTAAAATCTTGATACCAAAATTTCCAGTACCAAAGGGTGAAACGGAAAAGACATATTTAGATAAATTGGTATACGCTGGTTTAGCATGGCGTTATGGTGGCAAAACCGAAGATGAGGCTGCCAAACTCACCATTAAGCAAGCGATTAAGACATTACCGGAAGAAATAGCCAAAAGAGCTGAATACGAATTAGGCGTGATCGAGGGAATGGGCTTCAACGGATACTTCTTGATTATCCAGGACTTTATAAACTGGGGGAAAAATAAAGGAATCGTGTTCGGGCCTGGTCGTGGCTCTGCTGCTGGGTCGATTATTTCTTATGCGTTGAAGATTACTGAGCTCGATCCAATTACGTACGATTTGCTGTTCGAACGTTTTCTTAACCCTGATCGTATCTCGATGCCCGATGTTGACATTGATATCCAGGACAACCGACGCAACGAGGTTATCGAATACTGTGTGCAAAAATACGGTCCCGATCGTGTTGCTAACATTGTGACATTCGGCAGGATGTTTGCCAGAAACGCAGTAAGAGATGTCTCGCGCGTGCTTCAAGTTCCATATGCCGACGCAGATAGGTTGGCTAAAATGATTCCTGCACCCGTGCAAGGTAGACATATCCCCCTTGAAACATCGATTCAAAAAGACATTGATCTCAAAAGAGAGTATGAGACAAATCCGGTCGCAAAGGAAGTCCTCGACCAAGCTATGAAACTGGAAGGCACGATCCGCAGCCATGGCGTTCATGCTGCGGGTGTGGTAATCGCACCAGACGACATTGTGAAGTTTGCGCCGCTTGAAATGGCGCAAAAGGGCGTAGTAACGACACAGTATTCGATGGGTCCGGTAGAAGAGCTAGGGCTACTGAAAATGGACTTCCTAGGACTATCTAACCTTACGGTGATTAAAAACGCATTGCGTATTATCAAAAGGGTCTATAAGCAAGATATTGATATCAACACGATTCCTTTGGATGACCAAAAGACCTTCGAACTATTACAGCGTGGTGACACAACCGGAGTGTTCCAGCTTGAATCTTCTGGCATGAAACGGTACCTCAAAGATCTTAAGCCCAATGAGTTCGATGATATTGTAGCTATGTGCGCGCTTTACCGCCCGGGTCCCCTGAGTGCAGGGCTGGTCGATACCTTTATCCGACGTAAGAATGGCCAAGAAAGGGTTGTATATGACCACCCTTCAATGGAGCCAGCTCTTAGTACCACCTACGGTGTGCTGGTGTATCAGGAACAGTTTATGCAGATATCTAAAGATGTATGTGGTTTTACTGGCGGTGAGGCTGATACGCTACGTAAGGCTATCGGTAAAAAGAAGCGTGATATGATGATGAAAATGGAAAAGCGCTTTATCGAAGGCGCTATGGAAAACGGTATTCAGCGTAAACTGATTGAGGATTTTTGGGCAAAACTAGTTGGCTTTGCTGACTACTGTTTTAATAAATCCCACTCAGCTTGCTACGGATTGATAGCTTACCAAACCGCCTATTTAAAAGCACACTACCCAGCAGCCTTCATGGCAGCAGTTATGACAAGCGACTATGATGACACCGACCGTCTAGCGATTGAAATTGCCGAATGCAAGCACATTGGTGTTGATGTTTTGCCACCAGATATCAATGAATCATTTGTTGAGTTTGCGGTTGTGCCCAAGACTGACCAGATCCGTTTTGGTATGGCAGCAATCAAGAATGTAGGAACAGGTGCTGTAGAAGAAATTCTGCGAGCCCGCGAGGAGAGCAACTTCGAATCACTGGATGATTTCTTCGAACGCGTCAATACACGCATTGTGAACCGTAAAGGTCTTGAGAGTCTCATTAAGGCAGGCGCGTTTGACCGTTTTGGCGAACGCAGTTACCTACTGCATAACCTCGACATGATGCTTGCGTACGCTTCGCGGCTGCAAAAAGAACGGGCGAGTGGCCAGGTAGATTTGTTTGGGGCGCTGTTGGAAGAAACCGTGTCAGTGAAGCCAAAATTAGCACTCGAAGCGGCCGTTACCAAGTTTCCAGTGCGGGACCAACTAGTATGGGAGCGGGAACTACTAGGCCTGTACCTGAGCCAGCACCCGTTAAATGACTACGAAGTAATACTTTCAGAGCAAACGCTGCCTCTTAACTCGTTCAAACCAGAACATGATGGCAAGCTTGTGACGGTAGGCGGTGCTATTTTAGACATGCGCGAAATCATGACCAAAAAGGGCCAAAAAATGGCATTTGTAAAAATCGCTGATCTGTCATCAGAACTTGAGTTAATACTTTTCCCAAGCATGTACCAACAAACCATCGGTATCTGGGAGCGCGATCGTATTGTCCTGGTAAAAGGCAAGATTAATGCCAAAGACCGTGACGGAAACATCACAAACGATCTCAAAATTTTAGTTGAAGATGCCCGCGAAATCACACCAGACCAAGCAGCGGCTTACGAATCGACAGGTAAGAAGAAGAAAACCCTAAAGCCTACAAAAAAAGCTGTTAAGGTAGTTAAAATGGCAACCGCCAAGCCCGAGATTGCCCGTCTTTATGTACGCATGCATGAAAGCGACGATACTGATAAGCTTATGGTGCTCAAATCAGCAATTGATGGCAAAATCGGTGAAACTGAAGTCGTATTAGTTGTTGGTCCAGAGGAAAGTAAGCAAATCATTCGCCTGCCGATGCGCGTTCATGCCGAAGGTGTTATGGATGAGCTTTCAGAGCTGGTCGGCTCAGAGAACGTCCGTCTGCATTAGTATACGGCTCCGCACATAGCGCAGTCTTGT
Organism: uncultured Candidatus Saccharibacteria bacterium; assembly: GCA_964638875.1. Classification (GTDB taxonomy): domain Bacteria; phylum Patescibacteriota; class Saccharimonadia; order Saccharimonadales; family JALRHH01; genus JALRHH01. The sequence goes on along the minus strand of CAZXBL010000012.1, from coordinate 17,695 downwards.
TAGCGGATGAAGCCAGAGGTTTGGCTAAGCACGTAGCCGACCATCACGAATCCTACAAAGACGATGTCGAGTACAGGATGGTGAAGCATGAACTGTTCGCCGTGTATAAGGACTCGCTTGAACGCTAACCCATGCTTTACTATTACAAACAGCAGCAGGAACCCACTGACTAGGCCAATCATAAATGTCA
>CAZXBL010000012.1:16063-17495 GCA_964638875.1 uncultured Candidatus Saccharibacteria bacterium | reverse complement strand
ACTGGCTTTGCAGCTGGTTCTGCAGCACTTGAGGTGGATGTAAAGGCGCCGTTAGTGTGAGAATTAGTCGGGGCGGTCGCAACCCGGTCTTTGCTGGGCTGGCCGTACATGGCGACAACTATAGTTTCTTGCCCACTCTTATTGAAATCCTCGGCATTTGCAAACCCAAAGCCTACCTCGGTAAAAGTCTCATCCAACATATTTGCTTTGTGTGTGGGGCTATTCATCCAACCATTAACTGTCTCGTCACTCGTGCTGAAGCCGTAAGCAAGATTCTCGCCGGCTTTGCTATAAGCGTAGCCTGATTTATCAATAAATATCCATGGGGCTTCGCCAGACGGAGTATAGTGCGACCAGTAATTCTTCATCGCCATGTCATTGGCTTTTGCCTGGGCAGCACTAGATAACGATTCATTTATAGCCAGTGTTGACTTGCCGCTTGCAACGCGACGTTCATTCGTCTCTGTTAGAAGGCGATTGTTGCTGATTTCAGTGGCATAAGCAAGCACGCCTTCTTTACGTGAATCGTGAGGTGTGCCAAAAAACAATCCAACCGCCACAATCAACAATATTGGGACGTAGGGCCAGTATACTTTTAAGTAATCCTTGCCCACCCGGTGGTGATGAGCACGCCTTTTGGCGCCATGAGTAGTTTTTCTTGTGGTAAGTTTTTTGGTAGCAGGCATATTTTTGTTTTTAAAGCTTAACTGATATAAACAATACCATATTATGGGGTTAATTAAAAGAAACGGAATTGGTATAAAGCCATCGATGCAGCCTGCACTACATTAAATGATTCTTTTTGCCCTAACATTGGGACTTCAAGTGTAATATCGGTTAGCTTTAGTAAATCTTCGGAAATACCTTCTACTTCGCGTCCGAGTAACAATGCTACTTTATCTGGCGCATTATAGGACGGCAAATTAACTGAATGTTGAGATTGTTCCAGTGCTACCACAACAAAACCTTCGGATTTTAGCTTTAAAATAAGATCAGTAACCGACTCTGTATGCTCCCATGGCTGCAACGTTTCGGCGCCTAGAGCCGTTTTATGGATCTGACTGGTTAACTTTTGATGGATATGTGGCAATCGACTATCGTTTTCTTGGCTTGGGTAGGGCGTGTACCCGCTAAAGTAAATTTTTGAGACAGCTAGCCCCTCCGCTGTCCTTAGTAAAGAACCAACATTATGGGTGCTGCGAATATCATGTGCGATCAAGACGATGTGCTTCATTCGCTTTAGTCTACGTTTTTACTCTGTTCAATGGAAGTGCTTGTGGTTATAATGAACGATATGGCACAAGACGCGCGTCGCGATGAGGAGCTGAATACCCAGCGCCGGGCTCAGATATTGGGTCTGCAGTATGCCGACACCTCACAGAATCAGAATAAACAGCTGTATAATGACCTGCTGAGCAAGCAAGAGCTATAC
>CAZXBL010000012.1:0-16053 GCA_964638875.1 uncultured Candidatus Saccharibacteria bacterium | reverse complement strand
TCCCGCTATTTGCTGACCAAAGCAACATTACATTTGGCGTCACCAACACGACCTCGCGTCAGACTATGGAGCAGCTTCGTAGTCGTTTCCAGGACCAGCGAGTTAGTTTTGCATTGATATCTGAGGTTGGCTACCGGGAATATATGCGCTTGTATGATCCGCCAAAGCAAGTGGTGTACCAGGACATATCAATAAATAGTACTGACACACAGGCATTAACCGATAGCGTGTCGGCTGTTTTAGAGCAAGTGCGTGCCGATGACATGCTCGCCTACATTGTCCAACAGGCACACAAATTGAACGCCTCTGACATCCATATTGAAACACAGAAAGAATACGTACGTATTCGCTTCCGCATTGATGGAGTTTTGCATCCAATTGCGCAGATTAGCAATGAAAAATATCGAATGTTAATTTCTGCAATTGCAAGTGCGGGGAATGTATCAACCTCTTCAATGGATGCCCAACAGGGGCACATTGCACAGAAGGTGAAGCTGGCTGATGGCAGCGAAGTAAACATTAATCTGCGTCTAGAAACCGTTCCTACGATAAATAGTATGGATGTAGTGATGCGTTTGTTTAACATGGATCAGGAAATGTATAATCTCGATCGTTTAGGTTTGGACGAAAAACAACGCGAAGTCGTGGATAACATTATTGCGAAGCCGAGTGGGTTAGTGCTGATTGTAGGACCAACAGGCTCAGGTAAAACGACGACCTTGTACTCTATGCTGAATTCGCTGAATAGCGAAGAACGCAAAATTATTACAATTGAAGATCCAGTCGAATATCAGTTTGAAGGCATAACTCAGGTATCAGTAACCACTAAAACTGCTGGTGAGTCTAGTTTTGCAGACAAGCTGCGTGCAGTCCTGCGTTTGGACCCTGATATTGTGATGGTGGGGGAGGTCCGTGATATGGATACTGCCAAGACAGCACTTCAGGCGTCGTTAACAGGTCACCTTGTGCTCTCTACATTCCATGGATCGTCAGCCGCGGCGGCAATCAGTCGGTTGATGGATATTATTGGTCAGAACCCTCTATTCGTGTCGGCAATTCGGCTCATCATGGCGCAACGACTAGTGCGTCGCCTTGATGATACGACCAAGGAGCCTTACACACCTGATGAGAAAACTATGGAAGGTTTACGACACATAGTTGATAATTTGCCACCAGGTTTTGACAGACCAGATCTTTCGAACGTTCAGCTGTATCGGCCAGGCAAATCGGCAGAAAACCCTTTTGGTTACGGCGGACAAATTGCTCTTCGGGAACAGTTCCGCATGACAGGCGCTATTAGAAAGTTGCTAGAGAATGGCGGTCAGCCTTCTGCGCAGGAAATTGAAAAAGCAGCTATAGAGAGCGGTATGTTAACTATGCTCCAAGATGGAATTCTGAAAGCCCTGGCAGGCGAAACCTCTCTAGAAGAAGTTCTCCGCGTCGTCGGCTAGACGATTACTTCAGCAATAGCTGGGACGAGACGGTCGTCTAAGACGGATGGGATGATTTCTTTGGCAATAGGATTTTCCACAAGACTGGCAATGACTTCGGCGACTTTCATTTTGTGGTCTTCTGTAATGTCACGGACTTTGTTGTCTAATGCACCGCGGAAAATTCCAGGGAAGGCGATGGCGTTGTTGACCTGGTTAGGGAAATCGCTACGGCCAGTGGCCATTATGGCTACGCCTGCTTTGGCGGCTTCTTCAGGCAGGATCTCTGGCACAGGGTTTGCCATTGCAAAGATAATTGGGTCGTGTGCCATCGTTTTAACCATCTCTACTGTCAATAAGCCAGCTTTTGACACGCCAATAAAAATATCCGCATTCTTGAGCCCGTCTTCTAGCGAACCACTTACTTTGTCGTGATTTGTAAATTCTAGCAGCTTCCTCTTCTCGCTATTCAGATCATCCCGTGAGTTGCTGATCACACCTTTGCTATCAACAGCAAGAATTTCTGCCTGAGGCGCGTACTGGTGAAGTAGCTTCATAATAGCGGTACCGGCAGCACCAGCGCCAACACAGACAATGCGACAGTCATTTAAGTTTCGATCTGTGATTTTCATAGAGTTGATCAAACCAGCTAGCACCACAATTGCGGTACCGTGCTGATCGTCGTGAAACACAGGGATTGGCAGTTCTGACTTCAAGCGTTCCTCAACTTCAAAGCAAATTGGCGCTGCAATGTCCTCTAAATTGATTCCACCAAAACTCGGCGCAATTGCTTTAACCACAGCTACAATTTCATCTGCAGTATGTACATCAAGAACAATGGGCACGGCATCTACTCCGGCAAAATGCTTGAACAACATACCTTTGCCTTCCATGACCGGGAGGGCGCCAAGCGGCCCGATATTCCCAAGACCGAGAACAGCAGAGCCATCACTCACTACCGCAACGACGTTATTGAGCCATGTGTAATCGCGCGCCTCTTCAGGGTGTTCTGCAACATAACTTGAAACTGCGCCAACCCCTGGGGTGTAGTAAGTGCTCAGTTTGTCACGGCTATCTAAAGTGTCCTTTAACTGTAGAGCAATTTTGCCCTTAAGTTCTTTATGTTTACGTAACGCCTCTGCTTTATAATCCATCACCCCATTGTACCCGGTTTACTTAGGATCAAGCAGTTTTATTATCACAACAGATATGTTACAATAGTCATCAAAGAGCTAGGGTGTTGACCTCTGGTAGAAAATAATGTAAGGTAGTTTAGTTATGCAATCAGTTATTCAAAAAATTGAAGAGAAATACAAGAAGGCGCAAGTTGTTGATGTCATGCCTGGTGATACCGTAAAGGTCCACCAGAAAATTAAAGAAGGCAACAAAGAGCGTGTTCAGATTTTTCAGGGTCTTGTGATCCGAGTTGACCGCAAGGGTACTCACACTGCACGCATCCTGGTCCGCCGCGTTGCAAGCGGTGTTGGCGTAGAAAAAAGCTTCCTCCTGCACAGCCCACTGGTTGTGAAAATTGAGGTTACTAAGCGCTCTAAAGTTCGCCGTAACTACCTTACTTACATGCGTGACCGTACTGGTAAACGTGCGCGATTAACTGGTGTCGACTTTGACCGTGAGGCAGTAAACACCATCCCAGAGCCAAAGGTTGAAGAACCTATTGCCGAAGCTCCTGCAGAAGCAGCAGAAGTAGAAGAAAAAACCGAAGCATAACTGACTGACCACTCTCGAAAATAAAACCGCCCGGACTCCTGGCGGTTTTTGTTATGCTTAATATATGAGCACTGTGGGGATTGATGAAGTGGGGAGGGGCTGCTGGGCAGGCCCTCTAGTGGCATCCGCAGTTATTCTGGGTAATGAAGTACCAGGGCTAGATGACTCCAAGAAGCTGACAAAAAAGCGGAGAGGTGAGTTAGACCTGCTTATTCGCAAGAATGCGGAGGTGGGTTTAGGTTGGGTAACCCCAGCTGAGGTGGATGAGATTGGGCTGACAGAAGCTGTTCGCTTGGCAATGCAGCGAGCGATTGATCAGCTCGATGCTGATTATGGTGAGGTAATCATTGATGGAAATTATAATTATTTAACTCATATCCCAAATAGCCGGGCAGTTATAGGAGCAGATGGCTCTATCCCGGTAGTCAGCGCTGCAAGTATTATCGCCAAGGTCGCACGGGACACTTACATGGAACAGCTGGAAGAAAAATATCTACCATGGCAATTTGCTAGACATGTTGGCTACGGAACAGCGGTGCATATTGAAGCACTCAAGCTATACGGCATCAGCGACATTCATCGTTTGTCTTATAAGCCTATTAAGGCATTTCTGTGACAAATTATCAGTCTGGCCATGATGCAGAGAAGCAAGCAGCAGGATATCTAAAGAAACAGAAGTATAAGATTCGGGAGCTTAACTGGAAAACTAAATACTGCGAAATCGATATTGTTGCTGAAAAAGACAAAGCAATGTGGTTCGTCGAAGTAAAATCTCGTCGGAACACCAGCCAAGGGTTTGGTTACGAATATGTAACCTCAAAGAAACTACAACAAATGCACTTTGCGGCTGAGATGTGGGTGCAGGGTCACGACTGGAAAAGCGACTACCGTCTAGCGGTTGTTAGCATTGACAATGACATTATCGAGTTTATTGACGAGGTATGATAGCATGATAACCATAAAAGGAATACAAACATGAAACTTCAAAAATTATCACAGACTGGCTTTACTCACTCGCACATCGCATTGGTAGTACTTGTTGTTGCTGTTATTGGATTAGCTGGCGGAAACGTTTATCAAGCACAAGTTAAGAAGCGTGAGGCAGCTCGGCAGGCAGCCCAGTCAGAAGAGCTTGCCAAACAAACGAAATTGAAAATTACAAATGCCAGCAAGGAAGAGAATGTTACCGTTCCAGCTCCAGCTACTGAACAAAAAACCGTCGAGCAAACACCTCCGCCGAAACCTGCTCCAGCACCGGTGGTAAAAAAGCCGGCACCGGCACCAACAACAAAGCCAAGCTATACGTACGCTGGGATTTCTAACGTAACTCATAGCGTAGATGGTGACGTCATAACTCTAACTGCTAGCTTGCCAGCAAGCTACAACGGGGTCTGTAGTTTTAAGGTCAAGGTTATCAATAATTACTCAAAGTATCAGTACAAAGAAGCTGCCTTAAATGGTTCAACCTGTAGCGTTACCTTATCGAAAGCCACACTACTTGCTGATAGCTCACAGTGGATAGTATTTACTAACTTTCGTACAAATGATTACACCGTTAAGGGTGACCACAGCGGCTATTCTTTTAATCTCTAGTACCTACTTGTGGGTTTTGAAGAAGGCAAGGATCTGATCAAAGTCACGGTCCTTCCAGGCTGATTGCCACTCCAGCATTTCTAAACCTTGTTTATAGCTGCGTTCCAGAGCCGGTGAGAGTTTAGGCTCGAAGAAGCCCTTATACTCCTTTATGAATTGGCGGTCGCTGTAGGCACGGGCAACATACACGGGCATGCGGTAAAAACTCAGATCACTGCCCAGGTTTTCGTGTAGCCACTCCCAGTTTTTCTTAACCCACTCCCATGTTTGCGCTTTAGCATGTCGGTTCAAAAAACTGTATGCGATCCAGTAACCCACATCTTGTAGGCGGACTACATCCGAGTTAATCATGCTAAGCGCTTTTTCGATTAGTTCTGGTTGCTTGAACCCTGTGATTGCTGCAGACAATGTTAACCGTTCGTCACTGAGAGTAGTCTCGTTGTGCATAGAGACAAGACGGTCAAATTCTTTGGCACCCCCACGACGCGCAACATTTCCAAAAACGACTCCCCGCAAATCAGGGTCGATATCAATACCTCGCTTTAGCTGCTTGTTATTAATTGGTGCGCGTAGATCTGGGGCAATGTCTTCGGCTTCGTGTGCTGCATTGAACAAAACATTAATTTTCTCGATTACCCAGGGCTCGTCTGCGGCTGCTGCCATGCCAAGGATGATCGGGCGCAGCAACAAGTCAAAGTGGGAGTCATCCTTTTTACGATCCCAGCCTAATCGCTCTAACTCATCTTTTACAAGTGTACGCGTGTACGGCTTCATAAGATCTCTTAGTTCGTCGCTGTCCATGACGCTACGGATACCGCCAAGTGATGAAGCTATAACATCCCACGTGGTGTAGTCGGTCTCTGCGCTGAAATTCCCCAAGAATTGTAGTGCGTCCACAGTACTGGATTCCCCAGCCTTAGCAGTTTCGAATGTGTCACTTAATACACCTAGCCGGTCAATAGGAGCTAGTCGGCCACGACGAATGAGTTCACCGAGGTATTTAAGATGGGTCGTATTGTAAGTCGTACGATAAAAACCACTCTGGCCATTATTGAGCTTTAGCGTATGGCTATCTGGGAGATCGAATTCGATCGTCTCGTCAACAAATTGCTCTGGGGCAGTTTCTTCACTTGCCATCAGTGGGATTGGCCAAAACTTTTCATCTAGCTTGTCATGACCTGGGTTAATAAAGAAACGTTCTTGTCTGAGACTAACATGCTTGTCTTGTACATCAGCGTGCAATACGGGGTATCCAGATTGACTAGTCCAAGTTTGCATGAATTCTTTGACTTGTTTGCCTGAAATTTCTTCTAGTGCCTGCCAGAGGTCGACAGTATCAGTATTACTATATTTATGTCGGTTCAAATAATGCCTCAGCCCATCACGGAAGACTTCTGCGCCGAGGTAATCGTTCAACATATGGATAACGCTTGCGCCCTTACTGTAACTAATCGCATCAAAAATACTACGAATTTCATCAGGGTGGTTAACCGGAACCTCAATTGGGTGGGTGTTTTCTAGGGCATCAAGTTTCAGCGCCTGTTGTTGTTCGTCCACAATAAATTGTGTCCACATGTTCCATTCGGGGAACATGTGATCAACTGCGAGATATTCGATCCAACTTGCAAAACCTTCGTTTAACCATAGGTCTGTCCACCAGCGCATGGTTACCAAATTTCCGAACCATTGGTGGGCAAGTTCGTGTGCTACAACCATTGCTACCCACTGTTTTGTGCTGAGTGTAGTATTTTCTTCGTCAACTAATAAGGCGTGTTCGCGGTAGGTAATACATCCCCAGTTTTCCATCGCACCACTAGCAAAATCGGGCAAGGCGATCATATCGCATTTATCGAGTGGGTACGGAATGGCAAAGTATTCTTCATAGAATTCTAATGTTTTAACAGCACAATCCAACGCAAACTGAGTCAATTCAACCTTGTCTGGCGTTGCATAGGTCCGCACAATAGTGCCACGCTTGGTCTTGGCTTCTAGGTGGCTCATCTCGCCAGTTACAAATGCAAGTAAATATGTCGACATGACAGGGGTAGTGTCAAAAATAGTCGTAACTTGACCGTCCTCGACCATCGGTTTATGGGCGGGGGTATTGGCAATTGTTACGCGATCAGGGGTGTCAGGAAGTGTTAACGCAAGGTCAAATGTGGCCTTTGCTTCGGGCTCATCTATGCATGGGAAGACTTCCCGGGCGTGATGGCTTTCAAACTGGGTCGCAGGGAGTTGTTTCTCTTTGCCTTCATGGGCAAAAAAACAGGGGTACAAGCCGTTCATCGGTCGGGTAATCGTGCCGGAATATTCAAAAGAGACCCAGTAATCACCTGGGTAAAGCATGTCTTCAGAATGGATGCGAACTTCTTCGTACTTTTGATGGGTGTTAGTTCTTGCTACTTCGAATTCTTTAGCTTTTTCACCAGTCTTATCTAGCAGTACAATTCGAGCCTTTTTTACCTTAAGGTCTTTTTGATGAAACGTAAGGCGTTTGGTGGGTCTACCAACTCTTTTACCCCATATTGTTACGATGCCAGTAAATGTCATCGCTTCTTCATTAATAGTTAGGTGAAGATTGTATTTACTCGGCTGAAATTGCTGATAGAGACGCGTGACAGATTTAGAACTCATTTTGACTCCTATTTTTTTGTGAAAGTCTTAGATTGTGCGCCACAAAGTTTCTGGGCCGAGGAAGCATAGCCGTAGCTACGTTGACGAGGTTTAGGGACTTTGTGGTGTGCAAGGTAATGCTTGCAATAGGAAATAGGGGGCTATATTGAGTTCTGTCCATATCCTTCTATTGTATCAGTTGGGAGGGGAGATTACCGCTGTATGTTTGACAATACAAAGGAGTATAACTATAATTGTGGTCAGTACATCCGGCCGACAGGTCGGATTTTTTAAATCAGATAGACAGAAAATAAGGAGAAAAATATGGATGATATGGATATTAAACAGTTAGCTGCTGCAGTAAAAGTAATTGCAGAGGAAAAGAACCTGCCAGAAAACGTAGTTCAAGAGGTTGTGGAGCAGGCACTTGCCGCGGCATACCGCCGTGACTACGGTGACCGCGAGCAAGAAGTACGTGTATCAATGAACCTTCAGAGTGGTGAAGTTGATGCATACGTATCAAAGGAAGTCGTTGAAGTAGTTGGAGATGAAGCATTTGAAATAAGTCTCAAAGACGCATCAGTCATGAAAAAAGATGCCAAGATCGGTGACATGATTGAACTACACGAAAAGGTTGAAAACTTTGGCCGAGTAGCAGCACAGACTGCTAAGCAGGTTATACTCCAGCGTCTGCGTGAAGCAGAGCGTGAAATCGTGATGGCAGAATACGAAGACAAGATTGGTACGGTTATCAACGCTATCGTTGGCCGTGTAGAGGGACGTATTGTTCGGGTTGACCTGGGCAAGGCACAGGGTATCATGCCAGCTAGCGAGCAGATCCAGGGCGAACGTTACTACCCGGGACAGCGTCTAAAAGTCTTCTTGAAAGACGTGGAACGTGGCTTCCGTGGTCCGCAGTTAGTGGTGAGCCGAGGCAACACCGACTTTATTGAATGGCTGTTCCGCGCAGAGGTTCCAGAAATGGAAAATGGCGCAGTAGAAATCAAGCAAATTGCCCGTGAAGCTGGTGTGCGAAGCAAGATCGCAGTTACCAGTACTGTACCAGGCGTGGACCCTGTGGGTACATTTGTCGGCGGTCACGGTACACGTGTTAACGCCGTCATGGGTGAAATCGGTGAACAAGAAAAGATTGATATTGTTATTTGGAATGAAGATCCAAACACTTTCATTGTTAACGCACTTAGCCCAACTAAGGTTGCTCGTGTTGAAATTGATAAAGATAACAACAAGGCTAAGGTTATCGTCCCAGAGGACCAGCTGAGTATTGCAATAGGTAAGGGTGGCCAGAATGTCCGTTTGGCAAGTAAGTTAACCGGTCTTGATATTGATATTGTTGCAGAAGAAACTGCTCCAGAACCAGTCATTGAGTCAAAACCAGTGCCAGTTACAAAGCTGAAGAAAAAAGAAGCGCTCGAAAGCTCCCTTCTTGACGCCATCGAAGAGCATGGCGAGTAATGAGGAAACCGAGATAGGTTTCCTCATCGCGCGGTGAAATCAAAGATTTCTCCGGCTGCTCCTTCCTGAATAAGGAAATCAAAAGGCGGATTCAATCCGCCTTTTGATTTCTTAAACGTAGTAATTACACTACGCTTCTGGCTCCTGAGGTAAGGTCTCCTGGATCCATTGACCACTTGAAACTGTTTTTATCCAGATCCTACCAAGCGTATCTACTACATACATGCTTCCGGCTGAATTAAATGCTATGCTTGTTGCTTTGATCATTGACATAAGCCCTCCTTGATTTGTGTACATTTAAGCATAGCCTAGCATGCTTAACAAAAGAAAATTAGCACTCTCGTGCTTAGAGTGCTAGACACGGAAACAAAACTTGCTATAATGAAAGTAGCGAATATTTAAAAGGTCGCGAAATAGGAGGGCAAAAACAGGTATGATGCCTAACTCACCAGATTTCCAGGAATTTTTGAATCATCTTACTGACAATGCATTAAGTAGCCTCAAGCATGCAGATGCAATTGCACGAAGCTTCGGCAGCGCTTATGTTGGCACAGAACATTTACTACTAGGTGTACTAGCGCAGGACTCCAGTATGGGCTCTAAAATGCTCGAGGGCATAGGTGTAACCCTAGATCGTGCACGACTTGCCCTGAACCTCACGCCGAAAACCCTCGTCATTAACCTTGGCGCTAAAGGTTTAAGTGAAACAGCTAAATTAACACTTAAAATGGCTTATGATGTCGCACAGGATTTCAACCAGGAGTTCTGTGGTACGGAACATATTCTTTATAGTATCCTCAGCCAAAAAAATGCTCGTGCGACTATTTTGCTGCGTGACATGAATGTTGATGTTGACTCACTTGTTAGTGAACTAGAGCAGTTCCTTAACCGTCAACAGTACAATGACGACGGCGAAAGCAGCACGGAAACCGGCCGTCGGGGCAAGAAGCCAAAGAAAAAGACTGCGCTCGATTTCTTTGGAACTGATTTGACCGAGCAGGCCCGAAAAGGCAAGCTTGATCCAGTTGTGGGACGTGAAACCCAGATTCGTCGGGTGGTGACTATTTTGAACCGTCGTACCAAAAACAATCCTGTATTGATTGGCGAACCAGGGGTCGGTAAAACTGCGATTGCAGAAGGTATTGCGCAACGTATTGTGAACGAGGAAGTCCCGGATAGCTTGCTGGAAAAACGCATTGTAATGCTAGACCTCGCAGGTATGATTGCAGGCACCAAGTACCGCGGTGAATTTGAGGAAAGGCTCAAAAAAGTAATTCATGAGCTGGAACATGACAAAAAAACAATCGTATTCATTGATGAGTTACACCTTATTGTGGGTGCTGGAGCGGCAGAAGGGGCAATGGATGCCGGTAATATCCTGAAACCTGCACTGGCACGTGGGAAAGTTCAGGTTATCGGTGCGACCACAACTGCTGAATACACTAAGCACATTGAAAAGGATGCTGCTCTAGAACGTCGTTTCCAGCCAATCCAGGTTCCTGAGACAAATCCAGCTGAAACACTAGCAATTCTGAAAGGTCTTCGTAAACATTATGAGGAATTTCACAACGTAACCATCAGCGATGAAGTGCTAGAAGATACCGTCACCCTAGCGAAGCGCTATATTAATGACCGTTACATGCCAGATAAGGCGATAGATCTGCTGGATGAAACTGCCGCGCACCTTCGGGTAGACAAAGGCAAAACTTCGCCAGAAGTACGCAAACTTCAGAAAGAACTGAAACTCACAAATGGCCGCATCGAAGATGCTGTTGACGCAGAAAACTATGAAAAAGCCGCAGAATACAAACAGCGGGCTAGCCAAATCAAGGAAAAACTGAAGGAACTTGAGTCTAATGACAAAACAGCCAAAGCACTCACCGTCACCAGTGATGATATTGCAGACGTAGTTGCACGTATGACAGGGGTGCCTGTTACTAAGGTCATTCGATCAGAGGCAAAATACCTATTGGCATTAGAAAGAAACCTAGGCAAGCACATTATTGGGCAAGAAGAAGCAGTAACAGCCGTATCTAAGGCAGTTCGCCGTAACCGGGTCGGTATCGGCTCGGGTACTCGCCCAATTGGATCGTTTATTTTTCTAGGGCCCACTGGTGTAGGCAAGACAGAACTTGCCCGCGTACTTGCCCGAGAGTTCCTCGGTAGCGAAGAAGCATTGGTAAAGATTGATATGAGTGAATTTAGTGAACGTCACAATGTTTCACGACTAGTTGGTGCCCCCGCCGGCTATGTCGGTTACGATGAAGGTGGTCAGTTGACGGACAAGATTCGTCGCCAACCGTATAGTCTAGTGCTTTTCGATGAGATCGAAAAGGCGCACCCAGAAGTCTTTAACATGCTGCTCCAAATGCTGGAAGATGGAGTGCTAACGGATGCCAAAGGTCGTAAGATCGATTTCACTAACACAATCGTAATTATGACCAGCAATATTGGTGCAGAAAAACTGCAAAAAGAAGCCAGTTTTGGATTCCATGTACAGAATACGAAAGACGCTAAAGATCTCGACACACTTCATGAAGCCAACAAGAGTAAAGTTTTGGACGATTTGAAGAAAACGATGCGTCCAGAATTACTGAACCGAATCGACAAAACGATTGTGTTCCGCGCACTGACCAAAAAAGATGTGACCAAAATCCTTGATCTACAATTGAACGATTTGCGTGAACGTTTGGTCAAGCACGGGCTAGGTTTAGATGTAACTACTAAGGCAAAGAATTATTTGCTTGATCATGGCTACGATGCAATGAACGGGGCCCGCCCTATGCGACGTCTGATTCAGGATACAGTTGAGGACCACATTGCACTGCAGCTGCTAGAAGGTGACTATGACAAAGGTGACATCATCAAAGTTTCTGCCAAGAAAGGCGAACTGACTTACGAAGTTATCCGCGAAACTATCGCTGAAGCCGAAGTAGCGAAGAGTAAGTAAGAATAAGCAATCTTATTGCAAAGATCTATGTACAGAAGATTTAACCCGTAGGGTATACTTAAGCTAATATGCGCACCCGTTTCTGGTCTTACACTGCAAGCATACTTATCGTACTCCTGGCTACAACCGCTTGGGTTAAACAAGACGCTCTCTTTGACACGTGGCGACTCCGCAACTATAGCGCTCCTCCAGAGGTTTCAAGACTGGCTGATACAACGACTATGACGTCGGGTGCTCGTCGGTTGTTTTATGTATACAGACCGCTCCTAGAAGATAAAAGTTCCTTCAACCAGCATTGTAGTAATTCTGAGCAGACTATAGTGCTGGGGTGTTATGTGGAGCACCAAGGGATTTACCTCTACAATATATCCGATCCACGGTTAAACGGTGTTATTGAGGTAACAGCCGCTCATGAAATGTTACATGCTGCCTATGACCGACTTAGTGATAAGGAACGTCAGCGAGTAGATGGTTTAACTGCCCAGGTTGCTGGAACAGTTACTGACGAGCGCCTCAAATCAACTATAGAAAACTACCGCGTGAAAGATCCAAATGTAGTTCCTAATGAGCTGCATAGTATCCTGGCAACAGAAGTCCGAGACTTACCCGCAGACCTGGAGGCCTACTACAGCCGCTACTTTACGAATCGAAAAGTTATTGTGGAGCTTGCGGATAAATATAAACAAGCATTTACAGAGCGTGAGGACCAGGTAAAATCGATTGATGACCAATTGGCAGGTCTAAAGACTCAAATTGACGCTTTGAACGAATCGCTGGAAACCCAGCAAAAGGCGCTAAAAACAAGCTACGATGACTTGCAGCAGAAACGTAATGGTGGCAGCGTTGAAGCTTACAATGCAGCTGTGCCAGGCTATAACCAGGCTGTGGTGTCTTACAACCGTGACGTAAACAGACAAAAACAACTAGTTACGCAGTACAACAGCCTTGTAGAGCAACGCAATACTTTGGCAACAGAAGAAAATGAACTCATTAAAGCATTAGATAGTCGTTCCACCATCCAGGAACAGTAGTATCGCATGCTATACTCATTTGAATGAACGAGCAGTGTTACTACAGAGTAAGCGTTAAAGGAATAGTAATTGACGGCCAAGGCAGGGTCTTATTGGCTCGCGAAGACAACGGTAAGTGGGAATTATTGGGGGGAGGTCTAGATCACGGTGAAGGGATTAACGAATGCCTCGCAAGAGAAGTTTATGAAGAAACAGGGCTCAAGTTAATAGGTGTTTCTGATGCGCCGCGTTATGTATTTGCTTTCCCGCGACCAGGGAAAGACACATTTATAATAAATATTGTGTATGAAATAACTTTGGAGAATCTCAAGTTTACTCCTTCAGAGGAGTGTCAAGAATTAAGATTCTTTAGTGTCGAGCAGATGCAGCACTTGGACTCTTACGGTAACGTGCAAAAGCTCGCTGCTTTGATGATAAACTAGATGTAAATGGCGAAGCAGAACAGGACGCAGTATGTATGTAGTAATTGTGGGGCTGCTACTCAGACATGGAGTGGTAAGTGCTTTTCATGTGGAGAGTGGAACACGCTTGAAGAATCAGTAAATATTGGTACCAGTGCTGATATTAAATCAGGCGGACGTGTACTGAAACCGCAGTCTGTTTCTGATAGTGCGGCAAAAGATATGCCGAGGTTATCTACTGGCATGACAGAAGTCGACACGGTGCTTGGCGGCGGAGTAGTGGCCGGCAGCGTTAATCTTATTGCGGGGCAACCAGGCATTGGGAAAAGCACACTAATGCTACAGCTGGCGTACACCATCTCCCAGAAGCATAAGGTCCTGTACGTCAGTGGTGAGGAATCTGCCCACCAGATTAGCCTTCGCGCTCAGCGCCTTGGGAAGGGTTCTGAGGCCCTTAAGCTTGCAACAAGTACCATCGCAGACGACATTGCAGCCACAATTGCCTCTAGTGAGTACGAATTAGTTGTTGTTGATTCTATACAGACAATTGCGTGCAAGGATGTGGCATCGGCTGCTGGGAGTGTCAGCCAAATTACAAACAGTACCCATCTGTTAACTGCAGCAGCAAAGGGTACAAATACTTCACTACTTATCGTAGGACATGTTACCAAAGAGGGGTCTATTGCCGGTCCAAAGGTACTTGAGCATCTTGTAGATGTTGTTCTGCAGCTAGAAGGTGACCGCTACGGTGGTTTCAAGTTGCTGCGCGCAGTTAAAAATCGCTATGGCTCAACCAACGAGGCAGGAATATTTGAAATGACGGACAAAGGCTTAGCAACTGTCGATAACCCATCTGCTGCGCTGCTGGCAGAACGTCAGATAAGCGATGGTTCAATCGTGCTTGCAACTATGGAAGGGACCCGACCGCTCCTAGTCGAGGTCCAGGCGCTCGTGAATCGAACCAACTACGGTTATCCCAAGCGTGCAGCAAGTGGTATAGACCTTAATCGCGTCAATCTATTAATTGCTATGCTGGAACGACGGACAAAGCTGAACTTAGCTGAACAAGATATTTACATTAATATCGTGGGTGGTATCAAGCTAACCGAACCTGCGGCTGATCTCGCAATATGCATGGCAATCGCCAGTGCAAGCAAAGGTATGCAATTAGCCGACAATGCAGTAGTGTTTGGTGAGGTAGGCCTATCTGGCGAAATCCGCCATGTACCGTTTACTGAAAAGCGCATTGCTGAGGCCACAAAGCTTGGCTTTGACGCGACAATCGGCCCTGTACAAAAGGGTGCTAACAAGTTTAGCGGGTATAATGGGATGAAAGACATTAAAACAGCGTTAAATACGTTTTTATCAAAGAATTAAGGAAAACATGAACGATTATATACAAATAGCACTACTTGCCGTCATTGTGGCGCTAGTGCTGCAGCAAAGAAACCAAAAACCAAAAAGCGGTTTAGGTACAAAGAGCAAGAAGATGGTACTTGATACCTGTGCGCTCATAGATGGGCGCATTGTAGATTTAGTAAAATTAGGTTTTGTCCCTGATCAATTAATAGTGCCAGAATTTATCATTCATGAGCTGCAAATGCTTGCCGATGGTTCGGATGCGCAAAAGCGCGAACGGGCACGCTTTGGGCTTGATGTGGTCAAGGAACTACAAAATAGTGACACTGTCCAAGTTATTATTGACGATTCAATACACACTAACCAGCCAACGGATGACAAACTTGTTACTCTTGCAAAAAAGCTTAACACAGGGTTGTACACAACGGATTACAACCTGAACAAAGTTGCCGATATTCAGGGCGTAAAGGTTCTAAACGTTAATGAACTTGCTCAACAGCTGAGACCAACCGCACTGCCAGGTGAACGAAAGCTCGTCAAAATTTTGCAGAAAGGCAGTAATCCTAAGCAAGGAGTTGGCTATCTAGAGGACGGTACTATGGTAGTCGTAGATGATGCCGCCAGCCAAATTAATAAAGTGGTCGAAGTTGAAGTGACACGTATACATCAGACGATGGCAGGTAAAATGTTATTTGCAGATTTACGATCCAAGCCTCAGGCAACAAACGCTCGCCCTAAACAACAATCAGGTATAGCAGACCGCTTGCGGTCACGGCGTAAACGAAACCCACAGGTCTAAGAAATATCCCCCAGCTTTCGAGGGATATTTTTAGTTTGTAACGTTTTTATGGTCTTCGTTACCATTACCATCTTTGACATATACATCAGTCCCAACTGAGATGTTGGCTGGGTATGTACAGGTTGTTCCTGTAGGCGCTGAACAAAGCATGGAATTACTACTCGTGAGATATACGATGAATGGTCCCGTACCGCCTGACCAAGTGAATTTTACCTGCCCCCCGGTACGTTTCGCATCAGTAAGGTCAACTGGGGTGCCTGTATTCCCGCCACCGCCACCGCCACCGGTAATGGTGCCTGTATCGCTCGCATCGTATAGCACACTGTCAACAATGGTGGCAGTAACTGTTTTGCTGCCCGCAAAGCTTTCGTTGTAGTTCATTGTAACCGTGCCAGAGCTGCTAACCGTGAATGAACCACCATTGAGTACTTGTCCGTCGACACTGAACGTTACGGTTCCCGGATATTGATCACTAGAAAGTGCATGTGTTCCTTGCCCAACAGTGGCCGTAAAAGTGTAACTGCCAGGAGTACCCGTAACAGACAGTTGGATACTTGGTTTTACGTCAGAACATTGGTGAATATCATCAGATTGAGATGTGTCCGCATTTGCCCCAACATATTTATCGATTGAGAAGCTATTTGCAGCAGTGTCATTGATTTGTTTGCGGGCA
>CAZXBL010000011.1:4111-23843 GCA_964638875.1 uncultured Candidatus Saccharibacteria bacterium | reverse complement strand
ATATGAGATTACAGCGTTAGCTAGAATGTGATTAGAGTTCTGCTCCAGCGCTGCGGCGGCTCTGATGACTTCATCCTCAGAGAATTTGTTGTAAGTCTTAACCTTGTCAACAGCTGGTAGGCCCTTAGTGAGGGTTCCAGTCTTGTCGAAAGCGATAGTTTGCACAGCAGCAAGCTGCTCAAGGGCAGATCCGGTCTTAATTATTACGCCGTTCTTAGAAGCACGACTCATACCAGAAATAATGGCAATAGGTGCACCAAGCAGCAGGGGACATGGCGTCGCTACAACCAGGACTTCCAAGAAGCGGATAGCGTCACCGGAAATGAACCAAGCAGCACCGGCAATCATGAATGAAATTGCAGTAAAAGGCACACTGTAGCGGTCTGCCAGTCGTACAAAAGGCGAGTGACTAGCAGTGGCGTTTTTGACGAGTTTAATGATCTGTTCATACTGGCTATCGGCAGCGGTATGGAGCGCCTTTACAGTCAGGGCGCCATCAATATTAATAGAACCACTCAGTATCGTATCGCCCTTACTTTTAGTAACAGGTACACTCTCTCCGGTAATGCTGGCTTCATTGATACTGGTAGTACCTTCGATAATTGTCGCATCAACAGGAATAACTTCACCAGGTAAAATTGTCAGTTTATCGCCGGCACTGACTTCAGACACACGAATATCAACTGTTTTGCGGCCCTTTAGTAAGTGTGCCTTTTTAGGTCGGTTAGATATAAGGCTATCTAGTTCACGGGTGGCACGCTTTTCGGCATAATCCTCCAGTGATTCACCCCCTGTCAACATTAAGACAATAATGAGTGCTGCCCAATACTCGCCCAGCACAATTGAGGTAATGATAGCTGTCAGTGCTAATACATCAATCCCAAAGTGTCCACTTCGCAAGGTCTTGACCATATCAATTGCCAATGGGATGGACAGGATCCCAGCCGTGATACCCAACACAAGATGTGCTGCTGTGTCTAAGGTTGATAAATCTAGTATCAGTGCGATGACTGCCGCTGTTGCCGCAAAACTAAACTGCCGGTATTCTTTCAGAAATTTTCTGACACGCTTTAACATGACTCCCCTTTGTTTACTAACCCTATTTACGACTATTATATCAGAATTACATCTGTTACAATTATTTGGTCTTCTGTCATATGCGGGTGTGGTATAACGTTTATTATTCCTGCCTTCCAAGCAGGCGACGAGGGTTAGACTCCCTCCACCCGCACCAATCTAGACATCGGATACTTTTATGAAGAAATTCATTGTCGAGCAGAAGCTCGCTCCACTTGCTAACCAATATCGCGTATATAATGATGATAGGTCGAAGCTGCTTGCCTATGCGCATCAAAAACGCTTCACAATGAGAGAAAAAGTTGAATTCTATTGTGATGAAGCAAAAACGAACGTCGGATTTACTGTCACAGCCGAAAAAGTTATGGATATTCATGGGCGATTCTTTGTGAACGATCAAAACGGTAAACAAATCGGTGCTTTGCAAAAATCATTTAAAAGCTCATTGCTTCGGAGCACCTACGAACTTATGGATGCTGAGGAAAACATCGTAGCAGTGGTTCGGGAAAGAAGCATGCCAGTTGCTATCTTGAGAAGGCTGTGGGGTTTTATCCCACTCATCGGGGAATTGCCTTTTGTGTTTAAGTACCACTTTGATTTTATTAATCCTGTGACAAAACAAATCACTGCGCGTTATAACAAGACTACAAATTTTCGTGATCATTACGAGTTAGCCGTAGATGATGAATCACTGGAAGCAAAAGTTGGCTGGCAAACATTAGCAGCGCAGGTCGTGATGCTTGACGTCATGCAAGGTCGTTAGATCATTACAGATCCATCAAGCTAGTATGATATAATCACCCCTGTTGGTGCGCCCTGGTAGCTCAGCAGGCGCAGCTTGCTGTAGAAATAGTTAATAGCAGACTGCCCTAACCAGCTTCTACGTTTACCTTAACAACTTATTTAGATGTAATGAATTGGTGCATATGCCCTGATAGCTCAGCTGGATAGAGCAGAGGACTTCTAAGCCTAAGGTCGGTGGTTCGAATCCACCTCGGGGCACCAAATAAAAGACCGGTGACATGCCGGTCTTTTATTTGGTTTCAGGCTGGATTTGAACCAGTCTTTTACGAAGTAAAAGTGGTTCGGTCGGCAAAGCCACGCACAGATGCTTGCATCGAGCATGGCTGCAGCTGTGCGCTATCCACCTCGGGTGATTGATTTTCCCCCTAATAACAGATATAATTACGCGGTTATTTGGCGGATGTAGCTCAGTTGGTTAGAGCGCCGGGTTGTGGTTCCGGAGGTCGTGGGTTCGATCCCCATCATTCGCCCCAAATAAAAAGTCCCATGCAAATGGGGCTTTTTATTTTGACGATGAACTTCGTAAAGTGATCTCAACTTGCTATGATCAGTATATGAAAAAGAAATTGCTCTTAGTATTGATACTATCTGTTGTCTTGATAGGGGCGATTGCATTCTGGTTCCGGCAAGATCGAGCGAGTGCTCCATCAGTCCCAACTCAGAACGCACAAGACCTGCCACTAACGACAGAACCAATCACTGTAACTGGCGAAGTAGTCTGTCTACCGCATAAAGATACTTCGGGCCCCCAGACCCTAGAATGCGCTATAGGAATAAAAGACGATAGAGGCACATACTATGCGCTACTTTCAGATGACCCAACACAAACAGGAAGTCTTCCAACGGGAAGTAGGGTAGAAATTGCAGGAAGGTTGCAAGAGGCAAGCTCAACCAGCAAATACAACACTGCCGGTACGCTACTCGTTCTGTCTATCAAGAAGCAGTAGTTTACAACTCGTGCATGACGCTGATGTTGGCACCCACAGCAGATAATCGCTCAGCCAAATCTTCGTAACCACGATTGATCGAGTACACATTACGCAAGATTGAGACCCCGTCTGCTGCAAGCATACCGATCAACAGTAGTACCGCGGGGCGTAATGCTGGAGGACAAACAATGTCCGCAGCACTCCAGCGCGTGGGTCCGTCAATGTATGCGCGGTGCGGATCAGCAAGAGTCACGTTGACGCCGAGTTTTCGCATCTCTGTATAGTACAGCGCGCGTTCTTCGTACACCCAGTCATGTATAAGGGTGCGGCCCTTAGCCACAGCTGCGACAGGCACAAAGTAGGGCAGGTTATCGATATTTAGGCCAGGAAAAGGTCGCGCGTAAATTTTCTCGTCCAAAGCACGCAAGTTACCATTGTGTTTATGGATGGTGATATCTGCGAGTTCCGTATGGCCATTGTTGGCCTTGTATCGTTCAGATACGTCGATCTGTAGACCCATCTTTTTAATTTTTAGCAGCTCTAACTCCAGGAAATCGATTGGTGATCGCGTAACAGTCAATTTTGAGTTTGTAGCAATTGCCGCAGCCACAAAAGTCATAGACTCGATTGGATCTTCAGAAGGGTAGTAAGTAACATTTTTCTTGATTTCTTTGATGCCCTTGATGCGTAACGTACTGGTACCAATACCGTCAATCTT
This sequence comes from uncultured Candidatus Saccharibacteria bacterium, assembly GCA_964638875.1. Taxonomy (GTDB): domain Bacteria; phylum Patescibacteriota; class Saccharimonadia; order Saccharimonadales; family JALRHH01; genus JALRHH01. The sequence goes on along the minus strand of CAZXBL010000011.1, from coordinate 20,315 downwards.
AACGCCGAGCTTTTTTAGGAAGAAACAAAGGTCTTGGACCATGTAGTTAGCACTTGCCATCTTGATGACAACTTCGCCCTCAAACTTAGCAGCTGCCATAATGACATTTTCTGTGGTGGTATCACCTGATTCGTATAGCACGAGTTCGGTAGGTTGTTTTTTGTTGACAGCCACATGATAATGACCGGTTTTGGCAATAATATCGACACCAAATTCTTCAAGAGCAAATAAGTGAGGCTGAACAGTACGGGTTCCTAGTTTGCAGCCGCCAGCATAAGGGATCTTAAATTCTTTATATATATGCATTAAGGGACCAAGCATCATGATGACACTGCGCGTTTTGCGGGCAGCAACCTTATCCATCTTGGCTAGGTCTAGTTCTGCGGGTGGCTTGATCTCGAGGTCGTTGCCAGGCATCCACTTCACGCTAACGCCAATACTAATAAGTACTTCGATGATTCGATAAACTTCCTCAATACGAGGCATATGCTTGAAGCGAGTCGTGCCTTTGTTGAGCAGGGCTGCGAACAGTAAACAAACAGCTGCATTTTTAGAAACATTCGTTTGGATGCTTCCGCTTAATTCGCGGCCACCCTCGATACGCAGATTAACCGCACTGGTGCCGAGGCTGATCAGCGGCTTTTTCAATACATCGCTGATACGACCGAGTGTCTCTAAGCTGAGGTTTTGCTTGCCATGTTCGATACGGTTAACAGCCGACTGGCTGGTGCCAAGTTTACGGGCAAATGCCGCTTGTGTTAAGCCGCGTTCTTGCCTTACTTGATAAATTAAGTGACCAATTTTTTCATTCGTGCTAGACATAGTCTACAGAGTATATCAGATAAGGTATAATATAATCAAGAGGTTTTTCTAATGCTTACTCAATATTGTACGCCCGATGAGCCATCATGCAATGATAATAGCTAAAACTACATCATTAGTATCAAGATCACTGGTGTAAAATACTTGCATGATCTAGCTGCATTCCTATACCAGTCAAACGTATAAACAAGGGATATCTTATGAACGATACAGCTATTTGGGACATGATTAAAGGGGAGGAAGAGCGCCAGCGCAAAGGGCTGGAGCTAATCCCGTCTGAAAACTACGTTAGTAGTGATGTATTAACATCACTTGGAAGCGTTTTTACCAATAAATATTCTGAGGGTTACCCAGGTAAACGCTACTACGGTGGTCAAGAATTTACTGACCAAGTCGAGTTATTGGCGATTGACCGTGCAAAACAGCTCTTCAATGCTGATCATGCTAACGTCCAGCCCCACTCCGGCGCACCAGCAAACGAGGCCGTCTACAGCGCTTGGCTGGAACCTGGGGATACTGTACTGGCAATGGATCTTGGTCACGGTGGCCACCTGACACACGGTGCGCCCGTAACCCGCAGCGCAAAACTTTATAACTTTATCCGTTACAAAATGAAAAATCCCGCAACTGGCGAGATTGACTACGATGAGCTTCGTGAACTTGCCCTCAAATACAAACCAAAGATTATTCTTGCTGGTTTCAGTGCCTACCCCCGCGAACTTGACTACGAAAAATTTGCCGAAATCGGCAAAGCAGTCGAAGGATGTCTGCTGATGGCAGACATGGCGCACATTGCTGGATTGATTGTAGGTGGGGTTGCTAAGAACCCATTTGATTACGGATTCCACGTTATAACCACGACGACACACAAGACACTGCGTGGCCCACGCGGTGGTTTGATACTCAGTAAGGGGACAGTTGGAAACCCATTAAAGGCACCTGAAAAGACATTAGAAAACATCCCAACTCTCATTGACAGAGCAGTCTTCCCAGGTATGCAAGGTGGACCGCACATGCACGTGATCGCTGCCAAGGCAGTCGCATTCGGTGAAGCACTGAAACCCGAATTCAAGCAGTACGCTAAACAGATTGTTTTAAATGCTGCGGCGTTAGCTGATGCATTGACCGGGCGTGGTTTCCAACTCGTTACCGGTGGTACCAGCAACCACCTGATTCTCGCTGACGTGTACAAAAGTTTTGGTATCGATGGTAATGTCGCAGAGACAGCACTCGATAAGATTGGACTAACACTTAACAAGAATGCGGTGGCGGACGATCCACTGCCACCATTCCGACCAAGCGGTATTCGTCTCGGGACACCGGCAATCACTACCCGGGGCTTAAAAGAAGAACACATGGTTCAAATTGCCGAGTGGATGAAACAAGCAATCGACAATCACGAGAACGAGGAAATACTTAACAAGTTAAGTAAAGAAGTCGAAACTTTTGCTGTTCAGTTCCCACTTCCTAGCGACAGCTAGATCAGCTCTGGTTCTTGAATCAGCGTAATATCGAATTTCCCCTTTACGGCGTCGACAATTTTTTTCTTAAAAGCTTTAAGTTGCGATGTGGCTGTGGCAGATTCGTTAACGAGTACCAAGGACTGTTTTGGCCAGGTAGCCATACCCGTTTCTGCGTCGTGGTAGTCTTTGAAGCCTGCCTGCTCCACTAACCAAGCAGCAGCGATCTTAACCTTGCCATCGTCCGTGGTCCAGTGTGGGATGTCAGGGTGGTCTGCAAGGATTTGGGTGAAGTCTGCTGATTCGACAATAGGGTTGGCAAAGAACGACCCATTGTTAGCAACAATAGCAGGGTCGGGTAACTTGCTGGAACGGATGGCAATAACTGCCTCACGAACTGTCCTCGGTGTGATATCTGTAATATTGTTTTCGGTCAAATAATGCTGTAGTGCAGTATAAAAAGGCGGCTGAGGGTTTCCCTGCTGTAAGAAAAAGGTAACGGCCGTAATTAGAAAACGGCCATGGTCTGTTGTTTTGAAACGACTGGTACGATAACCAAAATCACATTCACTGCCAGGTAACGTCACAAACTTTTGTTCAGTCATGTCGTAGGACTCGATCGTGGTGATAATGTTGGAGACCTCGGCGCCATACGCGCCAACATTCTGTACGGGGGTTGCGCCCACAGTTCCAGGGATTAGAGACAAGAATTCAATGCCAGTCAATCCCATCTCAACTGTTTTTGCTACAAACTTGTCCCAATTTTCGCCACTTGCCGCTGTCAGGTAGGTGCCAGTGTCGTATTCACCACTTGTTTCAATACCACTCAGTTTGTTAACAAGTACGAGTCCTGGGTAGCCGTCATCATCCCAAATAACATTGCTACCGTCGCCAATAATAATGATAGGTAAACCACGTTCTGTCGCCCAAGCAACTGCTTCGGTAATATCTTGTCTAGTAGTTACATCAGTCAAGAAGGCCGCTTTGCCACCAAGACGCATGGTGGAATAAGTGGCTAATGGAACATTTTCTAGAATAAACATGACTACATAATAGTACACGTGACCATGTTGCCCTATAGGCATATCGGGTGTACCATGGATGTACATGGCAGAGACAAATAGGGAATTTCCGTACAAAACACTAGGGGCACGACTGCGGGGCATGCGCGAAAAACTTCGCGAAAGTTTGGCAGAGGTATCTGGTGCAGTTGAGATCGAGCTTGATGCCCTCACGGAGATTGAGCAAGGCGTGAACCGCCCCAGCGAGGATATCCTACTGTTGCTTATTAGCCACTTTGCATTGAAAGAAGATGAGGCGACCAAGTTATGGGAAATAGCGGGCTACGAAAAAATCGATGAAGCAACCGCAATGAGTATCGATGAATCAGGTGACATAAAAAATTCTGTTATTGTTATGCCGGTGGACGCTCGCATAGCCTACACTGATATGGCACATGTAGTAGCGAATCAGCATGGTGTAGTAGTGAACTTTATGCAGACAAATGGTCCCGGCAACCAGCCCATGGCTGTATCACGGCTCGGTATGAGCAGAGAACATGCTAAAAGTCTCGTCGAACTATTGCAGCGCACCATAGCTGGTGTTGAACAGCCGGTTCAGCAAGCCTTACCTGCTCCTAAGCAGTCTAAAGAAAAGAAAGACAGCAAAAAGAATAATACTTAACATGTTAAGTATTATTCTGATCATTGCTTGAGCCTATCCTTTTTGATTGAACTATTTACCCGAAAGGAATATTTTTGAATATAAATCGCTTTAGAATATTTACTGTTAGTTTTCTTGTAACCATCATCGTGGTTATCGTCAAAATTGTCTTACATAATACAGGTAACGAGATTCTCACTCTTGGCTCACTACATACTGGTGTTGTTACGGGAACTTTCTTCGTACTCGGTTTTCTGCTTTCTACTACTATTGCGGATTACAAAGAGAGCGAGCGAGTACCGTCAGAGTTTTCGTCAATTCTTGAGAATATGTATGAAGATGCAGAATCAGCACACGCCACGTACCCAAAATTCAATCTAAGCAAGTTCAGAGAAACCTTGTCAAAAGTTGCAGGCTCATTTGCAGACGGTATCCGTAATAAAAAGCATACGGCACGTTTTGATATCCATAATCTAAACAAAACTTTTGTTGAGATGGAGAAAGCAGGTGTGCCGCCAAACTACATAGTTAAGTTAAAGCAACAGCAAGCGCAACTGTTAAAGATCTTATTCCGAGTAACGTACATCCAAAGAATTACCTTTATTCCGTCGGCTTCAATACTTGCGATGTCCATTATTCCAATCACCATAAGTTTTATTCTCCTGACCGAAATTGAGCCTGTAACCGGCGGGATTATAATAACAGCGGTGATTTCGTTCATTCTGGTATATATGTTGAGATTAATACAGGTGATCAGCACACCATTCCAGAGGGCAGGGAAAACTCAGGATGATGTAAGTCTTTTCCTCATTGATGATACCGCTAAACATCTCAGCCTCAGTACCAAAAAACGCAAATAACAGAAAGAGAGTCGCACTTTCGCACGACTCTCAGTAATATTAACGGGTACAGACCGCTTAGGATCGGTTAGCTGAACCGCGTCGGCTGACGCGTCCACCTTTGGCTCGCGCCTCCCGGGTCAGGTTTTTGCCTGCAGTGGCTTTGCCCCCCATGCTAGCGATTTCTTTCTGACGTGACTTGCTCATTGATGCAAAACCTCGGTCTGATAGGGCCATATGTCCTCCTTTGTTAGTTTGCACTGAATATAGTACCGAGAATGAGATATGATCACAGTTAGATAAACCACAGAAGTGCCCACGTAAACCGATTAATTAGCCAACACTACCACCTTCTTAACAGATATGGTAATCTGTAAAGGTTCTTTCAAATCTATATGCACCCGTAGCTCAGCGGATTAGAGCACTGGTCTTCGGAACCAGGTGTCGCAAGTTCGAATCTTGCCGGGTGTACCAAAACAAAAAGACCAGTGTAAGCTGGTCTTTTTGCTTTGGTTTATACTGCAGCTTCGAACTTGCGACAGAGATTTTGCTTTTGCAAAAGATCGTAGTCGCACAGTTCGATCTTCAAAGGCTCTCGCAGGAATTCATTCCGAGAAAGCCTGCAGGAGTAACTATCTTGCCGGGTGTACCATATAAAATGTATATATTTATACAGACAAACTGCCCAGCAAATGTCATAGATATTCTAATAAACGTTAGGAATAGGGGGAAGCCATGATAGGATCAAATCCAATCCACGCTAATTTTAGCGTGGATAGCATAGAAACAGCTAAGCAGTTTTACGTCGATAAATTAGGCTTTGGGATTATGCATGAAGGGATGGGGATGATGATGCTCACAGCAGGCAACGGTACTAAGATTAACATTTACGAAAAACAAGATCATCATGCGTGGGACTCTACCGTCTTAGGCATTGAAGTACCCGATGTAGACTCAGCATTAGAAGATCTTACTCAACAGGGAATTGCGGTAGAACAACTGCCCATGACGGATGAAAAAGGTGTTATGCGAGATCCCGAGCATGGTGACGCAGCATGGTTCCGTGATCCTGCTGGTAACTGGCTTTGTATAAATAGTATGAAGTAACAGTTATCTGCGCAAAAGCGTAAGAGTCCTATATAGTATTAGCATGCATATCGCTGTTTTCGGCGCGACCAGCAAAGTCGGCAAGTCTGTAGTCGTAAAGCTCGTGGAGCAGAACCATACGGTAACTGTGTTCGAAGATGGTACTAACCCTTTCGTTAATCACCCAAATATCAAGATTATCCAAGGCGATATCCGTGATGCGTCTGATATCGCACGGACTTTAGAAGGTGCAGATGCAGTAATTAGTGCCATAAGTGCCCTCAATAATACCTCTGGTCCATCCATTGCACCAACCATGCGTACTATCTTATCCGACATGGAGCAGAAGGGCATCTGGCGTATTATCGTTCAAGGGAACGTTGTAGCGCACGTCAACGGAGACAACCCCAGCTGGGTTGGGCGAGGAGTCTATCGTTACTATAAGTTACTAATGCCGAAAGCGTTGCGAGACAGCGAGGATCAAGCTCGGTTCCTACGATCCAGTAAGGCAGATTGGACACTTATACGCACGCCTGGAGTTATTGGTCGCGCTGGGAGGAGTAAGTGGAAACTTTCTCTAGTCCCACCACACCCATGGCAAAGAGTTCATGCCGAGGATGTGGCGGAAGCGTTAGTGGAGCAACTGTCTGAAAAACGTTACCTTAATCAGGCGCCTTTTATTAGTACGGGGAAGTAGGTTTTAATTTTATATGTTCGATTACATCCGCCATGGTTTCAGCATAAGCATCAGCGCCTTCTTGTACATAGTCTGGGACAAGGTTCTGTCTCAGCCCGATAGTATATGCGCCAGAAGCTTTCGCTGACTTGATGCCTGAATTGGAATCCTCAATGATTAAAGTGCTTCCATGAGTCGACTCTAGAGCTTTCATTGCCTCCAGGTAGCCGTCTGGATGCGGTTTATGATTTAAGTCATCTCGTTCATGAAGTGAGATAATGAGCTCTATCTTATCTTCAAAGGATAGTCGTTTGGTAACGGTAGTTATCCACGAAAGAGGAGAGGCAGAAACGATGCCAATCCGATAATCCATGGCTATTAGCGCATCAGCTAAATCTTCCGTGCCTTCAGGTATGGGAGCAGTACTATATATGTCACCTCCAAGTTCATAAAACTTATCAATGAATTCCTGCTTTGGCACACCAGTCCCGGCTGCTAAAGCTTTCTCGTATATGCCATCCATATTGACGCCTAATGTGGAGCCAATCATTTTATGTATTGCTTCTCCGAATAATCGAGAATACATATCCTGTTTTCTAGTTTCCCAGATCGCTTCGTCGTTTATCAGTACACCGTCGAGGTCAAAAAGAAAAGCTTTGTTCATGCAATAACTATAACAAAAAATTTGAAGAGCAGGAGGGACAGCGCACGACCGCAGCCATGCTCGGAATAAATTCCTGTGCGTGGCTTTGCCGACCGAACCCTCGACTCGCATCTTTTGCTGAAGCAAAATCTGCGTCTCGGGTTCAGCTCCGACTGAAGCGCCAAATAAAAACACCCTCGGCGAGGAGGGTGTTTTTATTTGGAGGGTCAGGAGGGACTCGAACCCTCGACATTCTGCTTAAGAGGCAGACGCTCTAACCAGCTGAGCTACTGACCCATGTCCACGGGTAATGATGCGATTACCACATTGTCAATAATCTCATCAAGCCTTGTCCTCTCAAATTTCCAAACAGCAACAAGTTGCTTGGTTTAAAATTTGGTATAAACCCAAAAGACCAGACGATTGTAGCAGTTTACCCCTGTTTTGACAAGTACTTTAGCTTACTGGATTAGTTGGTGGGGTTTGTTCTGGTGAGGTTACCTGGGGCGTTTCAGGTTGCACGGGCTGAGGAGTAGTGGTAGGAACTTGCGGCGTACTATCCACGGCAGGTGTCTCCGGGCTAACTGGAACTGATGGTGCTACTGGGGCTTCTGCTGGGACCACGCTAGGCTTTGCGCTAACTCCACCCATTTGCTTCTTAAGGAAGACATAAAAGAGAACAGTTACTGCAGAATACATGATTGAGAAGTAAATACCTATTAATACAATACAGAGTATTGCGAATACAATGGCAACACCTACCATCCCATAAACCTTGCCGACGTGGCCCTTGGTTGCCTCCCAGCTTGCTTTAATTGCCTCAATTGGTCCCATATCGTCTAGGGCTACAAAGTAAGGGGCAAGACAAACTCGGGGGAAGATGAAGAAGAAAGGCACGATAAACAGGAGCAGTGAACCAATAAGTATGAAAATAAGCAGGATCATGTTGAGGAAATACTTCACTGATCGTACAGCGAAAGCGTAGCTAAACGACTCGCCGAGTGACATCTTTGAGCCCTCTACCCCAGCTAGCAATACTTTAGCAGTTGCCACGCTAAGAACCACAGCCAAAACGTAGGACGCAATCGTGCCTAGGACTGGAATGATGCCCAAAAAGCCAGAGACGATGTTTATCAGGATGAGTAAAAGTACAGTGCCAATATTTAGCATCACTGCCTGCTTAGAGTACTTATACGCGCCCCATGCCCCAGGCCAGCTGGTAGGAATGCCTAAAGTTTGTTGAGGAGTACTTGGCTGAGTGATAGCTTGAGAGTTTTCTTCCATAATAGGGTTCTCGCTTAAGGTTTTCTTCAGTATAGCAATTAATTCTTACTTAACAATAAATATCCTAATGTCAAATTTTTAGGTGGGGTACCTTACAGGCTGGTATATACTTATAATCGTGAAATTACTCAATGGCAAAGAACTAGCAGATTTTATTAAGCAGCGACAGGCACACCAAGTCCGATCGCTTACTCAATCGCATGATGTCGTGCCTAAACTCGCGATTGTGCAAGTCAAAGACGACCCCGTTATTAATACCTATGTGCGACTTAAAAAAAGCTATGGTGATGATATCGGGGTAATTGTAGAATCACACCACCCCACACAAACTGAAGTATCTGCAGTTATAGAAAAACTCAATAATGATCCAGAGGTACACGGGATTATTGTCCAGCTGCCATTGACCGATCCATCAGAAACAGATGACATTGTTAATATGGTGCGACCAGATAAAGATGTTGATGCCCTTGGCAAAACGCCCGGCTTCGAGCCAGCAACACCAATGGCAATCATGTGGCTACTTGCGGGATACAACGTTGATTTACGTGGTAAAAAAGTATTACTGATCGGTAAAGGTAAATTAGTCGGCGCTCCGCTGGAGAAAATCTTGAAGGAATCTGAGATTGAGGTCTCCGTAGCTGATCGCAACACTGACGATTTATCTAAAGAAACGCTGGAATCAGACATCATCATTACAGCAACAGGCAGCCCCGCGATTCTGTACCCTGACATGGTTAAAGAAGGTGCTGTAGTAGTAGACGCTGGTGTCGCCAGCGAAGATGGCAAAACTGTTGGTGACGTAGCCCCAGAATTATATGAACGTGACGACCTGACCATTACTCCAGAAAAAGGTGGCGTTGGTCCATTAACCGTTTGTGCTCTCTTTGAGAACGTCATTCGCGCCACCCGATCAACTCTGGAGGTGTAGGTGCGTACGATTGGGGTTTTTGATTCAGGAATGGGCGGTTTCTCGGTTGCGAATGCAGTCAAAGAAAAACTCCCTGACTACGAAGTAATATTCAGGGACGATGCTTCGCGCTTGCCATATGGCAATAAGACCCCGTCAGAAATACAAAGCTATGTCGTGCCAATTTTGGAAGAGATGGTGGCAGAGGGCTGCGAAGTAATTGTTATCGCGTGCAACACTGTAACAACTACACTGATTCAAGAGCTTCGAAAAATTATTGATGTACCTTTAGTTGGTATAGAACCGATGATTAAACCTGCCGCAAAGCTATCAAAAACAGGTATTATTGCTGTCTGTGCCACACCAACCACGCTTGCGAGTGATCGTTACCAGTGGCTAAAAGATACATACGCCCCCAACACCACCATCCTCGAACCTGACTGCAGTGATTGGGCTTTCATGATCGAGACAAAGCAAATAGACAAAGACAAGATCAAAGTAAGAATTGACGAGGCATGTAAAATAGGCGCTGATGTTATTGTGCTGAGTTGTACCCATTACCACTGGATAGAGGATGTTATCAATGATATTGCAGGTGACAGAGCAATTATAATTCAACCAGAAACTGCGATCATCGCACAACTTAAACGGGTTATTGCTAGTTTATAATGCTTTTACAGCGGCGATAAACTGATCGCCACGGTCTTTGTAGTTTTTAAACATTCCAAAGCTTGCACAACCGGTAGATAATAGTATGACGTCGCCTGGCTCAGCAAGCTTTTGAGTTGTTTCTATAATTGAGCTCATGTTTGCGCCCCCGTCATAAACAGAAGTGTATCCGAGCTTGTTAAGTTCTGCCCCTATAACTGGTCCCATCTGCCCAATGATGACCACTGCCTTAACATTGTTATTGGTAACCGTCTTGGCGAGTTTATCGAACGGGGCGCCTTTATCTGAACCACCCAATATGACGACTTTTGGCTCCGTGAATGCTTCGATCGCTACTTGGGCAGTTTGCGGAGTGGTGCCAAATGAATCGTCATAGTATTTTACACCGTTAACCTCACGAACAAACTCCAGACGGTGTTCTAGCCCGGTAAAGGAACCAAGTACCGAACGTATAGTCTCAATATTCTTTGTAACCTGCCATACAGTAGTAACTGCAGCACAAGCGTTTTGCCAATTGTGTTTGCCTAACAACTTGAGCTCGCTTACATTACAAATAACTTGATCATCAATTACGATGCTGTTATCGAAGACCTCAGCCCCAGGGGCAGCATAGTAAGGGATAAGTCTGCCCTCGGAGGCATCGGCAATGCTTAAGGAGTTGTCGTTTTTGGCATAGTAGATGGCAATGTCGTTACTTATTTGATGGATAAATAGCTGCTGTTTGGCGGCGATGTATTCCTCAAAATCTTCGTGCCAATCCAGGTGTTCTGGTTCAACCATTAGTACAGTTGCAATGTGGGGGGAGTATCTTAGGTCTATTAACTGAAAGTTAGAAAGTTCCAGCACAACCCAACTTTCACTTGTTAGGTTATTTAATGCGCTGAGCATCGGGGTACCGATGTTGCCAAGCAAGTGCGCATCCTTGCCGTCTGCCTCGAGCATTTTGAAAATGAGTGTACTGGTAGTGCCTTTGCCCTTGGTACCAGTTACCCCAATAACGTTCTTAGTTGGGCAATTTTCAAAAAATAGGTTAGTACCGCTGGTAATCTTACCACCGACATCTGGGTTTTTTTCGAGTATTTTGGCGGGGTGTAGCCCTGGAGTTCGAACTATAACCTCAAATCCGTCAAGGTTATCCAAGTAACCGTCACCAAGCTGTGAGTTGACCCCAGTCGGCAGTTCCAGCTGATCATTCTGGTCACAAATAGTGATGTCATGCCCTTTGCCTGTAAAGAAGTCATAGGTCGCACGACCTTCACGGTCAAATCCAACAATCGCAATCTTCATAGGGAATAGTTTAACGGGTGAAGAGGGTTTACGCTACTTCGGCTTGAGGTGTCGGCGAAGCAAACAGCTGCTTTACTATTTCAACTACTTCTAAAAGAGTAGTATTTGCTTTAACAATGTAACGCTCAAAATTGAGTGTTTTCAATATATCCGGGGCTTCGCTCTCACTTATATTGGTCATAATGATCACTTTGGTGTCTTTTGCCCTATCGGATTGGCGCATTCTAGCCAGCACCTCGTCGCCGCTCATTTGTGGCAGCATAAGATCCAGCAGCACCAGATCAGGTTGCACGTGTTGCACGATGTCGAGTCCGGTTGCGCCATCAAGTGCTACAGTGCATTGAAAACCTTCGCTTATCAGCGCCGCTTGGTACATCTCGGACAGTAACTCGTCGTCTTCAACTAATACTATATGCGCCATTAGCTCGACAACTCATTCTTGACCATCTCGGCAACCTGCCGCGGTGTCATTTCTGCTTTAATAATGAACCGTTTGACGTCCAGCTCCTTTACTACAGGAGGCGCTTCTTGCTCACCCATGTTTGTTAGGATAATAACTTTGATATTTTTACCCCACTCAGTGGCGCGAAGTTTCTTGAGCATTTCATCACCGGTCATTTCCGGCATCATCAGATCCAATAGAATAATATCAGGGCGCATTTTATCGACGAGCCCCAGCCCCAGTTTGCCATTAGCGGCGGTTTCTACTTCAAAACCTTCCGCCTCAAACTTCATCCGGTACATCTGGCTAATAGCTTGATCGTCCTCGATAATTGCGATTTTAGGCATAGTTGTATCGTAAGCGAATTAACAGCTTTCAGCAAGTGTCAACTTATAACGATTGTTTGGCAGGGGACTTTCGGATGTTGAGGACCTCGTTAACCACGTCTACCACCTGTTTCGGTGTGTGGTGGGCCTTTACCAAGTAACGGTCGACATTTAAAAAACGAAGCGCACTGGGCGCTTCGTCACGGCTTATATTTGTCAGGATGATCACGCGAATATTCGCCCCCCATTTTGTCTCCCGGAGCCGGGACAGCATCTTGTCCCCGCTCATTTCTGGCATACGTAAATCAACCAGTGCTAGCGCAGGCTTTTCGTTCTCTAATGTCAGGAGACCATCTTTGCCGTTATCTGCAGTCACCACCGTAAACCCTTCAAGCTCTAGCTTGGTCTTGTAGAGCATTTGAATAGGCTTATCGTCTTCTATGACTGCAATCTTCATCATGTCTGTCTTTATTTTAACTGAAGTCATTACATAGTATCGTAGTTATTCTTATATACAAATAATAACAGATAAGCGTAAGCAAAAAGTTGACTTTTACATCTGTTAGGTGTACAAAGTAATTAGTACTTTTGCAGCACAATTAGACACTAGATATGGCGTCTCGCTGTGTCCAGTGTCTTTTTATTTATATAAAACAACAATAAACTATAAAAGTATATTGACAAAAATGCAAAAAAGAGTATAATTGTAAATAGTTCTTTTCAAGACTAACGACATGACTGACACCCCCTACTAAGGAACCAGCATGTCGTTTTTTATAACTAAAGAAAGAAATTATGAAAATCCACATTACATCAGGTATCGGTACAGGTCCTACAACACTCGCGGCATTTGACTCTGCGTTAAATCACGCTGGTATAGCCAACTATAATCTAATTAGGTTAAGTTCAGTGATCCCACCTAACACCGAGCTGGAACTTCATGAGAAACAACCAATTCCTACTGAATTGATGCCAGGTGAATGGGGTGATCGATTATACGTAGTGATGGCTGAGCAACGTGCTGAGCGTCCCAATGAAGAAGCCTGGGCTGGTATTGGCTGGGTTCAAGATCCTGAAACGAAAAAGGGCCTGTTTGTGGAACACGAAGGAACCAGTGAAACTACTGTCCGCCGTGATATTACTCAGAGTCTTGAGGCATTGATGGCCACACGTAATGTTGATTTTGGACCGATCCAAATGGTGGTAGATGGCCGTGTATGTAAGCACACACCTATATGTGCAATGGTGGTGGCGGTGTACCAGGCAAGTGACTGGGAAAACGGCGCCCACTTAATGAGGTAGTAATGATGACAAGCCCAGAACTTACACACCAAGAAGTCGATAGAAACCTACTTGATTCTAGTATAGGTAAAGCTGTTGCTGCTGGCGTAATTGCCGCTGAGGTATCACCACTTAATGAAGTATTACGCGGTGCCGCTGCTGCAGGTGTACTATTTGCTACTAGAGATCCTTTCATTGCAGCCGGAGCTTTCACTGCTGCTACAGCGATTATTGAAGGTGGTGCTGCGATTACGGCAGCAGAAGCTCTTGATAGTAAGTTTGGAAAAGGTATGGTTAGCAAGGTTAATCATAAACTTCGAGCAGTTGGTATTAGAGAAGACGCACGCACAAATGCTGTAACAGACTACGGTGTGGGCTTACTTGGTGGCTCCGCCGTAGCTATGCTAGTTAAGCAGGCGCAAGATCCAGAACGAACCAAAGAAAAAAATAGAAACTTTGGTCTTAAAATTACAGCAGGTACAACTGCTATGGTTGGGGGTCTTGCTTTTGCTGCCGCTGAAGGTATCGCAAACCCAAGTGTAGAAACTATAGGTGCAACTACAGTCGCAGTAGGTGGGTTGGCTACCTTTATAGGCTGGGCCAAGAAAAAGCTTGGTAAAGAGCAGTTAAGTGATTCGACCTTACTGAGCCACCTTGATAAGGGAACGGGCATTACAATTGCTGAGGTTGGGGAATACCAGCAATCGATTAGTGAAAAAGCTGCCGAATTCGAGCAGCGTATTTGGGACGAAAACGACTTCGGCTCACTGAAAGTTTATGACGAAAACAACCAGGACTCTAAGTTATTTATAGCGACCAAGGAATCTGGTGATGTGGTTGGAGTGACCAGGATGTTCTCCGGTAAAAAAATAGCGCCACCATTCATGGACTTACCTTTCTATGATTACACCGATAAGGAGTCTTTGGAGAAAATGGGTCACGACGGGCTACTTGAAGAGCTTGGTACGACTGCGGTTGACCATAACAATAGCGGCGCCGAAAAGGGAGTGATATCCACAAATATGTGGCGCTTAGCATATAGGGATGCATGTGCTCGTGGCATAAAAAAGTGGGGCATTATTATGGAACCAGAGCGTGTCCAAAAAATGAACGAAGCATTCGGCTTTACATTCAAGCAGCTTGGTCCAGTTGAATACTACCAAGGTGGAGACTGCGCAGCATTTCTGATGGACCTAGATGAGGTCAATGATGTTATGAAGGCAAACATGCCTGAGCTGCACCATTGGTTTGTAGAAGAACAACTGTAGTGTACATATAGTCCACTGCAAGTATAATGGTGGTTATGCTTGCAAATGCATCGCTACTCTTGGGCGGCATTGTCCTATTAATACTCGGCTCAATTTTGCTTTATAGCAATTCCAGGTCGGCAGTTAACCGTAGTTTATTTGGGTTTATGTTTGCAGGGTTTGTGTGGTTGGTTTTTAACCTTTTGGCAAACCTAAACCTGAATCAAGATTCTTATCTAAGCCTAGTCCGCCTTACGCTTCTCGGCGCTGCTTTTCTGCCTTACTTTTTTCTGCTTTTCTGCTTCAGTTTCGTAGGAAGGCTCGGTCGTATTAGAAGGGCAAAGTATTACCTTTTGCTCCCAGTACTGCTTATTATTACCACTACTTTTAGCGATGCCAATCTGTCCCTAGCAACGGATGGTGCGCTCGTAACTGGGCCAATATACATAGTCTTACTGGCAATGTTGGCTGTATATTTTGGTTACGGGCTGAAGCTGCTCATCCAAGAGTACAAGAGGCCAAGTTCTGTAGGATTACGCCGTGCACAGCTCCAGTATATTTTGTGGGGTATTACATTGAGCGTTGTGCCAGGTATTATTTTAAACGCAATTTTACCGATTGCAGGGCAACCTAAGGCCGCCGAGTATGGGGCTAATGTTGTCAGTATTTTTGCCGTCTTTACCTCAATCGCAATCGTAAAGCACAAGCTACTTGATATTCGTTTTGTAGTTGTAAGAGCACTTGGATATGCATTTAGTATTGCGTTACTTGCTGCTGGCTATGCGCTTGTATCGTCTGTTGCAACATCTGCGCTTCAGAACTCTGATAGTACATGGGTTCGTAATGGCCTAAATGTGCTATTAATCCTGGTTGTAGCTGTTTCGTTTGCGCCACTTAAACGACGATTCGATAGAATAACAAACAGCTTATTTTATAAAGATGCATATGATACCCAAGATGTATTGGCGGAACTTAACAGGCACGTTCTAAACAGTGTCGATGTTGAGCCGCTCCTAGACAAGTCAGCAGATATTGTTAACAAGCACCTCAAAACCTCATTTTGCTCCATAGAGTTACGTCCTACGGCGTATAACCAGCAGCGTGTCTTAGGTGACCAGCGGAATTTTTCTGACGAAGATATATTAGCAATGCGAGAATTAACTGCTCCTGCGAAGAAACGAGTGATCGTGACTGAGGATATACGAGAAAGTGAACCCAAATTGTATCGAGTTTTAAGTAAATACGACATTGGGGCAGTTGCAAAAATGAGTTCCAGCGTAGATTACGGCCTAGAAGGGATTGGCCTTATCCTATTTGGTATCAAAAAAAGTGGTAATTCGTTTAGCCAGCAGGACAAACGCGTAATAGGGATCATAAGTAGTGAGCTAACGATTGCTACGCAAAATGCGCTCCGATTTGAGGAAATTGAGAAATTCAATGTCACCTTACAGGAGAAAGTTGATGATGCAACCAAACGGCTGAAGCGAGCAAATGACAAACTTAAGACTATGGACGAGACTAAAGACGAGTTTATTAGTATGGCTTCGCACCAATTGCGTACTCCGCTGACCTC
>CAZXBL010000011.1:0-4101 GCA_964638875.1 uncultured Candidatus Saccharibacteria bacterium | reverse complement strand
CCTCTGTAAAGGGGTACGTCAGTATGGTGTTGGAAGGTGATGCGGGCCCACTGAATGACATGCAGAAAAAACTATTGGAGCAGTCGTTTGTAAGTAGCCAGCGTATGGTGTTTTTGATTGCTGATTTATTGAATTTATCCCGTTTAAAAACTGGCAAATTTATTATTGATGCAGTGCCAACTAATCTTTCGCAGGTGATTGAGGGTGAAGTTCAGCAGCTGAAAGAGACAGCGGCTGGTAAAAAGATGACATTAGTCTATAACCAACCGAAGACTTTCCCAACATTGATGCTAGATGAAACGAAGATCAGACAGGTGATTATGAACTTTGTAGACAATGCTATTTACTACACCCCTGCCGGTGGTAAAATCGAGATTGAACTGACAGAAAACGACAAGACAGTCGAATTTAAGGTCAAAGACAACGGTATAGGTGTCCCGCAAGCAGAACAGCACCATTTATTTAACAAGTTTTACCGAGCCAAGAACGCCCAGAAAGCACGCCCAGATGGAACAGGGCTTGGTTTATTTATGGCAAAGAAAGTAATTGTGGCACAGGGTGGTGCGCTTATTTTTCACAGTGTAGTCGATAAAGGCAGTACATTTGGCTTTAGTTTTGCCAAAGACAAACTAAAAGTCGAATAACTTCTTAAAACTTTATAAGCTATAGCATTTTACTTCTTAGCATAAAGTTTGTATTATGTAGAAAACCCCACAGTTTACTGGTGGAGTTGAGCGTATTATTGGATCAAAGGAGAGCGGTATGAAACGATTATTTGGTGATCAAGCATTTATAAATCGGTACAACAAGTACCTAAGAATACTGGTTAGTGCAACTGCGATGCTGGCTGTCGTGGCTGGAGTGGGATTTGTGCATAACCGTGTTACGGCTGCAGAACCAGGTCAGGTTGGCAGTGCGCCACGCTGTACAGTAGAATCAGTCGGCCCCCGTGGGCAAGCATTTACAGTTCGAAATAACAGGGCAACCGTAGACTTCAAGGTTATGGGTCCTGCAAACTGTAAAGTACAAGTTTCTGCAATGTCATTTTACGCCCCATCTATGACTGGCCGTCCATACGACAAGCAAATTTTATTTGATAAGAACCCTCAGATTTATACTGGTCCAGGACGCCACACCCTTGGTGTTAACTTACCAGAGCGCAGCAATGAACAAAAAGGCTGTTTCTATCAGGTTGACTTGACCTATGGCACACGTTTGCACGCTCCAATGATTGCGTATGGTCACGGAAGATTGAACTGTGAACAGCCAAGCGCTAAGTGTGAAGGTATCGAAAAGACTAAAATCTCACGTAATGAGTTCAGTTTCGTCGGTCGTGCATCAGTTGATGGTGGCGCCCAGATCAAGTCGTATACGTTTGTTGCTCGTAACAGTAACGATAGGGTTGTAGCAGAAAGAACCATTCGTACTGACGCTCGTAGAGCTGAATCAGGTAAGATAACGTTCAACCAACCGGGTGATTACCGGGTCCGTGTGATAGTCAACACGACTGCGGGTGAAAGAACTAACGACGCCTGTATGACTAGAATTACAGTGGACAAGGAACCAACTCCAGACCCTGATCCAGGTGTCTCAGTTACTAAAAAGGTAAATGGCGAGGAAAATATCCTCGTTGGCGTCAACCAAGTGTTTACATACCAAATGGTAGTAACAAATACCGGCGATGTAGCCTTGAAGGATGTTCTCGTAACTGACAAGCAACCAAACGGTGTTACCTTCATCAGCGCAAGTGCTGGCACTATTGCCAATGGTGAATGGCGTCACACTATTCCGCAACTGAATGTGGGGCAGAGTCTCAGCTTTACTATTACAGCGAAAGTTCCAACCTACCTTGGTGGCAAGATCAAAAACACAGTCTGTGTTGATTCACCTACTATCCCTGGTAGCCCAGATGACTGTGACGATGCAAACATACGCCTCCCAGAGCCTTCAGCAGTCTGTGTACTCGCTCGTACGAACTACATCAACAAAAACGATTTCACACTATATGGTAAAGCAGCCACAAGAAACGATGCTAAGGTAACTGCCTACGTATTCACTATTAAGAATGCCGCAGGAGTTGTTGTAGACACCGAAACTGTCACAACCAGCGCATTAGAGGCAACTACACCTACGCTTTCACTCCAGGTTCCTGGTACCTACAGCGTAAACCTAGTTGTTAAGACCTCGGTTGGTGACCGCACCAGCACCAGGTGTAACACCAAGGTCGTAATCCCTGAGCCAAACATGGTACAAGTCTGTGACCCACAAACTGGCCAGATTATTACAGTTCCAGAAGATCAGGCAGGCAACTACCTTCCTCCAAACGATCCACGTTGTCAGCCACCAGAACCGGGTGTGATCGAGGTGTGTGAACTCAGTACCAAGAACATCATCACGATCAACGAATCAGACTTTGACGCGAACTTACACTCAAAGAACCTGGCTGATTGTGACGAGCCAGAGGAACCGCAAACATGTGAGGATACCAATACATGTAACAATGGCGGCGGTAGCAAAGGTGGCCCTGAAGTACTTGTAGACACAGGTGTCGGTTCCGTACTCGGACTCTTCGGCTCAATTACTGCAGGTGGAGCACTCGCTTACCGTCTCGTATGGGCACGACGCTTCAACGCCTAGTCCCGTCCTAAATACAGAAATTAATAAACCCCTCCGTATTACGGAGGGGTTTTACTATACCCGCTCTTCTGGTGATCCCGAGGGGAATCGAACCCCTGTTGCCAGGATGAAAACCTGGTGTCCTAACCGTTAGACGACGGGACCGCCAGAAGAAGGGGTAAGTTATAAAAGAGACCGCAAAATGATAACATAACAGATGAGAAAATACAATACTAGGTATGCTAAATATTGACAATTTAGCATAAAAATGCTAATGTATATTCATGATCACCCAAATAGAAAACCTCAGCAAAATCCGCAAATTCCATAAAAACGAAAGAATCGTTCTGACCAGTGGTACGTTCGATTTATTGCACGTAGGTCACCTGCGCTACCTAGATACAGTTAAGATTAAAACCTTAGGTGACACTGTCGTTGTGATGTTAAGCGGCGACGATAGAGTAAAGGCGCGTAAAGGTCTTGAGCGACCTATCATTCCGCAAGATGATCGTGCAACAATGTTGGACGCATTGAAGGTCGTGGACTATGTATTCATAGACCCGGCTACAGCTCCACTAGATGAAATAGATCCAGCGCACGCAGAAATAGTTGCCACACTTCAGCCTGACGTTTACGCGACTGATGGTCCAGACCCACGGTTTTGGAATATTATGGACGAATCAAAGTTAACGATAGTTCCGCGTTCAGAAGGTGATGGTCACGCTTCAACATCGGCAATCATTGACCACATCAAAAAACTGTAGCCACAGCGTCTATTGGTATAAAATGATAAGCTAGAGCCTATGACAAATGACACAACTCAAATCGCCAACCAACAAAAGCGTACGGTTGGTATTTTTTTTGGTGGTAAATCGGCGGAGCACGAAATCTCTATCAACTCTGCCAAAAATGTTTTAGAAGCACTTGATCTCAGTAAATACAGCCCTGTACTTGTCGGCATAGATAGGAGCGGTAGCTGGCACAATGTTTCGCCAACTGACCTGGCTGCCAATCCTGTCCCTCAGACGATTACAGATGCGCTGCTAAGAGATCAATTTGATATCAGCGGCATAGACGTGGCATTGCCGATCCTACATGGTCCCATGGGCGAAGACGGAACTATACAAGGCTTCTTTGAGCTAGCTGGTATTCCCTATGTCGGAACGGGTGTTTTAGCGTCTGCGGTAGGTATGGATAAGGATGTTATGAAACGGCTGCTCCGTGACGCCGGCATAGCAATTGCGCCGTTTGTAACTATTGCGATAGATGAACAAGAAGACCTATCTGTTGAAGCAATCTTTGCAGAACTAGGCAGTACGTTATTTGTAAAACCAGCTAACATGGGTTCTTCTGTTGGTGTCAGCAAGGTGACGAATGCTGATGAACTACGTACGGCAGTTACAGAAGCCTTTAAATATGATGCCAAGATATTAATTGAAAGCGCAGTTATTGGTGACGAGATTGAATGTGCTGTCTTAGGCAACC
>CAZXBL010000010.1:13342-25177 GCA_964638875.1 uncultured Candidatus Saccharibacteria bacterium | reverse complement strand
AATCTCAACCTTTGTGCTGATGCCATGTATCAGGCCAGTGAATAAGGCGTCGTCGGAATCTCGGGTGGAGTAGACTATCGTAACATGTCGCTTCTCGTCGGTATCCTGCAGGCTCTTCAGCATGCTACGGACCGGTGTAATGCCAATACCCCGTACAATAAAAATGACGGGAATTGATTTTTGAATGGGCAATACGAAATCGCCCATAGCTTGTGATACTTGCACGGTATCACCAGGCTTTAAGTCGAAGAGAGCCTTCTTAAAGCTGCTTTGCATGGTAGCTTTACGGGTTGTAATGGCAATATGTTCTTCTGTAGGGGATGAAGATAGCGTAAACCAACGGTGGGTGCCACGGTTGTCAGCATCGTGGGGCAGAAATATCTCAACAAACTGGCCTGCAGTGTAATCGATCTGTGAGCTTGGCTTAAACCAAAAAGTAAAAGCTGTATTGTTGAGCTGCTCTATCGAACTTAGTTTGGCGGTGGTCATAGAACAGTCTTTGATTCTTTGCGCAAGTGCTTTGGTCTTAAGAACTGCATATTGTGGGGGTGGTTGGTGGTGATTGCAGCTTTTGGAAACAGCAGGTTCAAATACCAGGCGATCCAACGGTGGTTGACGGTATACACCATAATCTCTAATCCTTTGCGCCTTGCCATCCAGTACGTCAGTGGGTTGAGTAACCAAAAGTTCATATCGACACCTGTGAACTTGTTCTGCTTGGCAAACTGTATTGCGTCAAACGGCTTTGTGCGTTCAATAGCAAAAGTTGGGAAAGTAGGTGCTAATCTGGCGAACTTGCCAAGCTCACGGTGGTTAAATGAAATAACCGTAGCATCAATATGACCGTAACCGTTCAAATATTCGGCCAAGTTCTCTCCCCAACCAGAATCTTTAGCCTCAATGATTACTGGCGTGTCGCCAGCTGCATGCAGGGCAGCAGTCAATGTAGGTAAGGGTTCACCGTTATGAAGAATTACCTCGGCAATGTAATCGCTCGCAACTTCTTTAACAATGTGATGATGTTCGCTTACGCGGCTGAGTGTCTGATCATGAATGACTATGAATTTTCCGTCAGATGTCATGCGAATATCGAACTCAACCGCATCAACTCCAGCCGCTACGGCGGCTTTGATACTTTCTAGCGTATTTTCAAGGGCGAGTCCAGCAGCGCCCCGGTGACCAATGATTTTCATAGCGTTACCTAATATTGTACAATACGGAGGAAGAAAAAATTACCCAAAAGAAGGAGAAACATGGCTGATTTTAACCAAGTCCTGAGCCCAGGCGACTACCAGAACGGCATTGTAAATACGGTAATTGAGATCCCAAAATGGTCAACTCTGAAAATTGAATGGGATCGCGAACGGGCATGCTTTATGTTGGATCGTGTCGAACCAAGTATTTTTGCGAAACCTTGTAACTACGGTTTTATACCCCAAACTTTGGACGAGGACGGTGATGAGCTGGATACATTGGTTCTCACAAACGAACCTATTCCAACCGGTGTCTACCTTGAGGGTAAGGTTATCGGTGTACTAAACTTTATCGATGACGGTGATGCTGATCACAAAATTGTGATTGTGCCAGCTGACGATCGCAATACTGATGACGCTATTACATCATTCGACGACCTGCACGATCGCTGGAAGCAAAAGATCGAGCACCACTTTGCGCATTATAAAGACCTAAGGAAGCCAGGTAGCACCAAAGTAGAGGGTTGGGGCGACGCCGAAGCTGCAAAGGCCATCATCGCCGAATCAATCGAACGCTACAACCAAAAGTAGGTTTAGCTTTACATCGGTGGCATCTCAGTCTAGAATTTAAGCATAAGAACTTAAAAATCTAAGCAGGATATATTTATGAAGACAAGGGTGGCGATTAACGGATTCGGACGTATTGGTCGGAATGCTTTTAAGATTGCGTTTGAACGCGGCGACTGCGAAATTGTAGCGATTAATGATTTAACTGATACCAAAACACTGGCATACTTGCTAAAGCATGACAGTAACTATGGAACTTATCAGCATGAAGTATCATTTGACGAAAATCACATAATTGTTAATGGTAAAAACGTCAAAGTAACTGCAGAGAAAGACCCTGCAGCTTTGCCATGGAGTGATCTGAAAGTCGACGTGGTTATTGAATCAACCGGCCGTTTCACCAAGAAAGAAGACGCAGAACTCCATATCAAAGCGGGCGCAAAACGTGTCGTTATCTCTGGGCCTACTAAAAGCGATGGCGTTGATACGATTGTGCTTGGTGCTAACGAAGACAAGTTGGAGGGCGCGTCGAAGGTTATTAGTAACGCCAGCTGTACGACTAACTCGCTTGGTGCAGTTATGGCTATCCTAGAATCAAATTTTGGAATCGAAAAGTCGCTTTTGACCACGGTCCACAGTTACACTGCCAGCCAGGCACTACAGGACGCACCTAACAAAGATCTCCGCGAAGGTCGTAACGCCGCTGAAAACATGGTACCCACGAGCACCGGTGCTGCAATCGCAGTTACCCTGACACTACCCCAGTTAAAGGGTAAATTTGACGGTGTTAGTATCCGCGTTCCAACCCCAGTGGTTTCTATTAGCGACGTAACCGTGTTACTGAAGAAAAATGTGACAGTCGAGGAAATCAACGATGCGTTCCGTAAAGCTGCTAGTGAACCATTCTATCAGGGTATTTTGGGCGTAAGTGACGAGCCACTTGTAAGCAGTGACTATATTGGTAACAGCCATTCTGGCACTGTTGATTTGCTGCTCACAAAAGTTGTTGGTGGCAACCTGGCAAAAATCATGGTTTGGTACGACAACGAATGGGGCTACAGCAACCGTCTGGTTGAGGTAGTTGCTGACGTAGGGCGTGTCTCACACCAATCTTAGGAACAGTATGAAGATTTTTGTTGGCGCTGACCATCGAGGCTACCGACTAAGGCAGTCGCTCATAGAATACCTACAAAATGCAGGGTACGATGTAGTAGATGATAGTGCGCCAAAGCTAGACCCTGCTGATGATTACCCTATAGTGGCCCAGCGGCTCGTCAAAAATATTTTAACAAGCGATGATCACGAAACACGAGGGATCCTGATTTGCGGCAGTGGGCAAGGTATCTGTATGGCAGCAAATCGTTTTAAAGGTATCCGGGCTTTACTCGGCTATGACCGTGAGTCAGTCCGTTCAGCACGCAAGGACGACGACGCGAATATAATTTGCCTGCCAGCAGATGTTCTGGAAAAAGACACGGCCAATATACTAGTAGAGACATTTTTAAATACAACTTTTGTACCAGAGCCACGCTATGTCCGACGTATACATGAAATGGACGATGTTTAGGCATGAGTGTTATATGCCCGACAGTTACTGCCTACGACGTTGAAGAGTACTCCCGGCAGCTACGAGTTGCATCCCAGTTTGCCAAACGCATACATATAGATCTGATGGATGGACAGTTTGCCCCCACAGAATCACCTAGTTTGAATGAAATATGGTTACCGCCCCACGGCCCAGCTATTGATATTCACCTGATGTATCAGGAACCAATGGCAGTGCTCCACCAGCTTGTTAAACTTAAGCCCCATATGGTGGTAATTCATAACGAAGCTCACGTGCACCACATGCACTTTGTGGCAGAACTACACAAACATGATATTAAGGTAGGTCTGGCAATATTGCAGGAAACACCGATAGAGTACGCTTACCAAATCATGCATAGTTTTGATCACGTTTTGATTTTTAGTGGTAAGCTGGGTCATCATGGTGGTGAAGCAGACCTGGGATTACTTGATAAAGTACGAAAAGTGCGGGAGCATCACCCGGAAGCCGAAATTGGTTGGGACGGCGGCATTAACGACTATAACGCGAAAAAGCTCGTAAATGCGGGCGTGGATGTACTGAACACGGGCGGGTTCATACAGAATTCCTCACATCCTGAAGGAGCCTACAAAAAACTAGCTGGCCTGATCTAGATATTCTGCGAGCTTACGGAATGCCTCAGTACGCATACTGAATTCGAGTTTAAAATCTCCGCCCATTTCAGCAAATGTTTCACTCAGTCCCTCGGGCTGAAATATGTCATCGAATCCAAACCCTTCATTGCCATATGGCTGGACAATAGTTCCATTTAATGAGCCTTCAAAGAAGTTAATATTGCCCGATCCATCGTCGTAACCGATGACAGTTTTAACAGTTGCTTGTCGGTTTTTGATAGCACTCGTGAGCTCGTAGATGCCTTGATTGCCTACAGCTTTCAGCATCCATTTAATGAGTGGCCCCGGGAAGCCGTTTAGCCCGTCAAGGTAGAGGGATGTGTCTTCTACTATTAGAGCACCTTCAGGCTGATGTGATCGCGCAACTTCCAGCTTTTTAACAATTACTAGCTGGGGGTCGAGCGTTTGTTCTTCGGGCAGATCAAAATCGATCCGTTCAAGGCTCGGCAAAACTCTATGTGCTTCCTCGAATTTCTTGGAGTTTCCAGTTACGAAATAAATCTGTTGCATGTCTCTAGCCTAACTTAGTTTCTGAATTGCTACAATCTGTTGTTTGAGTCTTGGAATCTAGGGCGAGTTGCATATTGCCAAGTGTGGCGGCAAGTTCCTGCCAAGAACCCCGTTCAAAATGTCTTGAATCTAAAAGCCGTTCAGGCTCACTGTGTCGAGTGCTTCTAGTGAATGATGGTCGGGGCAATTCATTATCGTAAAGCCAGAGCTCGGCAGAAGGTACTTCTACCAATCTGTCCCAGCCACCTGTTTCGTATGAAAACATCCGCGAGATTCTGAGCACTGCTACATTGCCAATATTTCTTAACCGCCAACCCACCATATCAAGTCGTTCTGCTCTTCGGCGCCTTGCTTCACTTGTTTTAAGCTTCCATTCCTGTGCAAGGGTGGAGTCTCTGCGCCCATCGATAGTGACTCCAACGGGCATTTTACCGCGACCATTTAGTAAAGAATGTGTTATCGTGAGCGCTGCCGTCTTTGCGAGTACTTCTCTTTGGGCGTACTCTTCTGCGGCTAAAGCTTGTTGTCGTACCTTTTCTTCGGCAGCTTTTCTTTCTCTTTCTTGTGCGACTTTCTTACGAGCAAGTTTAGTGATCGCCTCCTTCTCAGCGATCTCGTTTTTATATGTTTGAAGCGCAGCTGAAAAACTATCGGGGAGTTGGTCCATGATCATCTCCTGTAGCATCTATGTAATCTAAAAATGTTTGCCATTTAGTAAGGACTTGGTCGGACGATCCGCCAGCGCGCCAGACATCTTTATCAAGTGATTCTTGGGTGGCTGATCGAACTCTAAGACAATCCGGGCTTACTTCACCAAACATTGTTTTGCCATCTTGGGAAATGAAGAAACAGATGTCCCATAAGTCCAGACCTTTCTTTGCTATGAACTTACGAAGTGCCTGGAATGCTGTCTGGGCTGTTTGTGCCGCCGCTGGGACGTCAATAAACCAATCAGCCATTTGTTCAGATAGGACCTCGTCTGCTAAACGATTCCCGTCCTTATCCCTCATCGGGTTTCGCCAGTCAAACCTTATAACGTGGTTTGGGTAGGTTGTGTCGGCATCAATATGTGTACCTACACGTGTTGGGTAGTCGCTAAACCTGTAATAGCGATGTTTAGGCGTACCACTATGAACTGCCTTTGCTACAACTTCTATCGGTGGAGCAACCGGTAACACTGCCATTTCGGCGTCAGTTAAATCAGTTGGCCTGAACGGATCGGTGCCTTTGGTAAATGGTTGTAACACCAATGTCGATAGAATCCACTTATCATTTATTGCTTTATAACTATGGTGTATCCCGGCTTCATGAAGTACTGGAAGTAGCAACTTTATTGCCAGTAGGCGAGTGGCATCACTCCCAGGAATAATCCCCGTACGGTTATGAGTAAAGCTGTACACTGTCGGTTTAAGCCTAATAACTACCAGGCCCTTGCCAGCGTAGCGTACTTCTTTGCTTTCTCCTTCGACAACGAGAGGTAACTTCTTGAATTGCTCAGTGGTTAAGGTGTCTACATTCATATTATCTCCTGATCCTCATGTCCCACATAATGTTCCGAGCAATATCGTCGATAGTAACGTCGTCATCGCTTCGGTAAATACCAAGCATTTGTTGAGGGAATGTTCGTGCTAATTGGTTAAATTTATTAGCGTAAGTTGTTAGGGATGTAAGTGAAGAAAATTCTTCATCTTGGTCGTTTTGCAGTCGGCTGCGACCTGTTTCTGGAGGAGTACGCAGCAAGCAAGCTGGTACGAAATAATCATTCCCCCAGACTTGAATGAGATTAGGTCGATTGTCAATTTCTGTCATAACACTCATCCAATGGCGATCGTAGATAACTACGTCAGCGCCATCCTTGGCTGCGATCGTTTCGCAGACACCCAATGTGTGCCTCATGACCTCAATACCTATTTTTGCAGTGCGGTCATCTGCCCAAAGATCATAAATGTCGTGACCGAGTTCTGTATTTGCTATCCGAAATGTAGCAAATGTGCGTACATGTAACCCTTCCGCGGTTAGAGCCTCTGTAATTGCCGAGACAACTGATGACTTTCCTGAGCCATCAATGCCTTCGATTGCTATACGGTTTCTCATAGCGTCTCCCTTCTTTAACACAGGAAATGTAACTCACAACATGTTTTACTCAAATGTGCGAATTACAACACTCACCCCTGTTAAATGGAAGTCATTATTTATTCACAAGAGAGAATGTTGTAAGAGTTACATATTTACATGGCATCTGTTATAGCTTTAGTTACTGCAGGTTGCTTGGAAAAGTGAAGTAAACTTCCTTTTCCTTCGCTACCCTTGTATAATCACAAGCAAGATGGGTAAAAAACTAACACTAGAGCAACTAGATCAAAAAGCGCTTGAAATCCGTGAGGACATTATCAAGTCGCTAGAACACGCTGGCAGTGGTCACAGCGCTGGTCCTCTGGGGTTAGCTGACATTTTTACAGCGCTTTACTTCGACATTATGAAATTGGATCCTAAAAAGCCTGACTGGGATCAACGAGATATTTTACTACTCAGTAATGGTCACTGTGTACCAGTCCAATATGTCACTATGGCGCATGCAGGATATTTCGATAAAAAAGAACTTATGACACTACGCCAGTTTGGCTCTAGATTGCAAGGTCACCCAGAGCGTAAAAAATTACCTGGGTTGGAAAATACCAGTGGCCCTTTGGGCTCAGGTTTAAGCCAGGCTGCCGGTATGGCGCTGGCAATGCGTATGAACAAGGATCACCACCGATGGGTATATGTTGTGCTGGGCGACGGCGAACAGAACGAAGGCAACGTTTGGGAGGCCGCAATGCTAGCCGCAAAATACAAGCTGAATAATATCATCGCCATTACCGACCGTAATTATATCCAGATTGATGGCCCAACAGAATCGGTTATGCCATTGGGTGACCTAAAAGCTAAGTGGGAATCCTTTGGCTGGCACGTAATTGAAATAGATGGTAATAACATAGAAGCGGTTATCGATGCTGCGGCAATGGGCCGCGCAGTTGCGGATAAGCCAGTTATGATCATTGCTCACACAGTGCCAGGTAAGGGTGTCGATTTTATGGAATATGATTTTCACTGGCACGGCATGCCGCCAAATCATGTACAAGCAGTAGAGGCCTTGAAAGAACTCCGTTCTCTAAAAGGAAAGATCAAGGGCGAACATGAGTAACCTCTATTTAATAGCTGATGTGTTATCCAAGGACATCGAAAAGGTTCCTACTCGAAAAGGTTTTGGGAAGGGATTGCTAGAGGCAGGTAAGCGCGATGAAAACGTTGTGGCGCTGTGTGCTGACCTGACTGATTCTACTCAGATCAGTCTGTTCCGTGATGAATTTCCAGATCGTTTTGTGGAAATTGGCGTTGCGGAGCAGAACCTTGCAACAGTTGGTTCTGGCCTAGCAGCCATGGGCAAGATACCTTTTGTTAGTAGTTATGCAGCGTTTAGTCCAGGGCGTAACTGGGAGCAGATTAAGACCACTATTGCACTAAATGACTTGCCTGTAAAAATAGTTGGGGCCCATGCTGGGCTATACACCGGCGCGGATGGCGCGACCCACCAAATGTTAGAAGACATTGCAATGATGCGCGTTATGCCAAATATGTTAGTAATTGTTCCGGGCGATGCGCTGGAAGCCGAAAAGGCAACGCTTGCCCTCGCGACCGATAACCGACCAGCCTACATCCGATTAGCCCGTGAGGCGACCCCAGTTTTAACAACAGATAAGTCACCATTCGAAATCGGCAAAGCATATGTTTATACCGAGGGCGCTGACCTAACAATTATTAGCACCGGTACTATGACCTACCAGGCAATGGTTGCTGCAGAAAAACTTTTTAAAGATGGGATTGATGCTGAAGTAATCCACTGTCCAACAATTAAACCCCTTGATGCGATCACAATCCTGAAGAGTGTTCATAAAACTAAAGCAGTTATTACTATTGAAGAAGCGCAAATTAACGGTGGGCTCGGCGGTGCGGTAGCAGAATTGCTAGCCGAAGAATTTCCTGTTCCCATGAAGCGCCTGGGTATACGTGATGTCTACGGAGAATCAGGTAAGCCAGAGGAATTACTTGAATTACACGGTCTAACCGCAAAACACATTACACTGACCGCACATCACATTATGGAAAAGAAGGAACGCTAATGTCACTATCACTCCAGCAAATACGAAAAAACTGTCAAGATGCCCGGAACGCTATGGCACGTGCAAGGTCTGAACACTTTGCGTTGGGGGCCTTTAACCTAGATAACCAAGAGACTTTGATCGCAGTCAGTCGTGCTGCTGCAGCTAAAAAAGCTCCTGTACTTGTTCAATTGAGTCAGGGAGAGGTCGATGCGATGGGTATCGACAATGTTCGCGATATGGTTGACAACTACAAGGAAGAGTATGGCGTAGAGATGTACATCAACCTGGACCACAGCCCAACTGTTGCAGGAGCAATTGCTGGGATTGAGGCTGGTTTCGAATTTATTCATATTGATATTAGCCAGGCTCGCAAAAACGCAAGTATTGAAGAAATAGTTGCAGAGACAAAGCAGGTCGTGCAGTATGCTCGGCTGACTGGGGCACTAGTTGAGAGCGAGCCACATTACTTTGCCGGAGGCAGCAATGTACACACAGAAAAGATCGATTACGATGAGATTAAGAAGACTTTTAGTACCCCAGAAGGCACGAGGGCATTTGTTGAGGCAACAGGCGTGGATACCTTTGCGGCTGCAGTCGGTAACCTGCACGGTACATTCCCTGTTCCCAAGAAGCTTGATCTTGAGTTGTTGCAAGAACTTAGAGATGCAGTCAGCTGTAATATTAGCTTGCATGGTGGTAGCGGTACTCCTGGTCACTATTTTGTAGATGCAGTTAAGATTGGCGTCACAAAGGTGAACATTAATACTGACTTGCGGATCGCTTATCGTAAAACTTTAGAGCAGATACTCGCTGATAACCCCTCTGAATTCGCCGTGGTGAAGTTAATGGATCAGGTTATTGACGCGGTACAGGCTGTAGTTGAAAGTAAAATTGACACATTTAATTCTGCTGGTAAATCACGTGTGCATTCCACTGGTTTATTCAAAAATAGCGCTGTTGACGAAGATGCTTTCAACTAAAATTATAGGCTAATGTAAATAGTACATCAGGTGTACTACAGGGCCTAAATAGTTCTGATCATTGTTTATTTCGTCCTTTAGTGAAATATCTCGCAGCTAATAGAGTATCGAAGACGTAGTATGAAATTACGCAGAATCACCGAAATGTATCGATGATCAAGCTTAACGGAGGGCGTTATGTTGCAGACTCGTGTTCAAGACGGTCAAATTTCAGCAGATTCCAATCTGCAACACGGCGCTTTTTTGCGTAACACAGCCCACTACATGTCAAAAAAGTCAGCCCTTGGGCTGGCTTTTTTAGTAGCAATAGTAGGGGTAGTTTGGGTTGCAGTAGCACAAATGAATGCTGGTAGAAACTTAGAACTTCCCAATACTTTGCAGCAGGCGAATGAAGCCAGCGGGCTAGAAGCAGCAGAAGAAAAAGCACAGGTGCCAGGCGAATCAAATGCCAAGGCAGATGGCAATTCAAATTCAGTAAAGATCGAATCAGTCACCAATAACGGGGTAACTAACACCAAGGTTGAAGTAAACGGCGAGGAAATCCCAGTAGAGCCTAACTCAACCACCCATGTTACGACACCAAATGGCAGTCAGTCTGTTACGAATACCACCACTCAGAATACCCAAACTAACGGCGGTTCGGGCTATAATTTTAATTCCAATTCATCTACATCATCTTCGTTCTCTCACAGTTTTAGTTCACAAAACTCAGTGGGGGGACCGTAATAAACACGTGTTTTTGTTTACCGTTCTAGACCAGAAGTCCATGAACTCATGTCTAGAACCAGATACAAAAGCACAAAAGCCAATTAACTAATTTCAGAAAGGAGTAACTTATGAAGAAGTTACTAAGAGCACTGGCAGCTTCACTTGTCGGCATCGGAATGAGTGCCGGAGTGGTTGCTGCACAAACTGGCACGATCGGTACAACCGGGCCAAATTCGAACAACCAGATTCTAACAACTAATACCCAGTCAGCTACCCTCACTAATTCAAACAGTGCAGGTGTAGTTAACGCCAACGGGCAAGGTGCTGCAACTGGTGCTGCAAATGTCAGTGGTAACACTACCGGTGGTAGTGCTTCAAGTGGCATGGCGTCAAACGGCAACTCAAGCGCAACAAGCGTATCATTCAGCAACGCTGGTGGTGCCGCTGCTCTAGCAGCATGGGGTGCTGGTGGTTCAAATGACGTAGCAACGATCAACAACACTGGTCCGAGCTCTAACAACCAAGTCATTACGAACAACACATCACTGTTGACAATGACTAACGTTAACAATGCAACTGTTACTAACTCTAACAGTCAATCAGCTTCAAGTGGTTCTGCAAATGTCAGTGGTAACACCACAGGCGGCAACGCGACTTCAGGAGCAGCTTCTAATACCAACAGTACAACAACTGTTGTTAACTACTCTAACTAGTAGATAGCTTAGAAGGCGATCACAGGCGACCTTGGGGGTATGTACCACGGCCCCCAAGGTGCTGAGATCAGCATAATCATACCAGCTGAACGGAGAATAAGAAGTTTACTCCCACCTTCCGATACCAGCGTCATAACCAAAGTTTTACCAAAGGAGATTCCAATGAGACAGGCACTACAGAATTCGCTTCGCCGCGGAATTACAATACTGATCATCACCGTGCAAGTTTTCTTTTATCCTGCCGCTATCTTTGCGCAAGAAGCTCCTGCTGATGTACCTCCTGCTGAGGGCGAGCAATCGCAGCCAGCAGAAGATGCACCAGCGGCTCCTCAAACGGGGCCAACTGAGCCAGTCGGTCCCACCAATCCCACTGGTCCGACGGATCCAGTAGGGCCACAAGAGCCAACAGGATCAGCCTCAACGACTTACATCCAAAACCCAGACACTGGCATGTGGGAGAACGACTACTATATTTGGGATCCCGCAACCGGTCAGACGAGACCAAAGCAGGCGCAAGACTACAGTTACAATCCAAACACCGGCTTATGGGACACGACCGAATGGTACTACAGCCCAGAAGCAGGTAAATACCTTCCTAATGTAGTTTCTGTCCCGACAAACCCGTTTCTTGCCCAGCTAGCGGGTCCTGCCGGGAGTACTAATTCAATTGGCAACACGGGTCCAAATTCTAATAACCAGATCCAAAATAATGGGAATAATAGCGCCATATTTAATTTGTTCTTTAACGCTTCTATAAGTAACAAGATCGGTCAGCTATCCCAATCAGGTGATGCAACTGTAC
>CAZXBL010000010.1:0-13332 GCA_964638875.1 uncultured Candidatus Saccharibacteria bacterium | reverse complement strand
AGGTAATACGCTTGGTGGTGATGCAATAACAGGCGATGCGGCTGCACTAGCTAACTTGCTTAATATGATTCAGTCATCGTGGGGTGGCCTTGGCAGTGATGACGTGTCACTATTTGTCGCTAATATTGACGGTGATGTGGTGGGGGATTTATATGTAGATCCCAATGCATTAGCATCAGCCAGCGGTAACACTAATATAGACGTAAATGCCACCAGCAACGCGGCAATTGACAACGATATAGACGTCACGGTTGCTTCTGGAAAAGCGCTCGTAGCTGACAATACCACTGGCGGGAACGCCAAGTCAGGTAATGCTACAGCTGTTGTGAACCTATTGAATCTCATTAACTCTGCTATAAAATCCGACAAGTCTTTCATCGGACTCCTCAATATAAACGGCAATCTTAATGGTGACATATTATTGCCACCCGACATGCTCCGGTCAATAATTGCCGCCACTGGTCCAAATTCTAATAATCAGATTACTGATGGCTCCAGTGTAAATGCTAACGTGAATAGTAATACGAACACTACGATCAATAATAATATTCAGACTGATGCTGGCACAGGAAGTGCGACCGTTGCAGGGAACACCACAGGTGGGAATGCGCAGACAGGTAAAGCAAACTCTAACGTAGTACTGCTTAATCTGACAGGGAAGAAAGTAGTCGCCAAAAATGCAATGCTTGTCTTTGTAAATGTCATGGGAAGTTGGGTTGGGCTGATATTTGATGCACCTGCCGGTACCAATGCTGTGGCAGTCACTGGCCCAGGAAGCAACAACACAATTGACGACGACAGCAGCCTGAACCTGAATGTTGATGCAACGAGCAATAACTTGATCAATAATGATGTGAACGTCTCTGCGCACAGTGGGGATGCAGAGGTTTCTGGCAATACTACCGGCGGTGATGCAACTACAGGTGACGCGTCTATAGCCGTAAATGTGTTGAACATGGTTGATAGTGAGTTTGATGTCGATGATTGGTTCGGCGTGCTCTTTATCAATGTCTTTGGTAGTTGGTTTGGTAGCTTCGGAGTTAACACGGCAGCTGGTAATCAACCGACTAGTGTTGGTGTCCTCCCTAATGCTGCAGTTTCAGACGCAGTTACTGCTGCCGTAGCGGCGGCATCTCCGCAAGTCTTTGGTTTTGTACCTCACAATGGTGATACTAACGGGAACACTGCCCAGGGTGTCGTTGCAGGCGCAACAGACAATACGACACCACCACCTGCCCCTCAACCCAGCAGCGCGACGTCGGCGCTTAATGATACCAGGAGTGCAAACTATAGCATGGTCTGGATCGCTGGATTTGTTACCCTTGCCGGCGTGCTGATGCTTGGAAGTGAAAGATTGTTCGCACTCGTCCGCTTCCGAAGATTAGCTTAATAGGACTTGCGCACCTTTACGTTGGAACAGTGTCTACCTGACTGGCTACAAACTGTTTATTTTCCCTTGGCGTAACTACAACTACTCCTTCAGAACCTAAGCGGTTTTCACCCAGCCAGCTAAGTACTGTTCTTTACATAAAAGCCTGTAAGTCCTATAAATACCAAAACAGTAGAGACAGATAATCTTAACTCTGAAAGGAGAAATGCTATGAAAAAGTTCCTTAAAACAATCCTAGCAACCCTAGCCAGCTGTATGCTATTCAGCGCAGCCGCATCTGCTCAGGTAATCACAAATACTGGGCCTGGTTCGAACAACCAAGTTGTTACTAACAACACAAGAAGTTGTTCTAGTACGAATACAAATGTCGTGGGAGTCACGAATACCAGCAATCAGACAGGTAGTTCTGGCAGCGCAAATACATCGGGTAATACTACTGGTGGAAGCTCTACCTCAGGAAGTGTTAGTAACAACAATAACACCTCAACGAGTGTAGCTGTGAATAACTCTGGATGTGGGGCCACAACCGCTAATACACCTGGAACTACATCGAACCCTCAGGGTGGTGGTCGTGGTGCTGGTGCAGGAGCGGATGCGGTAAATGGGGAACTGACTTCAGTTGCTTCATTGCCTGAAACTGGTGCAGCATCCCCTGCAGAGTACATTGCCAGTGGCTTAGCTGCCCTTAGCGCACTTGCTATTGGTGGATATCTAGCTAAACAGTACGCCGTAAAAGCAAGGTAATTTCAAATGATAGCCGCTAACAAGCCACCGACTTGGCAGAACTTCTTGCGCAAGCATGTGCTGCTTGTAGCGGCTATCGCTATACACCTTTTATCGGTCGGTGGTTTGGTATACGCCCGGCAAGCTCCCGATAGTGCTTCGGCACCTGTCAGCTTGCCGGCTGAATCAAGCTTCCCAGTATCCACGATTAGTGGAATCCCCACAGAAATTAGCGTTCCTAGCGTAAACATACAGCTTTCTGTTCTGCCAGGTGTGTACGATAAGACTACCGACGAATGGACGCTGTCTGGATACAACGCCCACTTTGCTACAGTTACACGACCAGCCAATAATGGTGGGGGAAATACTTTTATTTATGGGCACAATAACAATGATGTCTTCGGGCCAATGAAAAAAATTGCGCCAGGTGCAGAAGCGCGGATTATAACTGATGTCGGCAATGTTTTTTACTACTCGCTTGTGGGCAGTAAAACAGTCGAACCGAGCGACGTGTCAGTGTTTACTTACACTGGTGCACCCATATTGACGATTCAAACATGTACAGGGATATGGCATGAGCAGCGTGAACTATACACTTTTAAGTTAGAGCGTGTAGAGGAATCAAAGCAAAGTGTTGCAATACGTGATGAAGCGCAGCGCCAGGTGCTGATACAAACTGTATCAGCTGTCATAAGCCCTTCATTCCAATTAGCGCCTCCGCCTCCTGCCGAAAACTCAGCCCCAGTTTTGACAGCAGCGTCTACTGAACAGCAAGCAGATAAAGTAAGCATTCCCGTCGCCCTATCAACACTTATGGCAACCGAAAAGCCACTTTTTGCTCGAATACTCTAAACCTAACAGATGTGGCAAATAGCGTAAGCGTATTGCATTGTTTGATAATGCCATGACATAATGTACTTAATTAGATAATCAGTTAACGAAAGATGGTGGGATGAGTCAAAAACTAGACGTATTGTGCATAGGGGACGTAGTAACCGATGCATTTATAAAGCTACTCGATGACCGGGCGGTGACATATGAAAACGAAAAGGGTAAATGGCTTGCTATGCCGTTTGGTATGAAAGTACCCTTTGACCATGCTGAGGTTATAGAAGCAGTTGGCAACGCTAGTAACGCCGCAGTCTCTTTTGAAAAATTAGGCTTACAGAGCGGGCTCGTCAGTAATGTTGGTTCTGATCAGGCAGGTCGTGACATAATTAACGCCCTCAACAGAAAAGGTGTTGATACTCGTTTTGTCCACATCAACCCCAAGAAAATGAGTAACTATCATTATGTGCTGTGGTACAAAGAAGAGCGCACCATTTTGATTAAACACGAAGAATATAAGTATCAGTGGCCTCGTTTCCGTGAATCAGATGAGCCAAAATGGGTGTACTTTAGCTCAATTAGTAAAAATGCACTCGATGATTATCATGATCATGTTGCAGATTGGCTGGAGGAGAATCCCGACATCAAGTTAGCCTTTCAGCCAGGTACTTTCCAAATGGAGGCTGGTATGGAACGACTAAAGCGGTTGTATGCGCGAGCCGATGTTCTCGTACTCAACAGGGAAGAAGCGGTTTATGTATCCGGCGGTAACTACGATGATATTCATGATTTGTTTAATCGATTCCACGAGCTTGGCACCAAAATTGTTGTAATTACCGACGGCCCTGCCGGCGCCTACGCCAGTGATGGCGAAAACCGTTTCAAGATGCCCTTGTACCCAGATCCAGCTGCCCCAGTTGAGCGAACAGGAGCAGGTGATGCCTTTGCGTCTACTTTTGTCGCGGCAATCATAAAAGGCAACACCATTGAAGGCGCCTTGCAGTGGTCACCAATTAATTCTATGAATGTCGTGCAGCACGTTGGTGCTCAGGCGGGTTTATTGAGTGAAGACGAGTTAGGCGAGCTACTGAAAGTAGCCCCAGAATGGTACAAACCAGAAAGGTTCTAGGGCCTAAATAAATGAGTCGGCTACTTTCCGAACTTTTAGCAGCAGAGGAACCCATGTTTAGCATGGCTATTCAGCAGTTAGAGCAAGTAAGTGGTAACTCAAGTGTCGATGTCCGCCTAACTGCGGAAATTGTCGGTAAAGTCCATATGAAAATTCGTGCCTTGGGGCTTGATCCAAGAGATACTACTGGCCCAGAACTATACAGAGCGTTAGTTAATCTGTTGAAGCAGCACGATGACTTTTTGGCACGCCGAATTGGTATTGAGGATTCCCACGATGCTGATGAAGTACTCCGTAGAATTAGCGAGGCAATACCAGCTTTAAATGTGGCTCGTAAAGCATGGGTTATGAAACCTGCAGTCGCCAAACGTCTGATCAAGCAGACGCCTCCAAAGAAGGTAATGAAACAGTTAGGTTATCGATCGATTGACTCGCTTGTAAAAAGGGAATCGGTTCACGAACTTTTTGCTGCTATGCGTTTCCTAGAATCTAAAGAGTGGCTAGACAAGTTTATTGCCAAGTACAAAGACCTTAAACCATCCGATTTTGAGAATCGTCAGATTGAACTTGTCCGTATGGACGTCGAAAAATGGGGCGAATCAGCAATGGATTTTGTACATACTAATCGCCAGAATATTACCCACCTCAAGGAACTTGGTGTTATTGCAATATTGCCCCTGCCCATTAAGCGTATGTCTGGGCTGACAATTATTACGCTGCCGTTGATCCTCCACTATATTAATGAGATTAGGGTATATGCTACTTTCTTTAAGTCGCAGCAGACAAAATCAGGCTTTGCAAAAACAATTATAGAGACGTTGGTATCTGATCCAGGTAAGCATGTTTCAGTTGCTGGGCATCACATCCACTGGCGTGTCATCCACCGTCACCTCGGGTCTAAAAATGCAACTATCGCTGATCTATTTGAGCCACATGTAGAGACCGAGGATCTGATATGGCGTAAGACTGAAGAAACATTATATCGGCTTGAGCCAGCACTCCACTTTTGGTTTGATATGGAATACGTCGGTGTCATTTTTGATGATCGACCCGTATCATTTAATCTCATGGACGTAGCGATTAGCTATGTAAATAATCTACCTTATGGTAGCCAAGCAGTACATCACATGCGTCAGAACATCTGGAATGAAGTTTATTTGCGTTATGTTCGCGAACAAGCGGTCGAGCGTCAGGTTGCAAGACAATTTGGACAGTCAGATTCAGAACTTGATATTATTGCGTTAGGTCTAGAAGGAGACATATAAATGTACCAAATCTGTGTTTCAGGTGCCGCAAAGGGCAAAAGTGTTGAAGAAGGGAAGGAACTCGCAGTTGAGATCGGGGTCGCGCTTGCCAAGGCGAAACACAGTCTACTAACAGGGGCGACCGTAGGACTGCCTAATTATTCAGCAGAAGCTTACAAAGCAACTGGCGGGCATATGAGTCTCGGTATCAGTCCCGCAACCAGTAAGATTGAACACGTGCTTAAATATCGGCTACCTACCAAAGCATACGATGCAATTCTATACTCTGGGCTGCATTATGTGGGACGTGACAGTTTATTGATCAATTCCAGTGATGCAGTTATTAGTATCGGTGGAAGGCTCGGCACACTCCATGAATTTACTATTGCGATGGAAACTGATACCCCTATCGCATTCATGCAGGGAGCGGGTGGTATCAGTACCGAAATTATGGATATCCTTCACGCAGCCGGCGAGTCCAGGAGCAAGAATGTTATTTTCAGCGATAATGCCGAAGATCTCGTCAAAAAACTCACAGCGCTCTTAGACGAAAAACACAAGCGTTACAAAGCAATCTTCAAGTAATATATAGTTAGTCTCATTAGCAAAAGGATAAAGCCATGAAAGCCCGCACAAACGAATCTGGATTCAGCCCAGTGATGATAGCACTCATCATAGTGGTTATTGCCTTGCTCGGTGTAAGTGGATGGCTGGTCTACGATCGCCAGAAGAAAGACAGTAAGTCTATTAACACTAGTGCTGGTATAGATAGTTTTGATAAATGTGTGGCCGCGGGTAACCCGGTCATGGAATCATATCCCGAACAATGTAGCGCCAATGGCAAAACATACATCAATGAAAGGTCGGGTAACCCGCAGCCAATCAAGGACGACACCGCTAACTGGCTGGTCTACACTGCAAAAGACAACCCATTTACCGTTCGGGTAGCCGACGGTTGGATCGTCGAAGACTCATACTACGGTCAAGGCTTCAATACGTTTAGTAACGACCATCTTGCACACAAGCCAGGCACCAAGGCGATAGTTAACCCTTTCCCAGGTGGAAGAGACGGAGCATCTGGCTTCTTTCTGAACTACGCGACTCAAAATCTGGAGCAAATTGTGACTCCTGGAAAGAAACAGACTTCCCTTAAAACCAAAGACGGCCTCGAGGTTGAAAAGTATTACTGGGTTATTAGCGGTTACGCTGAGGAAGGTCTGGGAGCTGGCAATGGCGATACGGAATATACCTATGTCATCCGCAATAATGCTAAAGAAGTAATAACGGCTTCATACACCTATCAGCCAGGCGATACGGACCACCACGAGATTATTGAAAAAGTGCTAACCACAGTTCACTTTAACTAGTTTTATTAAACTTGGTACAATATTAGGATGACCAAGTTTTATCTTAAGTCTGATTACAAGCCTACTGGTGACCAGCCGACAGCTATCAAGCAGCTGACAGAGGGGATATTGGCCGGTGAAAAAGAACAAACGCTACTCGGCGTGACTGGGTCGGGTAAAACCTTCACTATGGCGAACGTTATTCAGAACGTACAGCGCCCAACATTAATATTGAGCCACAACAAAACGCTTGCAGCGCAACTGTACAACGAGTTTAAAAACTTCTTTCCAGATAATGCCGTCCACTATTTTGTTAGTTACTTTGATTATTATCAGCCAGAGGCATACATAGCCCGATCCGATACTTATATTGAAAAAGATAGCCAAATTAACGAGGAAATTGACCGTCTGCGCCATGCTGCCACGGATGCACTATTAACGCGCAAAGATGTAATTATTGTGGCAAGTGTGAGCTGTATATACGGTATCGGGTCAGTCGAGGATTATGGTGATATGGCAGTCGTCGCAACAGTGGGAGAACGTCGGGTGCGCGACAAGTTCCTGCGTCAGTTAACAGATATCCAGTATCAACGCAACGACATAGATTTCCATCGCAGTACTTTCCGTGTAAGAGGCGACGTTGTTGATGTTTTCCCGGCAAGCGAAGAAGTCGCCTATCGTATTGAATTTTTTGGTGATGAAATAGATAGGATTACCAAGATTGACCCACTTACAGGTGAAATTATAGAAAACCTTGAGGAACTTAGAGTTTTCCCAAGTAGCCACTACGTAACGCCACAGCAAAAGCTGAAGGTTGCACTCGGACAGATAGAGAATGAACTTGATCAACGCTTAGCGGAGTTTAACAAACAGAATAAACTACTGGAGGCGCAACGTCTTGGTCAACGAACACGATTTGATCTAGAAATGTTAGAAGAAACAGGCTTCGTGAAGGGGATTGAAAACTACAGCCGTTATCTGACAAACCGTGAGCCAGGTGAACAACCAGCAACTCTAATGGACTACTTCCCCGATGACTACCTGCTACTCGTGGATGAATCGCACATGACGGTGCCGCAGATCCGCGGTATGTACAACGGAGACCGGGCACGAAAAGAAGTGCTGGTAGAGCATGGCTTTCGTTTACCAAGTGCGCTTGATAACCGCCCACTAACATTTACTGAATTTGAAAAACATGTGAATCAAGCGATATATGTCTCGGCTACGCCAGCTGAATATGAGCTGTCACGCAGCCCTGAGCCCGCACAGCAGGTTATCCGCCCAACTGGTCTACTTGACCCACCGATAACTATTCGTCCAGTAGAAGGCCAGATAGACGACTTACTTGCCGAAATCCGTGATACCGTTGCGAAACACCAGCGTGTACTCGTTACGACTTTGACTAAGCGCATGTCAGAGGACCTGACCGACTACCTAAAAGACCTGAATATCAAAGGTGCCTACCTACACAGTGACGTTGACACTTTGGATCGCACGGACATTCTACGTGATCTACGACTCGGAACCTACGATGTTGTGGTTGGTATAAATCTGCTCCGTGAAGGGTTGGACCTTCCTGAGGTTAGTCTGGTCGCAATCTTGGATGCTGATAAAGAAGGCTTCCTGCGCAGCGAGCAAGCACTTATCCAAACGGTTGGCCGCGCTGCTCGTCATGAAACGGGGCGAGTGATCATGTACGCAGATCGTGTGACTAGGAGTATGCAAGCA
This sequence comes from uncultured Candidatus Saccharibacteria bacterium, assembly GCA_964638875.1. Classification (GTDB taxonomy): domain Bacteria; phylum Patescibacteriota; class Saccharimonadia; order Saccharimonadales; family JALRHH01; genus JALRHH01. Next base: position 4,944 of record CAZXBL010000010.1, on the reverse strand, counting down.
ACCCTAGATGAAACAACTCGTCGCCGCAAAATCCAGGAAGACCACAATAAGAAACACGGCATCACCCCAATGGGGATAAATCGATCTATAGAAAAGGGTATGCGCCCCGATTTACCACTGGAAGCAAAAACAGCAAAACTCAACCTCAATAAAATTCCAAAGGATGAGTACAAACATCTAAATAAAGATTTATCAGGACAAATGGATCTCGCAGCAGCTAACCTAGAATTTGAAAAAGCTGCTGAACTCCGCGATATCATTGAAGATATTAAATCTAAGCTATAAGGCCCCAGCGTCGCTTGCTCTTTTCTGCTGCCGTTGCTGGTGCTGGCGAAATGTCACCACTAGTGATGCCATATAAAGACATGTTGTTTTCCTGAATATAATCCCGGATATTGGCAAGTCTGCCTAGTGACTTCGCAAGATAAGAGGGATAGGCGCCTGCTACGTGCGGCCCTCGTTCAATGAGGACTTGGATACCAGGAAGACGGGAGTACAAACGTTCACTTTCATGACGCTGTGACATGTAATCTTTGGTAAAGATTGTCCGCACTCCAACAGTATTATCGGGTAGGGAGTCAATTGATTTACCAACATTCGCATTGATAAGGGCATGCGCCCACATAAATTCTTGGGCAACATTTTTTGGGTGCAAGTCGAGAGTTTGTGCATACTCTAGAAGTAGACCGGGGTTGCGTTCGTTGATGGCTCGCCCGGCAAGCGCTACAACCAGCCTCCCAAGCCCTGATGCCTCCGCAGGGAGCTGGCGAACAACCGCTTCAATTTTCTCAACTGATGTCATGTCTCGCGTAAAACATACGGCATCCATATCACTTGCAGGCACGGTACGACTATACTTAGCTGCACCAGCAATGAATTTCTCACCTGTCATGTTGCCACGCGAATACCCACGAAGTACAACCTGTGATAAATCAGCATCGTGATGTGGTGCTAAGTCGTTAAGTAATGCATGCATTTGACCCGCGCTACGACTAGTACTTTTGTCTTTAACTACAGGTGATTCTTTACCGGCATGGTGTAGCCATATCACCGGAAAGCCCATATCTGTGTAGTGACGAATCTTGTCACGATTTAATCCAAGGGCTCCAGTGGTCCAAGGGTCTGTTTCAACAACCGGGAACGGCATGACATCAACTAAATTACCGTTTGGTTCAGTAATAGTTGCTTCGCGAACTACTAAACGACCAGGCTCACTTTCAAAATGTACCAACTCGCTATAGATTGTTCCACCAGTTTCAGTTGTCTCGAAATTTCGATAAGGTTCGCGCTTAGTCACATGATACTCAACAGATGCAGGAAAGTTTAGTACATTTTCTGGAAGTTGTTCAGATGCCAAGCTCATGACTACTCACTTTTACAAAAGTTACTATCCTCATCATATGCCTTTTTCTGTGGTTGTAAATAGAAAAAACATAAGCAGTCTGTAAAATATCTAACATATATCTTGTCAGGTATAAATTAAATCTTTCACCTCTAGAAATCGATGACCATTAGCTGATATACTATTATGAAATGGCTCAATTAACTCGCGAAGACATATTAAAGTTGGCTCAGCTCTCACGGCTTGGCTTAACTGACGCCGAAGTTGACGAGTTTGCTGGTGAGCTGAATGCTATTCTTCGCTACGTTGAACAGCTGTCAGACGTTGATGTTGATGGGCTTGAGCCGACAAGCCAGGTGACTGGGCTCACTAATGTGACAAGGCAAGATGTGGTCAAGGATTATGGCTACCAAACAAGTGATTTGATAAAGAACGTGCCGATGGCAGAGGGTGATCTGATAAAAGTCAAAAGGATGATCGGTTAATGTCCTGGGCGCCTATTAAAGACATTGTTGCTGATGTGCAGGCGGGCAAAGTTAAAGCCGCAGACCTCATTGAACAATCACTTAAGGCAATAACAGAAAAAAAATCTTTTAATTCAGTTATTGCAGTCACCGATCGAAGAGCTAGAGAGCGCGCATCTGAAATAGATGCGCGAGTCGCGAAAGGTGAGCAAGTCGGAAGATTGGCCGGTGTTCCGTTTATCGCTAAAGACAATTTCCTGGTATTTGGCGCCGAGACAACAGCTGCCAGCAACATCCTACGAGGTTTCGAGGCACCCTACCAATCAACAGCCATTGAGAAACTAGAGGCAGAGGGTGCAATCTGTGTTGCTAAAGCAAATCTGGATGCATTTGCTCATGGTAGTAGCACAGAAAACTCAGACTTTTTCACGACCAAGAACCCCCATGATGAAACACGCGTGCCGGGCGGCTCTTCCGGTGGTTCTGCAGCAGCGGTTGTATTAGAACTGGCTCCGTTCGCTCTCGGTACAGACACAGGTGGCTCTATACGTTTGCCAGCTAGTTTTACAGGGGCAGTAGGCTACAAACCAACTTATGGTCTCGTAAGCCGTAGCGGGGTGGTGGCCATGGCAAGCAGTACTGATGTGATAGGTCCACTCACTATGACAGTCGAGGACGCTGCAGTAGTACTTGATGTAATGAGTGGTCAAGATGACCTGGATAGCACGACCATCCCACGTGATGAACAAAGCTACCTGCCTGCAGATGCTCAGCTCACTGGCAAAAAAGTCGGAGTCATCAAAGAATACATGGACGAGGGACTCAGTCCTGAAGTCAAAGCTCAAATTGAGACAACTATCGAGAAACTAAAAGTAGCAGGTGCGGAAGTTTCAGAAGTCAGCCTACCATCCCTACCTTTGGCTCTTGCGGTATATTACATCATTTGCCCTGCTGAGGTCAGTAGCAACCTAAGCCGCTATGATGGGCAACGCTACGGTTTCAGTAAGCCAGACCCAGCTGATCTAGATGATAGCTACACAGGCAGCCGCGAACTAGGTTTCGGCAAAGAAGCCAAACGACGTATTATGATTGGCACCTATGTACTGAGTAGCGGCTACTACGACGCATACTACAAAAAAGCTCAAACAGTTAGGACTAAGCTAACGAAAGAGTTTGACAAAGCTTTCGAAACTCACGATTTCTTGATTGGCCCAACAGCGCCTGACGTTGCGTTTAAAATTGGTGAAAACACAGATGACCCGCTAAAGATGTATCTAACAGACATTATGACTGTTGCAGTAAACCTGGCGGGTGTGCCAGCGATTAGCATCCCTGTTGGGGAAGTTGATAATTTGCCAGTGGGATTCCAGATTATCGCACAACAGCGCGCAGACCGTGAGCTATTATCATTCGGAAGGGGAGTAGAGGCAACACTATGAGTCTCGGCACGACAATACTAGTAGCAGCAGGAGTGTTTGTCCTGCTGGTGGTGCTGGCAGTTGTATACCGTCGCACGCCTAAGAGACTTCAGTCAGATAGGTTTCTAGATGACTGGAAAGAGCTACAAGCGTACTGTCGTGATAAAAACACTTGGCCTCAGGCTATTACTGACGCGGATAAGTTGTTGGATAAAGCGCTGAAGCGCCGTAAATTTAAAGGCAAGCGAATGGGAGAGCGCATGGTTTCTGCACAGCGAATGATCAGCAATAATGATCAACTCTGGTTTGCGCATAATTTAGCAAAAAAAGTAGTTGCTAACCCGGCCATGAAACTGAAAGAGACGGATGTTAAAACGGCGTTAATAGGGTTCCGCCAGGCCCTGAAAGACCTTGGCGCACTTAAGCCCACGGAGCCATCAGAGGCTACGGAGACAGGGGATAGCAAGTAATGGTGTCAGAGTCACTCCGCAAGCAGTACAATATTACCATTGGTATCGAGTGTCACGTACAGCTCAAAACAAAAACGAAACTATTTAGCGGGGCAGATAATGATGCACGAGCAGCGGCACCCAACACACTCGTGAATCACATTGATTTTGGTCTACCCGGCGCTTTGCCAGTGCTAAACGCGGAAGCAGTTCCTTTGGCTGCTAGGGCAGCTTTTGCCCTCGGTACTACGCCGCAAAAGTTCAGCAAGTTTGACAGAAAGCATTACTTTTACCCTGATTTACCTATGGGCTACCAGATAACCCAGTTTGACGAACCAATTATTCTTGGTGGTCAAATTGAGTTTGTCGTAGATGGTACGCCCAAAATAGTCAGTATCACCCGTGCTCATTTAGAAGCCGATGCGGGTAAATCTACGCACCCAGCTGGGCGTGATTACAGTTTGGTTGATCTCAACCGTGCCGGGACCCCGTTACTGGAAATCGTTAGCGAGCCTGATATGCACTCCGCGGCGGAGGCTAAAGGTTTTGCCCGCGAACTATACCTTCGTATGAAATATGCAGATGTATCGGATGCGAACCTCTATTATGGCAATATGCGCTTTGATGTGAATGTCAGTGTCAGTAAGTCGGGCGATATGGGTACGCGGACCGAAACTAAGAATCTTAATAGTTTCCGATCTGTTGAGAAAGCAATTGAATATGAAGTTGATCGCCAAATTGGGGAACTTGAAAAGGGCAATAAAATCATCCAAGAAACACGTGGTTGGGACGATACTGCGCTGAAGACATTCAGCCAGCGCACCAAAGAGGACGCGCATGATTATCGCTACTTTCCGGACCCAGATCTGCCCCCAGTAACATTAACTGATGAACAAATCGCTCAGTTTAAGGCAGAGATGCCCAAGTTACCGAATGATTACCGTGAGATTTTCTCTAAGATAGGACTTACGACAGAAGTAATAGAAGACATTATCGCCGTCCCAGAGACCGCGATGACCCTCGGACGTGTGTATGAGCTCGCAGATGCGTCACACGCCAAGCGGGTGGCATTTTGGCTACTCCAGCCGCAGTCAGATACAGATGACGATGGTGAGGCTCGAGAGAGAAAAGGCAGTGATGTGCAGTTAATCGCATTGTCTCAGATGGTAGCTGATAACAAATTGAGCTCGACTGCGGCCAAAGAAGTGCTTGCGGAACTATTCAAGACGGGGCGGAATCCTGATGAAATTGCCGAGAGTAAGAACTTAATA
>CAZXBL010000009.1:13540-25304 GCA_964638875.1 uncultured Candidatus Saccharibacteria bacterium | reverse complement strand
AAGTTCTAGCCATGGTTAAGCGGGTAAAACAAGCAGTTAAAAAACATTTGAAGCCAGCCGGCTATGCGCGATGGATGAGGGCTCTGGTAGCGCTCGTTCTGCTTGTCAGCCTAGCCATCCCAGCATTCAGCTGGTTGGATGGCATGAAAGCCTACGCTATTAGTCCAGAAGCAGAAAAGGTTATTGGTTCTGCGAACAAAAATCTTAGCGCTAAATTTAGTTTTGATCAGGCAGGTAATAAGTGGCAATTTAACAAAAATGGGGTAGCTGCTCTCGCAAGTAATATTGCCAAACAACAAGGCGATAGTGATATAGATGGTATCGCTGGGGCTCTCAGTCAGGTAGCAGCTAAACAGGTTGGCGGTGCAGGCGAAAAAGACACCAGCCTATATTCAGTCGATCTGCCTGTGAAAGCAAAAGAAGGGATTACATACTACGATAATGTAACGCGCCTGTCTTTTAAGATGGTACCGAGTTTCTCAACACGGGATGCAAAGTTAGTACAGGATCGTATAGTCTATCCATTTATGGACGGTGCCCAGATAATCTATACAGCTAAATCAAATGGGCTGAAAGAAGATATTGTTCTATCAAAATACATTGAAGACACGGTTCGCTACAGCTATACTTTGGAACTACCAGAAACGCTGAAGGCCAAATTATTAGACGACGGTTCAATAGGTATTTACTCTGCTAATCCTGCTTTATTTGGGAACATTAGCTTCAGTAATGATGAAGATAAAGCGCGGATTATGGATGGTCGCAAAAATGGCGATAAGGACAATCTTGTGTTCAATATCCCACCGCCGTTTATTAAAGATCAGACTGGCAATGCGGGTCACACGAAGTACTACCTTAATGGCAATCGCTTAACAGTGGTTGCGGAGCAGCTCAAGAATCTCAAATACCCACTTACAGTTGACCCAAGTGTTACCGTGACAAGCTCAAGTGATTTCGCGACTGGCAATAACGAAGGGATGAGTAGTTTTGATACTGCAGACCAAATAACTCGCGGTGGAATAACGGGTGGCTCGGTCGGCGCATGGCATTTCACCGACAACTCAGTTGATCGCGGGCTTACTCAGAACGCAGGTAGCGGTGCAGCTAACGGTACAATTAACACATGGCAGCGTCCACAAACAACTGCCTACAATGGCTATATGTATATCGCTGGCGGTAGGCTAAACGGCAGTACGTTGACCGATGCGGTTGAAAGAGCCCCGATTAACAGCAATGGTACTCTTGGTACTTGGGTGGCCGACACGGTGCTACCAGCCATCGGTCATAGGCATATCGTGGCTTATAACGGATATATGTACGCTGTGGGTGGGGCTGGGGTCTCTAACTCATTTACAGACGTTTACTATGCTCCGATCAGTACTTCAAATGGCTCTCTTGGGGCGTGGGTAGCGCAGACCCCGCTCACCGCAGGTCGTAATGGATCCAGTATTATTGCGTATAACAACATGCTGTACATGATCAATGGGTGTGAAAACAGCTCCAGCGTATGTAATGGATTTGTGCAGCCGGTCGCTGAGGTTATATGCGCACCTCTCAATGCTAATGGCACTGTTGGGACATGGAACAACAGCTGTGGTTCGACCAATCTTACCGGCTCACACTATGGCTCGGCTGTAGTCTACAACGGTTTCGTTTATGCCGTGGCTGGCTGTTCACATTACAACGGTCTAGCTGTCTGTGATACAAATCCCACTGCCGTCCAGTATACAAAAATCAAAAGCGACGGCACGCTAGACACATGGGTCACTGCATCAACAAGCTTTTCAGCGGGACTCATGTATCCTAAACTGATTGTTGCTAACGGCTACTTATATTTGACGGGTAACAACTTAACTGCCTCAAATATAATAGAATATGCACCTGTCTATGCCAGTGGCGATATAGGTTCATGGACGGCTACTAGCAATTCAGTCAATCATTATACCCAGGGTGGTTTCCAGGCTTACGGAAATTATCTTTATACCCTAGGGGGATGTGCGAGTAACTGTGTTGGTGCTGATACCAAGAACGCTGTTGAGTATTCTCGGATAGATTCAGCGGGCGCAGTTGGGGCGAGTAATACTGCCAATAATTTCAACCCGACCGGCCGCGCCGGAGTAATGGCAGCTGCAGCGTTTGGTTATCTGTATGCACTCGGAGGCTTCAACCACAACACTGTCAGAAAAGCTACAATTAACTCCGATGGCTCAGTAGGCACTTGGGCAGATGACACGAATACATTCTCTGAGGCAAGAGGTAGTGGAACCATCGCCGTATACAATGGCTTTCTGTACCTTATTGGCGGTGCCAACACAACTTCCTCTAGCGCAAGTTGCACAAGACCTGGTGGCGTTGGGGCGTACTACTGCAACAGTATAGAATGGGCTTCCATAGATCCTAATACAGGTGTACTGACATGGCAAGGGAGTACGTATACTTACTCTTCACAGGGACGAAGTGCTTTGGCTTCCGCTATAAACAACGGGTACCTCTATGTACTAGGAGGCATTTATGCCAACAACAGTACTCAGTCATCAGAGGTTAACTTTGCTCAAATCAATGCTGACGGTACGCTTGGCACATTTAATGCGACGACCGCTGCAATGAATGAGGCGCGGGCCGATCTAGGAGCAATGGCGCATAACGGGCGGATTTACGCTATTGCTTCGCGTTCTGGCACCAAGACTACAGAATACGCGACTCCAAACCCGAGCACAGGACAGATTACCTCTTGGAGCACACCGACCGGGACTATGCCGGGAGCGGCCAATTCGTTGTTTTCAATCACAGTGAGTAAAGGCTATGTCTATGTAGTTGGCGGGGTAACTGCCTCGCCCGTTGACGAGATACAAATCGCCAAAATCAACGCGGATGGGAGTTTTGGGGCTTGGTCGTTATCCTCGTCGGTCTTAGGGGGCAATAGACGTCAGGCTGGTGTAGTCGCATACAACGACTATCTTTATGTGATTGGTGGTTATTCTACGTCGCTCAATACATCAGATCAGACCCAAACCTGGTATCACCGGATAGGCATTGGTGGTAGCGGTTCCTCTGCTGCTTGGTCTAACCAGTCTAGCATGGCGACAGCCCGTGCGGCGCATGCCACCACTACTTACAACAATTATGTGTATTCAATCGGCGGCTGCAGCGCTGTGGCAACATCTGTTAACTCATGCGCCAATGCAAATATTTTAAGCACAGTGACGTATGCGGCTGTTGACGTGAACGGCGTTGTAGGCACTTGGAATACACCCACTAACTTGCCATCGTCCGTGCCACGCTTTGGACTAAGCGCGGTTGCTTACAACGGCTACCTATACGTAAGCGGCGGCTGCTCAGCGGTTGGTGCTGGTGTCGCCGACTGTACGACCTTCCAGAACGATGTACATTACGCACCGATAGCGAGTAATGGATCTCTAGGTAGCTGGTCGTTGGGAGGGACTTTTACAACCGCACGGTTTGGGCACTCACTGGTAGTAAATAACGGTTACCTCTATATCCTTGGTGGGTGTAGCGCGATGGCTGGTAATGCATGTACCACCTTTCAAGGTGACGTTCAGTATTCCCAGATTGGTAGCAACGGAACATTTGGTAGCTGGTCGTCGGCTGGTACAGGGTTTAGTACAGGGCGCTTTTACCAATCTGCAGTAATAAATAGTAATAATCTGTATGTTCTAGGTGGGTGTAGCGCAGCCACTGGCATTGACTGTACAAGCGTTCGAAGTGATATACAGCGCAGTGCTCTTAATGCAGGTAACGGTACATTAACAGGAGGCTGGACGCTTGCCGGCGCTACCCCTAAGCCACGATATGGTATGGCAACTCAGAGTTACAATGGCCATTTATACATAGCAGGTGGTTGTGGCGCAAACTCATCGGGAGCATGCAGTACTCTCTATAGCGACATCGAATATATACCATTTACTTCGAGCGGACTTGGTGCAAGATGGAATAAATCGGTAACAGACTTCAGTAATGCACGTTTACTCCATGGCATAGCTACAGTGTATGGCCACCTAGTATTAATTGGAGGCAACGCTGCCGGTACATTCCAATCACAGTCCCGAACAAGTCCTATATCTGTTATTGACCGCGTAGGGCACTACTCGAAACTTCGAGAGGTTAGTCCTACAACGGACATAGCGAGTGTCTTTTACAATGGTACTTTCAGCAGCGGCTCAAGCCTTCAGTATAAAGTAGCACCATCTTCGGGTGTATTCGGTGCTACTTCCTCTGCTACGCAAGGGACTGGTAGCGAGCCAACCCCCCTCTGTGGTGTGGGATCTATCTACTATGTGCATCTAATGATGACACTAGACGATAGTCGTAACGCTGTGTACCCTGACGATAACACAAGCGCACTTACAGAGGTCATGATCTATCATCGCATAAATGCGACTCCAGCCCCTAATCAACGACTTAATGGAGGTAAGTGGTTCTACGGCGAAGTGCAGCAGCCACTTGATATATGTAGGGTTTAACCCCCATACCATTAATTGTGTTCGTTAAAATGCTTGATAACGATATTAAGATATTGCATAAGAATCGTCAAAAAATCATGTATATCGTCAAAAACACCTGTGGATAACCCCAAAACAGTTTTGTTACTCATAAGAATTTGTAGATACTATTACTACAGAAATAATTCTAAAATTTCAAAAATCTTTCACGTAAGCAGATGAAGTAACAGTGGGCATTTTAACTTTCGTTATAATTAAAACATCAATATATCACTACATTATTTAGTATTTTAAATACCTGAAGTATCTCAAAAAAAAGATATTTGATTCTTGTTACGCTTTTGTTATTCGCGGATAATATAGCCATAGGTTCATTCTCCTCACAAATGGTGCCTAAGGACAAAAACATTTGGCAAAAATGAAACGCTAAAAGGGTAGATCAAAAAACTGATCTACCCACAATGATTTCGCTTAGGGATACGCTGGAATCAAAACAAACGTTACAAACAGCCAAGACAAAAACTAATCAAACAAAAGTGTCAAAACAAACCTCCTTACGAGTACTGTTACTACGCACCCTCGCCACCAAGGCTAAGAGGGTGTTTATTGCGTCCAGACACTTTGCATCGTTCAGCCTGCTCACCAGCAGAGCTGGCAACCTGCTGACCTCTGGGCTGCTCTGGGTTTGGCGCTTTACGGTGCGCAGTCATCGTACCTCGGTACGCTTCCTTTGCGCTCCGCAGCGCCGCACCCAGATTAGCCTCAGTGCAAAGCGCCTGACTGCTGGATTTGTAATTCTTGCAACTCTGACCTCTGTGTATTCTATTACGCGTGCGGGCACAGACGTGAACAATACCGCGTACGCGGCTGCACCAACCACGTTGAACTTCCAGGCTCGGTTACTCAACACCTCTGGTAGCCTGGTAGCAGATGGCACTTACAACGTCGAGTTCAAGATCTACAACGACTCTACCGGCTCTGGATCTTCACAGGGCTCTTGTGCCGGTGACGCTGAATGTCTCTGGACCGAGACTCGAACTGGTGGCAACAAGATTCAGGTCAAAAACGGCTACCTGAGTGCTTACCTTGGGGATGTCTCTTCACTGCCAACCAACATCTGGAACCAGCAGCTGTATCTGACTATGAACATCGGTGGCACTGGTGCAGCAAGCTGGGATGGGGAAATGACACCGCGTATCCGTTTGACCAGTGTGCCATACGCATTCCGAGCAACTATTGCCGAAAGTGCAGAGACGTTGAGTAAAAATACTGGTTCTTTCACGGGGACTGTCGATTTTGCGAACATGACAGCAAACAGAACGTTCTTGTTCCCGGACACGTCCCTTGCGACTACAGCCAGCCCGGGAACAATCTGTGTGTTCAACGGCGCAGCCAGTAACTGCCCGGCCGCCAGTGGATCGGCGTACTACATTCAGAACGATACAGTCCTGCAGACCGCGTCGAATTTCCACATTCAAGCTCGTAACAGCGCCACGAACGGAACAGTAGGTGGTGTAATATCTGGGGCGGCGGGTGGTCAGACAGTTGATTTGTTACAGTTCCGAGCCTCTGACGACAGCACCGTTCTAGCCGCTGTTACAGCAGCCGGTAATTTGCAAGTTGCGTCATCTGTCGATGTGAGAGCAGCAGGTACTCTAAACGTTGGTACAAGTACGGCAACCGCAGTTAGCGTCGCAAAGACCGGTGTAACGACAACCATTGAGGGTGCCCTGACAGTAGACGAAGCAGCAACCTTCAACGATGATGTTACGGTTGCCGCCCAGCAAACCATCCGATTTGTGGGTGGAACAACTGCCCAGCGTCCTGCTTCCCCAAGTGAAGGGATGTTGTACTTTGACACCGATACTGACACTCTCCTCGTTTATAGCAATGGTAAGTGGAAAGCAGATGGCAAAGATGCAATAATTGTGGCCGCAAGCAACTCTACTCAAGCAGACAAAGATGCTGCAGATTACATTGCAGATGGAAACACTGGTGCGGCAGCAGATGGTGACCAAGTGCAAATTAATGCTGCTCTAACAGCAGGGGCAGGCAAGAAAGTTGTACTGCTTGCCGGTACTTACGTGGCGGACGCAACTATAGTTTTGCCAAATAACACCACACTAACGGGCGTCGGCCAAGGAACAGTTATCGAATTAGCAGACATCGATGCTGCAGATAATCTGATTGAAAACAGTGACGGCGTCAACGGAACAGGTATTAACGTCCAGAATTTGAAACTAGATGGACGTAGCGATCTGAATACGATAGGCCTTCAAAATGGTCTAATCTTTTCTGGGGTTGGTAACAGTACCAGAGCTGGTGGCACAATCTCAGGGGTAACATTTACAAGGTTTAGTAGTATAAGTCTTTACCCCTTCAACTCGGCTCGGATAAAGATTGTAAACAGTGACTTCATAAACAATGCATATGGCATATATACGCAAGGAAGTTCAAAGCTGTCTGTAGGTCACAATAATTTTTATGGCAACGCTTACGGTATGTACTTACATACCACTACCGAGCTAACTTTTGACAGTAACAACGTCTCAAACAGTACTGCGCAGGGAGTTGCCATTGCATCTACTTCTAATAACAATGTTTTTTCAAATAATACCACCTCAGCAAACCCATACGGCATCGTTACGAATACCGCTCACAACAATGTCATCACTGGCAACACCAGTAGCTCTGATACAGTAGCCGGTATTTATGTGTTTGGTTCAGGTGGAAATGTAGTGTCTGATAATGCAATATTTAACAGCGGAACATATGGAATTGTTGTTGACACACTTTCAGCCAATACTACCGTTACAGGGAATAACATTGAAAACAGTGGTGGTACCACTACTAATAATGCCATCATCATAGTAAATAGTGATAATACGAGTATCAGTGGCAACACCATAACTGACAGTTCTGCTACCACGAATAACTATGCTATCAATATATCGGTTAGTACTTCTGATGCAACATACTTGTCGGGAAATGTTCTTGGTGGGGGCAGTGTCAGAGATCTTGGCACTGGTACGATTTACGCCGGTCAATTAAACAGCTCCAACAACTTCCTCATCCAGCCTGCCGGTACAATCGAATTGATGAAGAACACCAACGTCACCGGTCACCTGTCCCCAACGGTTACTAATACCTATGACCTTGGAACAAGTAGTCTTGCATGGCGCACTGGTTACTTTGGTACTAGTGTGCTTACCCCAGCTGTCGACACCGCAACCGCAGCTGCTCTCGGCATCGGTACCACTAATGCTACTAACATTACTATAGGACACAACGCAGGTACCTTTGCAGTAGATGGCACAAACTTTGACCTGGCTACTAATGGAGTCATGACACTTGCTGGTGGTCAAACTGCTGACATCACCACACAGGCTAACCAAAACCTCACTGTGACGGCGAACGGTTCTGGCACCATTGTGCTTAATGATACGGTTACCGCAGCCGGGACCTTAACCTTTAGTAACGTAGCAACCGATATTACAACCGGTACTAATGAAGATTTGACTGTAGTAGCGAACGGCACGGGTACAATCATTCTTAATGACAGTGTTTCAGTGGCAGGAGACTTAACAGTTACGAATGCAGGGAATGTTGCATTCCAAAACGGTGCAACTGCAGACATCACCACTGGTGGCACGCTGACAGACCTCGCTATTGGCTCGGGTACATTGTTCCGATTTGATGGTGCATCTGCGCAAACTATCTCTAGTATCGCTGGTGGCTCAGATGGTCGTATCATTACTCTTATTAATGCAAGTGCGGCACATGTCTTAACTATCCAGAACGATACGGGCGGTACGGCTACTAACCGGATTATTACTGGAACAGGAAGTAGTTTGGCGATTCCAATCGGAGCTACTGTTCAGCTTGCATACGACTCAGATTCGAGCCGATGGCGAGTCATAGGTGGTACCGCTACCACAGGTGGTGGGGCAAACCAACAGCTCAGCAACCTCAGCGGCACAATTGCAATCAATGCATCACTGACACCTAACGCAGATAACACACTCGACCTAGGTAGCAGCAGCTTCAGCTGGAGGAGCCTGTACGCCGACACGAGCGTGTTGACCCCATCTGTTGATACTGCTACTGCCGCTCCCCTTGCTATAGGAACAGTTAACGCTACCAACATTACTATTGGACATAACGCCGGTACTTTCGCAGTGGACGGCACTAACATAGATATATCGACAGCAGGTGTCATCACCCTTGCTGGTGGCCAAATTAACGACATAACAACCCAGGCTAACCAAAACTTGACGATGCAAGCGAACGGCAGCGGTACTATTGTACTTAATGATACTGTGACTGCAGCCGGCACACTAACGTTCAGTAACGTAGCCACCGATATTACTACAGGTACAAACGAAGACTTAACCATCGACGCTAATGGCACAGGTTTGCTGCAACTCAGCGATTCAGTTGTTGTGGCTGCTAACCAATACCTCAAATTAACTGGCGGCAACACTGCCTCTCGCCCAGGCTCCCCAACTGAAGGGATGCTGTACTACGATACTGAGACTGACCAGCTTCTTATATATAACGGTACAAAGTGGCAGGCAGACGGTAGGGAGGCAGTTCTAGTCGCAGCCAACGACTCCTCACCAGCTGCCAAAGCCGCCGCTGACTATGTTGCTGACGGCACAGCTGATGAGGCAGAGATTAACAGCGCTATTACTGAAGCAGTCAATACTACGGGTAGCAATCTTGGCTCACGTAAGGTCTACCTTTTTGCTGGTACCTATACCACTTCTAATACTATATCCATACCTAATAATGTGACTTTAGCCGGGTCGGGCAATGGAACTCTCATAGTGTTTGGTAATCTGGGTGGCGTTAGTAGAAATATGATTACAAATACAACTACTGGTGGCTTAGGCAGAGGTATCACAATCCGTGACCTTAAACTTGACGGTGATAAGGTCACCAATAATACAGATACGTTTACCGGTATTTACCTAGATGGCATCGGAAGTCCTTCCACAAACTTAACAGGAGCAACCATTAATAACGTGACTATTCAAAACTTCGAAAATCACGGTATTAATATAGTTAACTCTGCCAACAACATCATTACTGCCAATACAATCCAATCTAACGACGATCACGGTATATTAACCAACGGCGCTAACCACGATGTTATTTCAGACAACATCATTACTGGCAATACCCTAAACGGCATATACTTTAACGCCACTGCTCGCGATATTGTCTCAAATAACTTTATTGGATCAAATGGTAGCCACGGTATTCGTATAGAGACCGGTAATACTAACACCATCACTGATAACGTACTACGCAGCAACACAGGATCAGGCTCAAATTCATCAATAACACTTGTAAATACTGACGCTAACCAAATTACCAACAATAATATTACTGACACAGCTGGCACTGGCTATGCGATTGATATATCAGATGCGGGTAGTGATACCAACTATCTTTCAAATAACACATTCTCTGGCACAGGCGCGGCGACTATTAATGATGCATCAGGCGGTGACACTATTTACGCAGGCCAACACAATGGAACCAGCTACTTATTACAGCCTAACGATGACTTTGCTATCAATGGCGTCGGTAATAGCACGGTCTCAACAGCATCAGGTAACCTACAGTTACAAACTACCACTTCTGGCAACATAACCCTTACAACTGCCCAGGCAGCCGGGTTAGTTAATGTACTGACTGGTAACCTAAAAGTTGGTAATGGTACACCAGATCTTACCCAGGACGGTGAGGATGCATATATTGAAGGAACCCTCGAGGTTGATGGTACCGCACGATTCGACGGCGGTGTTCTGACTGCAAGTGTTGATACTATCGCAGCTGGTGCGCTAACCATAGGCAACAGCACCGCAACCAGCGTATCTATCTGTAACTCTGCAGCTTGCGACACTATCTCTATTGGTACAAACACAGATGCAGATACCATCCAAATAGGTGACAGCAACGACACGTTAACATTCGCCGGTACATTAGGTGTTACGGGTGCAAGTACCTTTACCGGTACAGTTTCAGTTGCTGGTAACCTCACGGTTACAAATGCAGGGAATGTAGCCTTCCAAAACGGTGCTACCGCAGACTTTACTACTGGTGGCACACTGACTGACTTTGCTATCGGTACTGGTACGCTTTTCCGCTTTAATGGAGCCTCCGCACAGACAATCTCGAGTATCACCGGCGGCGCTGATGGTCGCATTGTTACATTCATTAACGCTAGTACCAGCTTTGCTATTACTGTCCAGAATGACACTGGTGGCACGGCTAGTAACCGTATTATCACAGGTACAGGCGGCAACTTATCAGTTCCAATTGGCGCTACGATTCAGTTGGCATACGACTCAGACTCCAGTAGGTGGCGTGTTATTGGTGGAACCGCAACAAGCGGTGGCGGCGCTAACCAGCAGCTGAGCAACCTTAGTGGCACGATTGCAATCAATGCATCACTGACCCCTAACGCGGATAATGCCCTAGATCTCGGTAGTAGCAGCTTCAGCTGGCGCACTTTGTATGCTGATACGTCTGTTCTAACGCCGAGTGTTGATGTTTCTGCAGCGGGCTTGCTTAGTCTCGGTACAGGAACAGCAACCAGTATTACAGTAGGAGGCAGCTCGACAACTACTCTGACAGTTGGCAACTCCACAGGAACTAATACGATAAATATTGGTAACGGCAACCTTACAAGCGGTACCCAAACCATACAGATAGGTACAGGGGTCAGTAGCACTGGGGCGAGCGCTATTACTATCGGAAGCGCCAATGCAGCCAGCACTACGATATTGCAAGGGGGCACTGGCGGTATCCAACTGAATACAAATGGTGGTGCAAGCGCTACAACAGGTACTATAGTAAAATCAGCCACCAACAACTCTACTGGCGCATTCCAGGTTCAGAATGCAAGTAGCAGCGTCTTATTCAATGCAGACACTGCCAACATGCGTGTATCAGTAGGTACTGCAGCGTCTACATCTAGCGCACGATTATATGTCGAATCAGCCGCACCTTCTACCTGGACTGCCCAGACTGCAAGTGAGGCAAACGCTTGGGTAGCAGTCACTTACGGCAACGGTCTGTTCGTTGCGATATCGGCCGATGGCACCAACAGGGTAATGACGTCTCCAGACGGTATAACCTGGACTGCCCGAGCGGCAAGTGAGGCAAACCAGTGGGGTTCAGTTACTTACGGCAAGGGACTGTTCGTCGCAGTCTCGAGTACTGGCACCAACAGGGTAATGACGTCTCCAGACGGTATAACCTGGACTGCCCGAGCGGCAAGTGAGGCAAAC
>CAZXBL010000009.1:3129-13440 GCA_964638875.1 uncultured Candidatus Saccharibacteria bacterium | reverse complement strand
GTCACCTACGGCAACGGTCAGTTCGTCGCAGTCTCGAGTAATGGCACCAACAGGGTAATGACGTCTCCAGACGGTATAACCTGGACCCCCCAAGCGGCAAGCGCGGCAAATAACTGGAATGCAGTCACCTACGGCAACGGTCAGTTCGTCGCAGTCTCGAGTAATGGCACCAACAGGGTAATGACGTCTCCAGACGGTATAACCTGGACCCCCCGAAGTGCGGCTGGAGCAAGCACCTGGAATGCAGTCACCTACGGCAACGGTCAGTTCGTCGCAATTGCGAATTCAGGCTTTAACCAAATAATGACTTCTCCCAACGGTATAACCTGGTCCGCCGGCAATGCGGCTGCAGCAAACACCTGGAATGCAGTCACCTACGGCAACGGTCTGTTCGTCGTGACATCACAAGACGGAGCTAACCGCATCATGACTAGCCCTGCAGAAGTAGCTGTACGATCACAAGGTTCCCTAGAGGTGGAAGGGGATCTTAGGGTTAATGGCACTATTGTCAGTAATAATAACACTGCTCTTAACTTGCAAGGTGGTCCTGCGTCAACCACGAATGCAAATGGAGCAGCAGTGATCATATCTGGAGGGGCAGGCAACGGCACAGGCACGCAGGGTCTCGTAAATCTTTCTACTACCGCATTCACCTCATCACCAACGCTTACGTTTGGATCCAGTACGAGTATAACCGCGGGATACGTAGACAGGTTCAGCACGATCCCGGTCACAGCATCAACAACAGGTTTGACCATATCAGTCCCAGACCCAGCTCAGAGTGCGATAGGACGGGTACTATATATCTCTGCTCGTAGTGGCTCAAATGACTTTACGTTGAGATTAAACGCAGCCCGAACACCTATTGATATTGCTATGAAGGCAAATAGCACCGCAACCCTAATCTGGAACGGCACCGACTGGACAGCAGCTGGTGCATCAAGCTCTACTGACCTTCAATCGGCATACAACAACACCTTGACTTCGGCTGGGGGCGCAGAGATTTTGCTAAATCCTACTGGTGGTGCAGCTGACGGATTTACTATACGTAACAACGGTGTAACGCCGATTATTGGTGGTCTGCTTGAAGTACAAAGCGCCATAGGTAGTAACCTCTTAAGCGTAAACAATAATGCTACAGAGTACGCCGTAAACGGTGGGGCAGAAAGCTCAACTAACTTCTCAACCAACTGGACAACAACTACGGGTGGAACCGTTGACCGTTGGGCCACACCTGGAAACTTCATTGCTACCGGTGTTGCTTCTACCAGAGTTCAAACTGTAACCACAAACCACGGTGCTAAAAACATTCTTTCAACCTCACTAACTAGCGGCATGACCTACTCCGTCTCATTTGCCGTCAGAGGAGCCACAAGCTTCTCAACTCTACAGGTACTGTACTCTCCAGACGGCACAACAACCGGTACTACAACTTGTACTACTGGCAAGACAGTCACAGAGGGCTCATGGACGCGAATACTGTGTACATTTGTCGCATCAGGCACGATTAACAGCAGTAATGCTATTTTGATCCGGCAGACAGATGGAACACAGCGAACATTCTACATTGATAACCTTAGTGTTAACGTAAACGCCAACATGACATTTGCTGCCGACGGATCGGTTGATAATGCTCTTGGCACAAACTGGACTGACTTTGACGGTGGTACTGGATCAAGTACGGTCACAAGAACGACTACTACGATATATGACACCACAGGTGCCGTCCAGGATGTCACAACCGCGAATGCAAACCAGGGTGTGCGGAATAATATGCCAGTTACTCCTGCTGTAAGCACACAATACTTGGTGAGTTTCTACGCAAGAAGTTCGAACACATTTAACGACATTACAGTCGGATTCCTGCCAGCTGGTGGTACCTCGGTGCCTGTGGCCGCACAACAATGTGTGGACTATAATACGCAGTCTGTCTCAACCAGCTCTTGGACCAAAATAACATGTCTTATCACGACTCCATCGTCTGGAATTTCTGATCCTGACCTGGTTATCTACCAGCCAACTGGTACAGCAAGAACATTCTATGTGGATGCGCTAACCATCAACCTGAACAATAATAACTCTAACAACGTACAAATAGGTGGCGCGAACAAAGGTGGGCCAACAACACTCTTAACTCTAGACCGAGCATCAACAGCCCCTATTGCTGCCAACAACGATGCCTACCTTGGATCTATGTACTACGACACCACAACTGGCCGTATCCAGTGTTACGAAGCAGATGGATGGGGTGCATGTGGCTCTTCACCAGATAATATCATCTCTTTGACGCCTGAATATACTGGTGCAGTTCTGGGTACCCCGGGCGACACGGGTAGTGGCAGCGTGACAGCTGGCATTGGTGTACTGACAGCCGACTTCTGTTCAAACCAGGCAGGTATCCTTGTAACTCCAGCGACCGGTAACATATGTGCCTCTACAGAGGCGCGCAACTTTTACCGATGGACGTCACCTCAGGCTACTCAGCAGGTGTACAGCATCTTTGTTAACTACAAACTCCCAACCACATTCAAGGCCTTTAATGATAGTAATACCATAAAGCTCACAGCGCTTACAGATAACCTGACCAATGGTATTGCAACCCTACAAGTATTCAGGAAAACAGGCAGCGGCGTAACATCTTGTGGGGCGGCTACGACTATAAATACAAGCACAAGCACATGGCAGACAACATCTTACGGCGGCGACGAGACAACTTGCGGATTCCAGGGCGGGGACAACATTGTCTTCAAGATAGATGTTAAGTCACTGAGCAATGGCAATATTTATGTAGAGAATTTGGACTTTGTCTACACCAACAATTAAGGAAGATGAATATGAATAACTTACTGAAACACCAAAAAATACCGAAACGAGAATGAATACATTCCTGATTGCAACCTAAATAGAGAAAGATTATGAACGGACCATAAAATATCAAAACTAGTCAAATAACAGATACGATTGCGTGCACTAATGACGTGTTTCTCTGACATCTTTGTCCTTTGTCACTAATGAGAAAACAGTGAAATCCGAGTTCTTGACACTCTCGGATGGATCCAAAAACAAACACACGAAAATTTGCGCACGCTGAGTATAGAAAAAGAGAGGACTATCCCCCCTCTCTTTTTCTTTTGCCTAATTGCACCGGTCAGCCTGCTCACGAGCGGAGCTCTTTGGCCCGCTGACCTCTTGGCACCATGCACAATTTTCTCCAGAAATCCTCGCGCACCGTACTTAAGTACGGCTTACTCCGGTTTCTGAAGAGAAATTGCACCTGGCACTCAAGTGCGATTGGCAAAACGTTCCAGGAGATAAAATAAGATAGAAACTGTTTGGAAAACAGGGGCGGCAAAGGTACAATAAAAGCATAAGAAATTCTTATGCTAAATAAGGGTTTTGAGGGTAGATACAAACAGAGATGGATGGATTAAAACCGGGTAGGGGTAATTACAGTCGTCGACCGCATGTGCGGCCTTCTACTCATGCGGCTCCATCACGACCCACTGTCCAGGAAAAGACTCGTCACTCTGGCGAGAAGTATTGGTTAGTAAGATCAATCGGTAGAACGGCCGCTAAGCAACGAAAGACGCTATGGAGGAAGTTCCAACAAACAGAGTTTGCCAAGTGGCCCGATCGCAGCATCTTGAACAGGGTATTTGCGCTTACAACCTTGGTACTATTTATTGTCTCTACATTGGCCGCTACGATACAGCCATTCCTGGATGATAAGTTTTACACCGTTACTAAAGCAGCACGATCTGTCTTGCCAGAGCCAAGTCAAAACCTCGGGAATTACCTCAAATACAATGCAGAACAGAAGAAGTTTTTGTACAACGAAGGTTACACGGGTTCTACCGGTGCTCTATCTAAAACTGGTCAGGGTGAACCTCGTATTTCCGCGGCAATTGCTAAAGAACCCAGCGACGGGATCACCGTAACAGATGCTTTAAATAAAATCGACTTCACTATAAAGCCAAAATTCTCGCTAGATGTAGGCAAGCAAGACCGAAACCAGATTTTTTACCCGTTAACAAAAGCCACAGGCTACCTGGTGTACACTAGCCAAACTGCCTCTATTAAAGAAGATATTGTTCTGGAGAAAACAAAGACCGACCGTTTAGCTTTTGAATATGAATTAGATCTTGCAAATGGGCTTGAAGCCCGCTTAGAAGACAATGGGTCAATCGGCATTTACGGCACAAGCCTCCCTATTAATGGTAACGTCGCCACGGGTAGCGAAAAAGACGCCCAACTGCTTCAAAAAACCCGTGAAAATGCCAAAAAGGACAAGTTTCTCTTCGGAATACCTGCGCCTGTAGTGGTGGAATCTGGCAAAGAACAATCCTCGGTACGCACTTATTTTAAACTTGATGGCAACAAACTAGCCGTAATTGCGGAAGGATTAGAAAAAGCTAACTATCCTCTAAGTATCGACCCTAGTGTGTATGTTCAAAGTGCAGCTCAGCTGATGCGGGGTAATAATGAAACTAATGTTGAGTTTGATGTCGCCACGGAGCAGTTTAAAAAGGGTACTACTACCGGTGCCCGTATCGACGAGTGGACCGAAACAGGGGCAATGAATGATGCCACATATGATCAAGCGGTGGCTGCTGCGGGTGGATATGTTTATAAGGCAGGCGGTCGAAGCGGGCGGGTGATGCCTTGGATTGCTAGCCAAAAAGAAACTACCTCAGCCGTTGCTTCAACCAACCATGTAATTTCTATGCCGGACGTGAGGCCTGCGGGTGATTTGTACATAGCATTACTGGCGTATACCGGGACTGCCAATGAGGTTGCGCCTGCGGGTGGTGGTTGGACAGAATACGCGGATACATTCCAGAACCACGCGGCGTACTATAAATTGGGTACGGATCAAGGGGGTGGAAATGAAGCTTCCAGCTATACCTGGACGGGGGGAAATGTTCAGTTTGCCGGCGTGATTTTACGTATAAAAAACTTTGACCCGGCAACATTGGTCTCTAATGTAGAGTCGCAAGTAGGTTCTGGAACGGGGACACCTACACGCACGCCTGCTATTACGCCAAACGATAATGGTTCGCTGATTATCGGTGCGAATGTCTTTAGCGGGGCAGTAGCACCGACTTCTGGATACTCTCCCACAGACTATACTGACGTCGCTAGTGGGAACACAACCCCGGACGGGAGTGCGGGCCCGGGGTATATGGTTACTTCTCTTGATTCACCTCCTGCATCTGGGGTGGCGATAGGGCAGCAATTCTTCAATGGTGTAACTGGCCACTCCAACTGGGGTGCTAGTGCAGTTTCTATCAATGGGATTACCGCTAGCCCAGCCTATCAGACTTCGGTGCAATGGGCTCATTTTAATGGCGCTAACGGGGCTATTGATAGTCCAGCACCTGGGAGTAACGGTACGGCATGTGCAAACTGGTGTACAGATAGTGCGTATAATCTGCCGACAGGCGCAGGTGCTTCTACAGGCGCAGGAAATATTGGCGCGGCGATGGTGGCTTATAACGGATACTTGTATTACATAGGTGGGTCTGACGGAACTAACGTTAAAGACACCGTGTATATAGCAAAACTGGGTGCAAAGGGGGAACCAAGTCTTTGGCATCCTAGCGACCCAGATCAAGTAGACTGGGTTTATTGGTATAAACATACCTCCTTGAGTAGTGCCAGGGCATACCATTCGCTTTCAGCTCATGATGGTAAAATGTATATCCTCGGTGGTGATACAAACTTGGCCTCCTATAACAGTGGTGCACTAACAACTGTAGAAACTGCCGATATTCTCCCTAACGGAACTTTAGGTACTTGGTCGAGTGGGCAGGCACTCACGGGCGGTGCAAGGTACGGTGCGTCCGTCCAGGCATACAACGGTTACCTGTATATTCTTGGGGGCAATAATAACGGTACAATGTTGAATCTTGCACAGTACAGTCGTTTGAATGCTGACGGAAGCATGAATTCCTGGCAAACAGCTGGGGTTGAAGCCAGCAACACCTTCACCACTGCGCGTGCATCAAAGGGCGGCCAGATATCTGGAATCTGGGGTGGCTATATTTATCTGGCAGGTGGATGTACGGCGGTAAATACGACCGGAAATGGGATGTGTACGTCAATCGCAAGTGATGTGCAACTAGCAAGTATTAATGCAGACGGTACTCTAGATAACTGGAATACTATGGCTAACATCCGGCATCAGAGATTTGGATCCTCATTCATTGCCTGGCAAGATAATCTATATCGATTCGGGGGCTGTTCAAAACAAGACACAGCTACTGATACATGCTACGGAACACATATCGATGTTCAATACGGATCAATTAACCAAGACGGTGATGCATCAACAGTAAGTATCACCCAAGCAAATGGGGCGGGGTTATGCGTTGACCCAGACCCGTATGACTGCAACTTACCACCAGCCGGTGACAGTGCTGGCCAGGGCGGCCACATGCTCAGTGGCACGGCCATTCTGAACGGGTATTTGTATGTGATTGGTGGTTGTACAACCTTTGATAACTCACCGGCAGCAGATGCCGATTGTGCATCAGGTACAGCTGCATCGGGAAATGTATCATATGCTGCCATATCGAGTGACGGAAAGCTTAAAAGGCCCCCCACCTGTCCGGGTACAGATTATGGATCCTGGTGTGTTGATAGTACTAACCAGGTTAATGGTACGGGTGGAGTAGCTGCACCTGGTATTGCTATATTCGGTGGTTTTATATATGTGATTGGTGGGCTAACTGGTACCGCAAACTTAACAAATATATACAGAAACTCTACTAGTGCGGATGGAAGTCTCTCAGGCGCTTGGCAATCGCAAACATTCGCCAATCTAGCAATAACATACACAAGCCCAGGTGGTGGTAGCGGAATATCCTATACTTTTGCGTACGCCAGGGCTAATCCTTCAAATGCAACATATCCTGGAAATCTTTATATCTTTGGAGGATGTGGTGCTTCAAATGGTGCAGGGTGTACCCAGTACCAATCAGAAGTATTTAAGTGTAATATCTTGGCCAGCGGTGCACTAGAGCAGGCTGATGCAAATGACTGTGATACAGCAGGTCAAATGCAGATAGACGTAGAGGCAGCTGGTGGCGTGCAAGGACTAGGCATCCATGCAGGCGCTGTCTACGCAAACTACATATACCTTATAGGTGGAGTAAGTGCGGGCGCAGTCGACCGTAAACAAGTTTTCTATGCAAAATTTGATAATAGCAACAATGTGGTAGACATAGATGGTGAGTCGGTCATTGATAATATTTGGACCCAGTCGCCTGTGGAGCTGCAGACCGGGCGTAGACGTGGAACTGCGTTTGGGTATAACGGCTATCTATACGCAGTCGGTGGGTTTGAGGCGACTATTAATAGCGCACTAGATACTATTGAGTTCGTGAAAATCAATGTAAGTGATGGAAGTCTAGAAAGTAGCAATAACCTATTCTCTAGATCAGCAGTAACGATTAACCAGAGGTGGGGATTATCTTTGGCAGTATCCAACTCGTATGCGTATATCATTGGGGGCTGTAATGTTGGTGGGAGCCCAAACCTCTGTTCAAGCTTTGACCCCACCATACAGACCTTCCAGGTGTATAACAACAATAGTGGGGCGCCTGGAGGATACACGACCTCGGATAATACCTTCGCCACCGATAGGATCGGCGGTAGCGCAGCTGTGCTCGATGGGTACATGTATATTGCCGGCGGGTGTACTAGTAACACAGACTGTGGCACCACAACTACTAATGTTCAAAAAGCCTTGATAGATGCGAATGGGGAACTGAGCACCGCATGGACTGCAACAGGTGTTGCGGCACTGCCTGCTGCGCGCTCCTATGGGCAACTTGAGGTGGCAGGTAATACTTTGTATTACCTTGGTGGGGAAACGGGGGGTACAGCCCAGTCGACAGTTTACTACGCGACGATGGGCGCTAGTGGGGCTATTAGCTCGTGGTCTACGGCAAGTGGTGGAATTGGTGATACTTCGGGTCAAGCGGCAGTTGCACGTACAAAATTTAGTTCAGCAGTCTGGAATAATCGTATTTATGTAACAGGTGGCTATGATGGCGCCGCCAGGTCAAACCATGTTTATATTAGCCCACAACTAAACGGAGGCAATATAGCCGCAGATAGCTGGACTGGTGGATCAGGTAGCGGGTTTAACGTCGCACGCGAAGGTCAAACTGCCATCACGTATGCCAATAATTTATATATTCTTGGTGGCTATAACGGAACAAGCTATTTCAGCGATGTTCAATTTACCCAGATAAACTCTGACGGTTCCTTGGACAGTTGGACATATAGCACAAATCTTCCCGTAGGGTTACAGCAGGCTGATGGATTTGCAGTAAATGGGTATATGTATATATTTGGCGGTCGATCATCAACTAACGATTGCTCACCACGCACGCTCGTGGCTCCTATAAGCGCCAATACTACAGTGGCCTCTGGTAATAACCCTACTGGAATTGGCGAATGGTATGAAACCAACCGCAAATTTGACAGCGGTAGGTATGGGGCAGCAGCAGTGTATCACCAAGGGAAGGCGTATGTACTCGGTGGTGGTTGTCAGGGTGTGGTAATGCAGGATGACTTTGATCCTGGGCTCGATGCAACTATGTGGGCAAATACCACTGGCATGACTGTAGGTACCACATGCCAGTCGACTTCAACCTCTAACGTGATGTCAACTAATAGTGGAGGAGCAGCTACTCCAGTTGCAGAAACTAACTACGTGGATGTTGATAACGGAGGTACAATATATTTTAAAATCTTTACTCCCGCGGCAGATGGCGGTGGCTGTTTTGCTCGTGAAGCAAATACATTTGGGGGTAACCCTGATAATGTTCGACTTGAATGGTCTACGTCAGCTAGCCCGGGTGTCTGGGGGCTAGTTGCAACGTACGCTTATACTACGGATTATGATCCGTTTGTCCAGATTGCTGTGGCTGTTCCGGTGGGGGCAGAGACGACTGCAGCTAAGTTTCGGTGGATAATGCCAACCGGTGAGGCAAATGATAGCTATGCAATAGAGGACGTAAGTATTGTTGCAACTGGCAACACCACTGTTGCATACGCCCCAGGCAATGTTACGCAAACCACTTTGCTATCCCAGCCGCAAATTGCTAATTACTCAAGGTTAGTCGACGCCGGCAAGGATGTTTTCCCAACCAAATTTTTGATGAATGGGCTCGATAACTCTATCGGTGCGCGTTGGCAAATGAGCTACAGGAGTATGAATGACCCCACTGTCACGGATGTCAATAAAGCATGTGGGGGGTCTGCAATGACTGCCTATGGCGCATTAACGAATTTTGGTGATGTCACGCTGGGCACGCCAGGTACCTATACCGTTAAAAACGGTGCTGGGACAAATATTGCATGCAGCAGATACTTCCTCATGAACATAAGTATTGATGCGTCGAAGACCTACGGATATCCAGAGGATATTAACAGAGGGCCGACGTTAGATAATCTTACGCTATTCTTTAAGAGTAATCCTGGCCAACGCCTACTACATGGCAAGACGTTCATAGAAGGTACTCAACAGCCGTTGGATACTCAGCCAGGACCGTAATAATGCGATTAAGACAATTTTTCAATAAAAAAACTTTACTTATTATTACTTTGGGCACGATTGTTACGTATATTTTCATTATTTTTGCCTCGTACAAGTACATCGATTACTCTAATCACGCCAAAGAAAAACGGAGCCTTGCTCAGCAACAATCAGAGTTTGAAAAGCTCAGCGATGAAGAAAAAGCTATAAAAAAAACACAAGACTATTTACTTCAGAATATTACTGCAGTGAATATAGAACAGCGGCTCTTTTTGGATTACCTTCAACGTAAGTTTGACCTTGATGAAAGGTTTGGGGCAAAAGGGACACCGTTCACGATACCTGAAAATCCAGTTACTTACCCCCAAGAAATCCATTTTCTGACCAGGATTGCTTATCCTGATAATCTTGTGAAGGTTAAACAGCCGAGAAATATCGTAGACGGACCACTGTTAACAAATATTTACAGCGCTAGCTGTGACCACATTACGCTTCCACCTAGTTACTGGCAAACTATGGAAGAGAATTATAGAGCAGGTGATTACTCCTTAACGCATGTTGCATTGGCATACACATTCATGGAGGACAATAGCTGTGATATCCCCGCCGAGAAACAAGATCTATTTGATAAAGTAACTCGAGGGATGGTTGATATCGCTGCAGACAAGAAGGCCATCGCTGATCTGCGTTATGAAGCGATGGCTCTACTATTGCTAAACAATAAGTATGATTTAGTTGAGCCAGACTGGATTGATGAAATA
>CAZXBL010000009.1:0-3100 GCA_964638875.1 uncultured Candidatus Saccharibacteria bacterium | reverse complement strand
CTAGATGAGGGAAGCTGGGCAGAGGAAAAAGGAAAAACTGAGTTCAGTGACCATGCAACAGTTTTGGCGCTCTGGGCGCTACTTGAATACAGCCGCCCAGACACTCCTGATGAACCTATCATCCGTCAGTCAACCGAGTAATCTGTTACAATATGCCTAATATGGGGATTGACTTGGGACGTTTTAAGTCCAAAAAGAATGATGAATGGGTTGATTGGCTAGCCGACGACCCGGTTCCGGCTTCTATAAGGGGAAGAATGCGCGCAAAAGCTGTTCAGGAGGCTTCCAGGCCAGTTGGAAGACGACTGAATCAATCACAGCCATCGGGGGCAGAAAAGACAGAGAAGGGAGCCAGTAAGCCCGCCGCAGTGTCGATCCATATCTCAATACCCAAGGTAAAACTCCAAAAACCTGACTTAAAGATACCACCCCAGCTATTGAAGCATAAAAAGTGGCTTATTAGCGGAGCGGCTTGCTTGGTTATTGTTGTTGGGGCCATGGGTGCGCTCTTTGTTATAAAGGATGAGAAGAAAGATGAAGGTGGCCCCGCGGTGCTGGCAGAAAATCAGCAGAAGGCAGACTTTGCATATTCGCTACCGAAGGGTAATCCCGATGATATCGATGGTGATGTACGGTATAACGCAGAGCGTAAACTTGTAAATTTCAAAGATTCCATCGGTGGGGTGGAGATTACAATTAGCCAACAGCCGTTACCAGAAGCTTTCAAAGAAGATACAGATAATAAGGTAAAGAAGCTGGCAGCCGATTTCAGCGCCACCAAGGCAATTACGACCGCAAACCCAACTGCGTACCTCGGAACGTCTGTAGAGGGTCCTCAGACAGTCATATTTACTAAAAAGGACTTATTAGTATTTATCCTGTCAACAAAGAGTATTGATGAACATGACTGGGCAGAGTATATAACAAACTTGCAATAATAACAGGGGTAGCTAGTACTATAAGGCTAGCGCTCTAATACCACTTTAGTAGTAGGTGGTATCTAACTAAAAATTTCTATAAGTTCACCCATTTGAGCCATAAAATCGATTAGTAAAGAGCATGAATCAAGCAAACAGGGGCGCGAACGAAGTTATACACAGGAATATAAAACATAACTATTTACACCACTGTTGTTACAGGGGTACAATGTGAGTAGATCTGACAAAACAAAAACCAAAAACAAAATGTGCCAGATCAAAACAGGGGTAAAAGGTTTCTGCGAATCGCTCTAGTCAGTGACTGATAGAGCAATCTGTAGAAGCTAAAAGCTCTAAAACCAAACAAATTACATCAATCCGTAGGTCAACATTATCTTGCGATAGCTTTTGGCAAATGGGTACGATGTAACACAAACAAAAACAAAACAAAAAAGCGTGATTAGTTTGCTTTTTGACCGCATACGGTCACATTTTGCGTTATCCGGAATACGCAAAATGATAACCCCAAGAACCATCAAGAAATGGGTTCTTGGGGTTATTTTGGTTTTGGTTATGTTACCCCTGTTAGGCACAGTATATACATATACGCGCGCGGGCGAGAGTGCGCGCGTATATGCGGCAACAGCGAACACGCTCAACTTCCAGGCTCGCCTGATGAACACCAACGGGTCACTAGTGAACGACGGCAGTTACAGCGTTGAGTTCAAGCTGTACGATGCAGCATCTGGTGGCACAAACGAATGGACTGGTACCTACTCCCTCACGGTGAAGAACGGGTATCTGAGCGCTTATCTGGGTAGTGGTGCTACGCCATTTGCTGGAACGATCGATTGGTCGCAAGAGAAGTGGCTGACAATGAATGTCAACGGTGACGGCGAAATGACACCACGTATCAAGTTAACTGCGGTACCGTTCGCCTTCAGATCCGCGCAGGCAGATAGCCTGACCATCACTGGCGGCACAGTGACCGGCGATAACCTGCTGCAAAAAGCGCCAGGTAGTGTCCAGTCACTCAGTAGTGCAAACGCAGGACTAAGATTTAACCAAACAGGGGCGGGCGGACTTGTTCAGCTGCAGGGTAATGGGGCTGATGTATTTACAGTGGACAAAACTGGTAACGCGACGCTGGGTGGAGGTATCACGATAGGAAACTCTAGTAGTACTGCCGCCGGAACGTTAAGGTGGACCGGTACGGATTTTGAGGGATATGATGGCTTCCAGTGGCAGTCCCTCACCAGTGGTGGAGGTGGAGGCCTGGGCACTCCATTCGTAAGCAAAACAAAGTCAGCAAATGAGCAAGTAACAGCGTCCACGGCCTTCCAAGATGATGATCAACTCTTCTTCCCTATAGGTGCCAACGAGACATGGAACTTTAGGTTTACTGTTCAAGCAAACGCGCCAGCAGCAGCTGACTTAAAGTTCACCATAACAGCCCCATCTGGCGCTGTTTGTACATTCTCTGTAGGGGACTTCGAGGGCGCCACGTCTATTGCCAATCTTGGTTGTGGGGTAACCTCTGGTTTAGTACCTGGAAATGGAGCCGCTGATAGTTACGAGGTAACAGGTAGCGTACAGAATGGTATAACCGCAGGGAACGTACGATTACAGTGGTCACAACAAGTATCAAGTGGAACCACCACTGTCTTTGCGGGTAGCTCGCTTGAGGCAAGCCGTTCAATTGGTTTACCCAGCACCTCAGTAGCCTTTGTCCAGCAAGGTAATACCCTGGGTGAGACAGCCGTAATTGGCACAAATGATCCATTTGGGCTCGAGTTTGAGACGAATGGGGTTACCAAGATGACCATCCTTGCAAACGGAAATGTTGGCATCGGTGATACCACCCCAGCCGCGCTCTTTACAGTCGGCACCAGTGACGCACTGCAAATTGACGCAAGCGGTAACTTGCTCACTACAGGCACGATCACCTCTGGTGCAATCAATGGTCAAGACATAGATGCCACAGCAAGCCTCACGGGTACACTCACCGTTACCGGGCTGACCACTCTTAACGGTGGGTTGGTTATACAAGCAGGGGATACACTGACTTTTAACGGAGAGAACTTCACTGACCTAACTGGCACTGGACTGACTAACAATGGTGGAATATTGGAGGTAGTCCTTGGTACAACCATTGGCAATAGTGAAATTGAGAACAACGCGGT
>CAZXBL010000008.1:0-29441 GCA_964638875.1 uncultured Candidatus Saccharibacteria bacterium | reverse complement strand
TGGAGGTAGTCCTTGGTACAACCATTGGCAATAGTGAAATTGAGAACAACGCGGTTACGTTGGGAGCCCAAACTGCGGGGGATTATGTATCAGCTATCGGCAGTCTGGTCGGTCTATCGGTTAGTGGCAATAGTGGCGAGGGCAGCACGCCTGGCTTGAGCGTGCTTTATGGTTCTAGCTCTAATACCGCTGTGCAAGGTAACACCCAAATTACATTATCTGCTGGCACAGGCCTGAGTGGCGGCGGCACATTTACTCTTGGTGCAGGTGGCTCACATACGCTCAATCTTGCGGACACAACGGTAGGAGCAGGGTCATACGGTAACCAGAACACCATTCCGACTTTCACGGTTGATGCTCAAGGTCGGTTGACGGCGGCAGGCACTGTGGCGGTAGGTAACCTAGCAAATGCGGCGCTTCAGAACAGTAGTATCGGCCTGAATTACGGGACCAACTTGAGTGGTGATGCTAGCGTTTCGCTAGGCGGTACGTTGAATATAAACTTTAGCGCTACACCGACATTCACTTCGGTCACTACAGGCACTGTGACCAATGCTGGTGCACTTAATCTCACGGCAACTGGTGGTGGTAATGACATTGTATTAAACGGTGCAGATAGGGTAGACATTACTGCAGGAACTACGATCGAGCTACTCAGTAATACTAACTTGACTGGTGATCTCGACATTAGCGGAGCGCTGAATATCGGTACCAACAATGCGCTGAAGGTTGACGCTAATGGAAGCCTGACTACAACATTCAGGCAGCTTAATGGTTCTGCGAATGCCACGAGCGGAAGTGGGGTATCACCAGGAACCATTCAACTCGGCGCGGGGAATACAGCCAACTTTGATGTAGGCAACTACGTATTGGTAAACGGTACGTATGCCAAGATTACTTCCAAAACTGCTTCTGCCCTGTCAATTACACCAAACCTCAGCTGGTCGAACGGCGCCTTGGTAACAGAGTACTACATACCAGAGATTGGTGGCACAAATACTGGGTCAACTCTAACAAATCGCTTTGGTCGTGGTTACTTCATCGCAGGTGTTGCCACCGGCAACGGTACAACATTCTACAATGAAGACGGTATTTCGACCACACTTGATACGTTCAATATCGCCAACGAAAACGTGACAACTCTCAACATCGGTACAGCAGCGACCAACATTACCCTTGGCGCAACTGGCACTACCGTAAATGTAGCAGGTAATTTGCAAACAGCAGGCAGTCAGACAATTACAGCCGGTGGTGGGCTTGTGGTCAACTCCAACGGCATCGATCTCAATAGTACGGGTATCTTTGAAGCAGGCGCCATTTCTGGAGTTACAACCCTTTCTGCATCAGGCGCTATAACTGCTGGAATAACGTTTATTTCTGGCGGCATAAACCTTAGCAGTGGTGGCATCACAAATGCAGGTAGTATTGGCGGCGTTGCAGGCTTAACCCTAACGAGTGGAAATCTGACGCTGGGCGGTGGAAATATTACGGGGGCAGGATCAATTTCAGGTACATCACTCAGCCTTGCTGGTACCATCAGTGGCGCAACCACCATTTCTGCCAGTGGCGCGATTACGGCGGCAACTACCGTTAATACCATTAATGGCCTAATCATTAACTCCGGGGCACTTAGTGGGATTAGCACGATTGCAGCTTCTGGATCAATCACTGCCGCTACATCAAATACGATCAATGGCTTAAACATCAATGCTGGCGCCCTGAGCGGTGCGACTACAATCAGTTTGTCCGGTGCGATCACTGCTGCAACAGCTACAAATACGATCAATGGCTTGATTATCAACAGTGGTAGTTTAAGCGGTGTTAGTGGCTTTAGTCAGACATCGGGTACTTTCTCGGTGACAGGCACAGGTGCTGTCACAATCGGCGGTGGTAGCAATGCGCTCACTATTGATTCAACGGCATTCGACGTATCTTCCACTGGTGCGCTCAGTGGTATTACTACGCTCTCTGCAAGTGGTGCAATTACTGCAGCGACCGCTACGAATACCATCAACGGATTAATTATCAACGCCGGAAGCCTTAGTGGAATTACCGGCATAAGTCAGACGAGCGGTACATTCTCGATAACCGGATCTGGTGGAATTACCCTCGGTGGCGGAAGTAACGCCCTCACGATTAACTCGACGGCATTCGACGTATCTTCCGCTGGTGCGCTTAGCGGTATTACCACTATTGGTCTATCTGGTGCAATAACGGGTGCAACGACTGTCAACACTATCAATGGCTTGATTATTAACAGCGGTGCATTAAGTGGAATAACTGGATTCAGTCAAACGAGTGGTAACTTTAGTATGACTGGCACTGGCACATTTGGCACAGGTACAGGAGCTGTTAGTCTGAACGGCGCTGTTACTGCGGCGAGCACACTCACTGCGACAGGGCTCACAACTCTTAACGGTGGTCTTACACTAGAGGCAGGAGATACATTTACGATAAACGGACAGGGCTTTACTGATCTTACGGGCAATGGGTTGACCATGACCACAGGCGCACTAACAGTTAGCTTACAAGCTGGCTCTGGTATGACGGTATCAGCCAGTGGTCTAACTAACAGGCGGGATTGTTCAAACAACCAGATCCTTAAGTGGGCCACGGCTGGAGGAGGTGTTTGGAACTGTGCAGCTGATGCCACTGGTATTTCTGACGCGCGGCTCAAGAAGAACATCGAGTCAATTGATAGTGAATCGGTGTTGTCTCGGCTGCGCAATATCAACCTGTATAGCTTCGATTACGACTGTACTAACCCTGCATTCGAAATGATGCACTGTGACACTGAGCGCCAAGTCGCAGGTGTGATGGCGCAGGAATTAATGCAGTTGTTCCCTGAGCTTGTTAAAGAAGTAAATGGTCACTACGAAGTGAACTACGAAGCACTGGCCCTGTATAACTTGAAAGCCGTTGGCGAGCTTGCCGATCAGGTCGACCAGATACAAAACGGAAATAGCGAACAAGTAACAACTGGCGGTGTCCTGAGGATTTCTAGTAACGGCGCGCTCGAAAATATCACCGGCTTAACAATGACCGGCGGTACAGCTTCGTTCGCCGGTGGATTGAATAATAACGGCAGTGGTATTACCGCTGTAGGTGCGATTACTGGGGCTACCAATATTTCTGGGCAGTCAATCGCACTGAGCGCAACCGATGACCAGAACCTCCTGACCTTGACCAAGGATGGTAACGGAGTATTTACAGTATTTAATAACGGCGCTCTTGAACTGAAACTTGATAGCGAGAATGCATTCGCGGTTAAATCAGCAAATGGTGATAACGCCCTGAACATCGATACGTTAACAGGTAAGGTAAAGATTGGATCTGGCAATAATGGTAAAACAGTACTGTTCGTACTTGATACTAAGAGTAGCGCTGGTGACCCAGCAGGAGTAAACGGTGCTCAGTACTACAACAGCAAAATGAAGAAATTCCGATGTTACCAAAATGACAGGTGGCAAGACTGCCTACAAACTGCATTCAGTGAATATAGTATTGTCAGCGGTAGTGCTCCATGGCAGCAACCTTATGGTGACCATGAGCTACCTGGTGAGAACCGCACTTGGATCGATCTCAGTAACGCTAATCAAGCAAGACTGCTTGTAAATGTTGCCAGTGCCGCAGCCAACGGCGCTAGCTGTCGACTACAATATAGCCTTACCGAGGATAACCCAGACTGGAAAGACCTGACTGATACAGGCTCAACCGCCATGAATCATACAGGTGCGCTGAAGAGTGATTGGCTGCAAATCAAGGATGATGCTAAGAAGGAAGTACTTATCCGAGTCTACTGTAGCGGTGGTGATAATAACACGGTAGTCGACTACAACAATGTAAGGACACAAATTAGATGATAAAGTTAGCCCCTAGGTACCTAAGAATCACCGTGAAAAGTCGTGAAAACTATGCTACGCTTATGGTATACAGAGGGGACAGGAAATAAACATGCGACAAGTCGTAGCGGTGTTAAATCAAAAGGGCGGCGTTGGCAAGACTACGTCTACTGTTAACCTTGGCGCATATTTTGCTAAGGCAGGTAAGTCTGTTTTGATTGTAGACTTTGATCCGCAAGGCAATGCAACCAGCGGGCTTGGCGTAGATAAGCACTCCCTAAAGGCAACAATGTACGACGTCCTATTTGGGAGGGCGGAGCCAACTCAAGTAGTGCAGGAAACAAATGTTGCGGGTCTATATATTCTGCCTGCTAATCCCAGCCTGGCGTCTGCTGAAGTTGAACTTGTAGGTGAAATGCAACGGGAACTCATACTCAAGAATGTCGTAGCAAACCTGACATATGACGTTATTCTTATAGACTGCCCGCCGTCACTTGGCTTATTAACTGTGAACGCCTTGGCTGCAGCGAATCATCTTCTAATTCCCGTTCAGGCCGAATATTACGCGCTGGAAGGGCTGAGTCAATTATTGAATGTTGTTCAGCGGGTTAGGGCCGGATTGAACCCACAACTGGATTTGCTTGGTGTAGTCGTAACAATGTACGATAGCCGCACCAGTTTATCTGAACAAGTATATGGTGAGCTTGGGAAGCACTTTGGAGAGAAGCTGCTAAAGTCGATCATCCCTCGAAATGTTCGACTGGCAGAGGCTCCCAGCCATGGCAAGACAATTGCAGAGCACGATAAGTGGTCCAAGGGTGCGCGTGCATACAAATCATTGAGCAAAGAACTATTAGAAAGGATGAAATAGCATGGCCGCAAAGACATCAGGGCTTGGCAGAGGATTCGATACTTTAATACCCACAGATTTCGATCCATCTCTGTTAGTTGACAGCAAAGACCGAGTACAAAAATTACTCATTTCACGCATTTCACCTAATCCTGAACAGCCCCGCCGCTACTTTGACCAAACGGCACTAAACGAGCTAGCCGATTCATTAAAGCAGTACGGACTGCTGCAGCCATTAATCGTAGTGCCATTAAATGACAATACTTACCGCATTGTTGCAGGTGAACGACGTTGGCGTGCGGCGCAGATCGCAGGGCTGACTGAACTGCCAGCCATTATCCGTGAACCTGCGGAGCTCGAAGAATTAGAGATTGCCCTTATCGAAAACGTCCAGCGTGTTGACTTGTCACCACTTGAGCAAGCTATTTCTATTGAACGATTACACCAACAGTTTAACCTCACATACCGCCAAATAGCTGAGCGTCTTGCAAAGGCAGAAACCACAGTAAGTAATCTGGTTCGTTTGTTGCAGCTACCCGAATCTGCCCGCCAGGCACTTGCCGAGAATAAGATCAGTGAAGGCCATGCCCGTGCTATCTTGGCGCTGAAAGCATCGCCAGACGCACAAGAACAGTTACTAAAGAATATCATTGAGAAACAGTGGTCAGTACGTCAGGCAGAGCAGTTCGCTACTACCCACAAGCAGGGGCTCAAGGAAAAGGAAGCTGTATCTGAACGGATGGCAACTGAAACGCCTGAAACCAGGCGTATCAGTAAGTCATTGAAAACACCGGTCAGTATCAGACGCACGGCCAAAGGTGGTAGGCTTGAGATTCATTTCTCTAGTGATGACCAGCTCAATTTATTATTAGATCGACTAAACGAACTATAGGGATTAAAATTTGCGAACACTATCGAGCGGATAGATACGTAGTAGCAACTTCCCAATAATGTCTTTAGATGAAACAGTACCGATAGAACGCGAATCAAGTGAGTTTACGCGGTTGTCACCACAAACAAAGACCTCACCTTCCTTAATCTCTATATCAACATCGCCAGGTGTTACTGAAACCGCTTCACCATGACTCTGTCCTGCATCAGGATTAAATCCTTCGGGATGTTCAGCATTGTATACGGTCATAGTGCCGTTTTTGACTACAACGCGGTCGCCAGGTAAACCAATAACACGCTTTACGAGCTGTTTTTCTGACCCATCGTCAGCACTACCGTCCTGAACGGCGCTTGTCTTAAATATGATGATCTCATTGCGCTTCGGTATGTAGTCATTGTTAGTGAGTTTTGCGATGGTTTTAGGCACCTTGAGTACGATCAAGCGATCATGGTTCTCGAGTGTGGTTTCCATGCTTGGCCCATCAACTTCATACGACTGGAAAACGAACGTAGTTAAAAAGATGGCAATTATCGGCGCAGCGATAAGGATGGCAATCGTAGACAGGATCGAGCGTAAACCTTCGTGATTGGGCGCAGAGGGAGGGGCTGACGGCAGTGTCGGCGTAATCGGGACGGACGTCTGATGCGGGGCAGTCTGGGCACTCGATGGTGGTGTAAATTTCTCTGGTTCCATTCAGCCTTTAACTATAGCGCAATTATCTATATCTGAACATAAGATAAATCTTTTTACTGCCCTAAAAAGCTTCAACAATGAGCGGTTTCACGTTATACGAGTTGAGCGCAGGCAAATAGAAATTTATTTATATTTTCCGAGCACAATGACGTAAACAAATGTTATACTAGCGCCTAGGCATATGGACAATTTTAGGAAACATAACACGCCACGTAAATCCTCACATGGCGGAGTAGACGGGTTTGCTAACCGACCAGGACGGGGTGGGCAAACTATGCGTCGTGGGTCAATTAGCGGCGGTGTTAAACCGACTGCTCGTTTGGATAATTTTAAAGGCATAGATGGTTTCAGGCCAAGTGCCCAGAACCCTTTAACTACAACTGCAGCAGTTCGACCTAACACCTCTATGGCGAGCACCAGAGGTGTGAATCTCAATCAGAATATCAAGCTGGATCTACCAAAATCATCAGGCGAAAAGAAAAAGCGCCGCAACAAGAAAAAAATCGTGCTGCGGTCCTTTATGGCCCTCTTTTTGGTGAGTATTTTGTTTGTAGGTCTATTTTTTGGTAATGCATATTTAAAGGCTAAAAAGATTTTTGGGGGTGGGGGAAATGCGCCTTCACTTAACGCAAATGTTGACCCGACCAAGCTTAAGGGTGAGGGTGACGGTCGTGTAAATATCTTAATGCTTGGTAAAGGCGGTCCAGGGCACGAGGGTGCAGACTTAACAGATACCCTTCTAATTATGAGTATTGATCCTGTCCAGAAAGAAGCTGCGATGCTCAGTGTACCGCGTGATTTCTGGGTCAAGACCGATAGTGGACAGTCGAAAATTAACTCAGTTTACGCCAACGCTAAATACAAAGTCCTTAATGGCAAAAAGACGAGCGATATTAACACTCGTGCTGAGCAGGCTGGACTTGCAGCTATTGAGTCTGAAATTGAAGAGATACTCGGGATACCCGTTCACTACAACGCAATGGTCGACTTTAACGCATTTGAAAAAGCGATTAACACAGTTGGCGGGATTGATATTAATGTAAAAAAGGAAGGTGTGGTTTACGAACGACTATGGAACCCTATTACTCGTAAAACGTTCATTTTAGACGTGAAACAGGGGCAGAACCACTTTAACGGCGAGCGTGCCCTGTTCTATGCCCGTTCTCGCCACACAAGTGCTCGCGGGGACTTTGACCGCGCTGAACGCCAACGGTCAGTAATACTCGCATTAAAAGACAAGGTAATGTCTGCTGGTACCTACGGGAACCCTGCCAAACTTACGCAGCTGGTCAACGAGTTCGGGGATCACGTTCGTTCTAATATGTCCACTGGCGAAGTGCTGCGTGTCTATGACATTATGAAGGGCATTGATTCCAGTAAAGTAACATCTGTTGGGCTCGCCGATCCACCAAATGTACTAGTGGCAACGGGGATGCATAACGGTCAATCAATCGTGCAGCCAAAAGCCGGCCTTTACGATTACACTGCCATTCAAAACTTTGTCCGCAATACACTCCGGGACGGATACCTCAAGAAAGAAGATGCCTCAATTGCCGTATTTAATGGTTCAACCACCGTGGGGCTAGCCGCAAAACGTGCTGATGAACTAAAATCGTTCGGCTACAACATTACAACTGTTGCAAACGCCCCAACCAAGAACTACTCAAAAACAGTTCTGGTCGATCTAACAGGTGGTAAAAAGAAATATACCCAACATTACCTCGAGCAGCGTCTCAAGGTAACAGCGGTCACGACAATCCCAGACGGTACGATTAACCCCAATGGTGCAGAGTTTGTTATAATACTGGGGCAAAATGAGAGCGCTAACTAATAAATTAAAGCCGACACAAGGCTTTTCCCATTACTTCCACATAGGACTTACGTCATTCCTCCCGGCGATCATTTTTATACTTGTACGGATTGACTTCGTCACACTGGCAGTAGCAGTCGTACTGCTCAGCAAATGGCGTATGTTTGTTGTGCGGCCTCGCTACTGGCTAACCAATCTGATCGCGAATGCGGTTGATATTATTGTCGGTGTCTCGACGGTAGTCTTCATGAGTCACACATCTAGCATGGCTGTACAGCTAGGCATTGCTGCCATTTACGCCGTTTGGCTTGTATTTGTCAAGCCAGGGTCTTCAGTAATGGCAGTCTCTGCACAGGCACTAGTTAGCCAGGCTGTGGGTATGGTCGCTCTATATATGACATGGACGACGGCACCAACGCTGGGTATTGTAGTGGCTACATGGCTGATCTCGTATCTGTCTGCCAGACACTTCTTTACTAGCTTCGAGGACGACTATAATGATTTCTACGCATTTACATGGGCATACTTTAGCGCTGCGCTGGTATGGCTACTTGGACACTGGCTCCTTTTCTACGGCGTTCTTCCACAACCTGCATTGCTATTGACGGTCCTTGGGTTTGGACTGGCAGGGATGTATTATCTTGATGACAAAGACCGCTTGGCACCGCTCGTGCGTCGGCAGATTATGTTTATTATGTTTGCAGTTGTTTTAGTTGTTCTAGTCTTCTCTGACTGGGGTGACAAAACAATATAGGAATACAAGTTCAGTGTTTTTTCAGCAAAGGGGGTTAGGCTAATGGATGCGGACAGTAAAACAGAGGGTAATATGAAGATACAGAAGAT
This sequence comes from uncultured Candidatus Saccharibacteria bacterium, assembly GCA_964638875.1. Taxonomy (GTDB): domain Bacteria; phylum Patescibacteriota; class Saccharimonadia; order Saccharimonadales; family JALRHH01; genus JALRHH01. The sequence goes on along the minus strand of CAZXBL010000008.1, from coordinate 20,511 downwards.
ACATGTGGCTGACAAATCAAAGCCACTGAGCGTTGCGTTTTTATTACTGGCAAGCTTATCGTTTGGTTTTTTGGGCGGTTGGTACGGATCAAATACTCGTGAGAATGATGCAGCTAATCATGTAATCTCAAAGGCGGACCAGCAGGTAGTTCGCAATGAAAGCCAACTTATCAGTGACATTGCAAAGGTTGTTGGCCCAAGTGTGGTCTCTATTGATGTCACCAGTTCTGCCCAGCAAACTGACTTTTTTGGACGTAGCCGTGCCGTTGAACAGCAAAGCGCCGGTACTGGCATCATTATCAGCGAAGGTGGATACATCGTTACTAACCGACACGTAATTGATGCGGGCACAACAGATGTTTCGGTAACTTTATCCGATGGAACGCAGTTGGATGATGTTGAGGTAGTAGGGCGTACAGCCGATACGGATACACTCGACATCGCTTTCTTAAAGATTAAAGACGCAAAAGGCAAGAAACTGACTGCTGCTAAACTTGGTGATTCCAGCAAAGTACAGGTAGGTGACAAGGTGGTGGCGATTGGTAACGCGCTCGGTCAGTTCCAGAACACCGTAACGTCGGGCATCATATCTGGGTATGGTAGGAATTTAGAAGCTGGAAGTGGCGACGGCGATGAGTCTGAGTCTTTACAGAATTTGTTCCAGACAGATACCGCCATTAATGAAGGTAACTCAGGCGGACCACTCGTCAATATCGATGGCGAAGTAATCGGTATTAATACCGCGATTGCTGCCGGTGGTGCCGAAAATGTTGGTTTTGCAATCCCCATGAATGACGTACAGGGTTTGGTCAAAAGCGTGCTAAAGAGCGGTAAGCTAGAGCGCCCATATCTGGGCATTCGCTATGTGACACTAAATGATCAATATGCGTATGAATACAATCTCGGCACCAAACGTGGTGCCTACCTTGCTCCAAACCAAGCCTCCTCAGCAGTAATTGCTGGGAGCCCCGCAGAAAAAGCTGGTTTGAAGGAAAAGGATATTGTAACTAAGGTCGACGGTACAACAATTGATGAGCGTAACAGTCTTGTTTCACTTGTCAGTCGTAAAGCAGTAGGTGAGCAAGTTGAATTGACAGTTATCCGTGACGGCAAAGAACAGACCATAAAAGTCACTCTCGAAGCCTTCAAACAATAATTAGGGTACGTAAGTAAAAGTCTGGATCAATCCAGCTGTTTTGCCTGGAACGAAGCCATGGTCAACCGCGATACCTAAAAGGGCAGCGTGTTGTGACTCCAGGCTCTCGGTGAATACTATAATCTCTTGTTCGTCATACTCATGTAACTGTTCGAACATAATTCTATACAAGTCTAGCCCATCATTGCCACCAAAGAGTGCTAGCTTAGGTTCATGTGTGGCGGCAGTATTTATATCGTAATCATTTGGCACGTAGGGAAGATTTGCCAATATCGCGATTGGTGATGCAAGCTCATCAATTGGAATTCCACGAAGTAAATCTCCTTCAACAAGCTCAATTTTTACACGATGTTCTTTCGCGTTTCGTTGTGCTACTTTTAGGCATTCCGGATCGATATCAACTGCGAAGACATTAGCATTTGGACGGGCAAGTGCCGCAGAAATAGCAAGAGCACCGCTACCTGTACCGATATCAATAATTGCGGGGATCTCACCATACTCGGATAGTAACTCTAGTATATTTTCTGACTCAGGGCGGGGTACAAGAACATGGTCATTTACAATGAATTCTTTTCCGTAAAACTCGGATTTCTCACGAATGTAGGCCAGCGGCTCATGCTCACTTCGTCGCACGATCATGTTTTTTAGTGAATTTTCTTGTTCAGCTGTTAACTCAAATTCCGGATGGGCCAATAAATGAGTACGATCTTTGCCCGTAACGTCACTAAGTAGCACCAACGCATCAAGCCTTGCCGTCTCAACGCCAGCTTCTAATAACTGGGCAGTGGCTTGCTTAAGCCAGAGGTTCGTCGTTGATGAGTTGGCGTTCATAGTTATGTAGTTGTTCGATTAAATCATCGATGTCGCCGGCTAGCACTGCTGGCATGCTGGATCTAGAGTAGCCGATCCGGTGGTCGGTGATGCGGTCTTGTGGAAAGTTGTAGGTACGGATTTTTTCGGAGCGGTCGCCGGAACCGATTAGCTTTTTACGAGCTTCTGATAGCTCGGCTTGTTCGGCCTCAAGTTTTTGGGCAAGCAGACGGGACCGCAGTACACCCATGGCTTTTTCCTTGTTTTTAATCTGGGATTTTTCATCCTGGCAGGTAACAACAAGGCCCGTAGGTAAGTGAGTAATACGCACAGCCGAGTCAGTTGTGTTAACTGACTGACCGCCATGCCCACCGCTGCGGTATACATCGATACGCAGATCATTGGTGTGGATTTCAATATCAGTTTCTTCAGCTAACGGCATAACAGCAACTGTCACCGTGCTGGTGTGAATACGCCCTTGTGATTCAGTAGCTGGTACACGTTGGACGCGGTGAACACCTGCTTCAAACTTGAGCATACGAAATGCATCCTCGCCGTGCACCTCGAATATAATTTCTTTGAAGCCACCATTATCCGATGGGCTTTCATCAATTAATTCCGTTTTATAGCCGTGTGCTTCCGCCCAGCGAATGTACATACGGTACAATTCGCCACCAAAAATTGCGGATTCATCCCCACCAGCTGCGGCTCGGATCTCCATCACGATATCTTTTTCGTCATTCGGATCTTTGGGTGTGAGTTCTTCAACTAACTGTGACTCGACAACTAAAAGTTGTTGTTCTATTTCAAGAATTTCTTGTTTCGCCAGCTCCGCGAGCTCATCATTACCACCAGACAGATCTTGAGCTTCACGGAGGTTATTCACAAGAACCTTACGCTCGTCAAAGAGGGCAATTGTGGCTTCCAGCTTGCTCTGGCGCTTGGCTAATTTAGGGTATTCAGGCGTGCTAAAAACAGCAGGGTCTTGCAGGCGCTGCTGCAACTCCTCATATTCAGATCGTAATGCTGCTTCTTTAGCTTCCATGGTTCTTCCTCAGTATATCTTATAAAGAAAAACCACCCATCATGCCGACGGGTGGTTTTATAGTAAACGTAGTTACTTAGAGCCGAGCTTTGTAGTTTCTTCGGTCTTGTCAGCCTTAACACGTGTTTTGCTGGCTGCCTTCTTCATCGCATCAGAGCGAGCTTTAGCTGCTTCTTGGCGAGCCTTGAACTTGTCAACGCGACCTTCGATGTCAACGAGCTTCTCTTGGCCAGTAAAGAACGGGTGAGTGGCGCTGCTGATGTGCACCTTAACGAGGGGGTACTCAACGCCATCAAGTGTGATTTTCTCGTCGGTTGCTACAACCGAACGGGTGAGGAAAGTAGTTCCATCATTCAGGTCCTGGAAGACTACGGGGCGGTAGTCCTTGTGATGAATATCTTTTTTCATATATATCCTGGCTTCTTTAAGTTTGTCGGTTAGCAGCGAGCCATACTGCAGGCGACATTTATATATAACCCATAGATTCTACCACCCCTGTTGTAAATTAGCAAGGGCTAGTCGCTTGAATAAAAACTTACCGTGTTGTATGCTGGAAGGCTTTACTACAGATAATTCTATAACTAAATATTGTTAATAAGTAAAAATTATTGTATAATGTCATTCAATTTGAGGAAGAGTATATAAATGCCGCAAAATAATCCCGAACATATTTTACGACCGATGGAGAGAGATCCAGCGGGGCTGGTAGAGAATGTTTATCCTATCCCAGGAACCGATGTCCCAGATTATCAGTCACAAGACAACATGGAGCAGTTCCTCATTGATAGGCTAAACCCTGATCCCGGCATGACTATTCGTCCTATTTTAGTAGAAACTGGCAAGACAATGCCAGGTATCACCCGCGAAGTGGTGGATTGGCGTATGGGTACGCGTTTCGAGCGCGACGGATGGCTTATCTCCCCGACAGTAGCCCTAACGGGAATGGTTGCAATTACTGGCGCCAGTGTCGCGAAACCTGCAGTGCTGGATCTTATTGACGAGGCCAAAGTAGTTTCCCACGAACTCTATCGGCTATTTGACCCGCTTGATACAAAGCTGACTATAGAACCTACCGAGACCACCCAGGTCGGCCCCATAAAAAACATTAGCGTTGATGCCGATGCGGATAATCTTCCCGGAAGTGCTGAGCTAGACCAAGCGGCAATCAATCGATTTAAAAAGGCAATTATCGTAAAAGTTAACAAAGGTGGCAAAGTTATAGATGTGACAGTAGTGGGCCGTTCCTCTGACGATTATGGTACAAATGACAGTATTGGGCGTATGGAGCCGCCAAGCCAAGATTTTGCGGATGAACGAGCTGCTGCTTATAAAACAGCACTCCTCGACCAACTCCCAGGTTACAAAATTCAATCAGTTGTGAATCAGAGCGTATTGAAGCCAGCAGAGAAGCGTTTGGCGCTGCAGACTGCGGAACAAGCGGGTTTTACAGGTGAAGACAGCATCATTGATCTTATTAACAGTGTAAATGCCGATGAACAATCACCTAAAGTCGAAGAGCTAGTAAACAACCTGTTTACGGATAAGCGAGGTGTAACCTTGACCGCAAGTGTCGATATGCCGGGCAAAGAAACAATCACAACTTCCTATGAACCATCCTTCATTACGGAAGATGACAACCCACCCAAGGATCCAAACCGTGATTATGATCCACTGCTTATACCAATTCCGCCAATACCACGTCTTCGCAGAATTCGTGATGTTATGAAGCCGATCAAACAATTCAAGATTCGTCCAGGCAGGCCAATCTTTAAGCCACAGCTACTTGTTGAGAAACCCGATTTTGCTTGGGAATATATCCGTGAGGAGGCCATCCAGGACAAACAGTTCGTGAAACATCCTTGGGCCTACATGCCAAAATACGAACACTTGATGCGTGATGGAAAAATTGCTGATGTTTTGCGTGCAGATTGGCACGTTGACTCAAGACAGCAAAAAGACGGTGAGAGCGATGTGGACAAAAAATCTCTACGTATTATGTTTGTCAAAAAGTCACCCGCACAAGAAACAATCGATGAATTTAGTGGCTTGCTCGAAAAGTTTGCAAGCCTACAGGACGGCAAAGTAGCAGACCGAATTAGTGGCATATTTGTATATATGTCAGAGGACGCTCGTACGGAGCACAGAAACCCGAAAAGGCTCGGCCTGGGCGGTCGCAAACAAAGTCCAGGCAGCATTCTTGGCACTTACACCCCAGCACTCGATATGGTTGAACTACATATGCCATCAACTTGGGATCCAGCTGAGCTTGAAGACATGTTCAAGGACTTTTATGGTCCATCATGGACGATTGCACACGAGGTAGGTGGCCATGGTACTGACGACACAGATGCAGATGTTACGGTTCAGTCTGCACGTGTGCCCGGCAAGCCAAACGCCTATGTTATGGGTCCTCAACCATGGGCTGTTCGCATCGGTAGACTACATAAGGCACTTCGCTCTTTACCAGTATCAAGGACTCTGGCGCAGAAAGCGAGAGACCCAGTTCAGTTCGACATCACTTACTCGAAACCAGATAGAAACGGCAATATGGTTACATTTTCTGATCGGGTAGACGAGCATGATCCACGGCTAGTGCATGCTGATAATGTGACCATAGTGGGGCGTAAAGCAACCGGCTATTCTAGCCACAGTGCGTTGGAACACTATGCTGAGACCGCTGCTGGCACAATAACAGGCATTGAAATTCCGTATGATCAGGCGGATGTATCAGTACCGGTGGTGTCTACTGATAATGGGCAGCCAGCAAGCTTCGCTAAAGGCTACCACCCTGATGCGACTGCCCAGCGGTTGTTCTCTGAAATAGTAGGCGCCGAACTTGGTTCAATTCCTGCAACTTTCAAGAATACTCCTGATGTAACAATTAGCCATGTTGCGGCAGAGAACGATCCATTAATCCGGGAACACACCATTCGAGCCCGGACTACTAGGTCGTTGCCAGTTCGTGAGCTAGCCCAAATTTACACCCAGGTCACCAGACGCCAAGGCAAGCCAAACGAGGAAGAGAAGTAGCATGTTACATATGGAAGAGCACCCGGAACTAGAGCCATTTAACCTCGCGGCAGACGCCATTGTGCTTACACATGTGCATGCCACAGCAAGTATTGATGCAGTGCTTGAGCGTCCACTCAAGCGTGTTTCAAGTGAGGAATTATATAGACGTGACAAGCAAGAAGCTGATGCCTCAGGTCTGAGGCTTCGGATGTGGCGACCAGTTCTAAATGTAGAGGACTTTGAGGAAGAGCTGAAAGTTTGGTACCCATATGAAAAGCAGGGCGCAAAGCGATTCGGACCTTCACGGTTGGGTATGACTGTACTAGATAGTTGTCAGCAGGTTGTTCCTGGGTTAGCTGAACTTGATGAAGATCGTGTCCGTTGGCGCTTGGAGCGAGGTCACCCAGGCGCTGCCAAAAACCTCGGACCAGTTGCGGTGTTAGGCTGCCAGTCCCTAGGAGGTAGTGCGAATTGCTTCGTGGCACTGAAATTCGATCCCTTGCGGGGTAGGGTTTTTGACGATCGCAACACGGCACTCGCGGCAGTTGTCCCGGCAGTTCGTATGAGCGACTATCAGCAGAAACTACATACACCACATGTTTCACTTGGGAAGCCACGGGACATGCGCCAGGCTCAGCAGATCGAGCCTCAATTAGTGAGTAAAGTCCCTAAAAAGGTCCATTTCGGACCAATTAGATTCACGATTGGTCCCGACAATCGTCAACGTGCTTAGCCGGCAGCACTAATAAACTATTGCTGTGCTGGTGGGTCTTTGGGTGGTTTTTGCTCATGGTCATGCTGCGCTTGTTCGCGCATTGACTTGACCACCATATCGCGCAGGCTTTCACCGACGTGATGTAGGCTTGGGTCTGCTTTTTCTACAGGAACAGGTGGGGCAATATAAACCGAGCCGGTATCGGTGCCAGCTGAACGTCGTCGTATAAATAGAACGACACCACCTATAATTCCTAGTAGCAGTAGTATTCCTAACATGAGTGGTAATTTAGAAGATTTTTTCTCGGCTGCCTGAGATTCGTCACTATCGTTCTGTCCTAACGTAGAAACATCTATTGAAGTAGATGCATACAACACAGCTGCTAGATTGAGGTCATCCTCATTCGCAGGGCTAGAAGTATCGAGGGCTTCTGAATATTGCTTGTCGTCGTAAGTGTAATCAATGGTGTACGCACCGGCTGGAACGTTCGTGAAGCGCATGGTGCCACTTTCGTTACTGGTTGCTTCTTGCTCGGGGCTAAGAATCTTGCCAGTTATATCAGCGATAGGTGACCCTTCGTTATCCGTGAAGTTAAGCACAAGATCATAGCCAGTTGTTTTGAAAGATGCTGTTGCAGACGGTTTGGCCTGACCATTAACTTTACGAACAACCTGGTAATGATAAGTAGAGAGGGGCTCGAGATCTTTTACGAAGGTGGTCGTATTACTTCCGCTTACCGGTTGCTCATCCGTGCTCTTGTCGAGCTTATCTGCGGCATTTCCGTAAAGTACTTTTACGGTCTGAGCACCGGCACTCGATACAGCAAACTGAGCACTACGTGTGCCCGCGGTGATAGTTGCATCTGCACCAGTTGAGACAAGCTGTGCAGTTGGAGCCGGTGTGATTTGGGTCTTTTTTTGTGGAGTAGTAGTACCGCCGCCGGTGTTAGGGTTGGGATTCGGGTTTGGCAGTGGGTTCGGTGGCAGCGGTGGATCTGGGTCTGGCAGCGGGTTAGGCGCTGGATTTGTGCTGCAAGCCATGAAAAGCTCAAAATAATTAGCCTCTTCTAACGTGTAACCTCGTTGATTAATATACGTGTTTTTTTCGTTAACATCAGGGGTGTAAAAGCGGTCAAAATTTTTGACCAGCTTGAACCAAGACGTTCGACAGTACCCATATGGTGCAGCAGCGCTATAGCCTTTTACGCTATTAAATTTAACACCTTGGTTTACCCAGCCTTGTGACACAAGTTCGTTTGTTCGAGTAGGATTAGTTAAGTTCCAGACCTTCTTATCGGGGCTATATAGACGGCTATAAGCAGTTGTACCAGAGCCCGACACTACAGCATACGTTTTTGTAAGTTGCAGTGTCCAACCATTGCTGACTAAGCTGTTTTTCTCGGCTGTGTCCGTGGTGATGATGTGCTTACCGTTGGTGTTTACGAGTCGGTAGATATTATTACTGCTGGTCGCTGCTTGGCTGCTAAAGACAAAATATGCGCCTACGCCGCCAACCAGTGTTGCCGTTAATACAAGCCATAGTAGTTTTTGTTTATGCATTGCGAAAGATTTCATAATTTTATTAGATGTTTCAAGTTTAAGTATACCTTACAAACTTGCTCTCATGAACCCACCATTTGTATAACCTGTTGTTATCTGTTAGAATAGCTTGGTAAATATTAAGCAGGTTGGAAAGAACTCTCCTTGTGACCGTCTCGCTTGAGGCACACAGAGGCATCCATCCGAAGGTCAAGAGTTCAAGGAAGGACATTACTATGGCTACAGTTACTGTAGACGTTAAAAAACTATTAGAAGCGGGCGCTCACTTCGGTCACAAGACCAGTCGTTGGCATCCTAAAATGGCTCAGTACATTCATAGCAAGCGGAATGGCAGCCACATTATCGACCTCACAAAGACAGCTTCAAACTTGGAGACAGCATTAAGTTTCCTCGAGGACACCGCTGCTGAAGGCAAACAAATCGTAATTGTCGGTACCAAGCGCCAGGCTCACGATATCGCAAAGAAACTTGCAGAAAACACCAAGCAGCCATTCGTCGTAGAGCGATGGTTGGGCGGTATGATGACCAACCGGAACACAATCGGTGGTCGTATCAAGCACCTCAAAGACCTCGAAGCAAAGATGGAGTCAGGCGCGCTTGCCAACAAGTACAACAAGCTGGAGGTACAGCGTTTCCAGGAAGAAATAGATGAAATGAACTTTATCTATGGCGGTATCAAGAACTTGGCTGCCAAGCCAGGCGCAGTGTTTGTGTTCGACATTACGCACGACGTCAACGCAGTTCGCGAAGCGACTAAGCTGGGTGTGCCAGTCGTAGCACTCGTTGATAGCAATGCAGACCCGAGCACTGTTAAGTACCCAATCCCATGCAACGACGATGCCATCAAAGCGCTACAGCTCGTCGCTGAATATGTTGAAACCGCAATTTCTGCAGGTAACGCCAAATACGCAAAAAAAGCTGAAAAGGCACCAGCTGACAAAGACGAGAAAAAGGGGGAATAAATGGCAAATATATCAATCGAAGAGATTAAGCGATTACGTGAGCTTACCGGTGTTGGTATTACCGATGCCAAGGCGGCTTTAGTAGACGCAGATGGTGACTTTGATAAAGCGCTAGAAGCAATGCGCAAAAAGGGCCTAACCAAAGCCGAAAAGCGTGGTGAACGTGAAGCCCGTGAAGGTCAGATTGGCACATACAACCACGATGGCCGTATCGGCGTGTTGGTTGAAGTAAACTGCGAAACTGACTTTGTGGCTCGTGGTGAAATTTTTGCCGGTCTGGTAAAGGATGTTGCGATGCACATTGCTGCAGCAGCTCCTGCATATGTAAGTGCTGATAATATCCCTATGGAAGTACAGGATGCCAAGAAACAAGAATTGCTTACAAGTGATGCACTCAAGAGCAAGCCAGCGGAAATGGCTGACAAGATCGTAGATGGTCAGTTGAAGAAGTACTTTGCTGAGCTTTGTTTACTTGAGCAGCCTTACATCAAAAATCCTGACCAAACAGTCGGTGATTACGTTAAGGAACAGGCTGCATTGATGAATGAGAACGTAGTTGTTCGTCGTTTTTCACGCATCGCTCTCGGCGAAGTTTCTGAATAGAACACACCACAAAAGATAAAGACCGGGCAAAGCCCGGCTTTTCTTTTGCTTATGGCGCCTGACTTTGTCAGAAATTGCGCTACTCGCGCACCGTACCATACGTACGACTTGCTCCGTTGCTCATTTCTTCCGTGTCATGCATCCATATGTGTCCTATTCAGACTCCCCGACGGAGGCAGTTTGATATATACTTGTATTAGTAATTACAGGAGATTTCTCATGAATCCAGTTCAGGCAGTAAACGATGCAGATACCAAATTCCAGAATGCATTAAATCATTTTGAAGAAGACCTCAAAAAAGTACGTACTGGACGTGCCCACCCCAGCATGCTCGACAGCGTGGTCGTGACGGCGTATGGTACAGAAATGCCGCTAAATCAGGTTGGTAATGTAACCACACCCGAGGGTCAGCTACTACAAATTACCCCATTTGATCCGAATAATATTCAGGCAATTGCCAGCGCGATTCGTGACAATCCTTCACTAGGTCTAAACCCATCGGATGACGGACGAGTGGTTCGGATACCAATTCCTCCACTTAACGAAGAACGCCGACGGGAATACGTTAAATTAGCAAACACTAAGTTCGAAGACTGCATGGTTACCATGCGTAATATTCGCCGCGAAGCCATGGATGCGATTGAACAGGGAAAAAAAGAAAAAGAAATCGGTGAGGACGAAGCCAAGCGCCTGCAAAAACAAACCGATGACAACATGGCGCAATATCGAACTAAGGCAGAAACAGCCGTTAAAGCCAAAGAACAAGAAATCCTTACGGTCTAATTACATGACAGAAAAAGTCGTTCCAACTCATGTGGGGCTGATTCTTGACGGCAACCGCCGGTGGGCGAAGGAGCAGGGGCTGCCAACACTTGAAGGGCACCGCCAAGGGGCAGAGGCGTTTAAAACAGTTGCCTTAGCTGCTTTTGATAGAGGCGTGAAGTACGTGAGTGCCTTCGCATTTTCTACCGAAAATTGGCAGCGTACCGAGGAAGAAGTCGGTTACCTGATGCGGCTATTTGTAAAAGCAGTTGAAAAACATCTGGGTACCTTTCATAAAGCCAATATACGCATTGTAATCTTGGGCCGCATGTCTGAATTACCAGAAGATGTTCGCAAGGCACTAGAAAAGACAGAGGCAAGGACCAGGGATAATACCGGAGGCACTCTCGCAATATGCGTAAATTACGGCGGCCAAGAAGAACTAGTCGACGCGGTAAAAGGGCTGGTTGCTAGCGGCAAGCCAGTCTCAGAAATTAACAAAGATTCCATCCAAACAGCGCTATATCACCCAGAAGTACCCGGCATTGACCTGCTGATTCGCACATCTGGCGAACACCGCACCAGCGGCTTCATGCTCTACCGCAGCGAATACGCAGAATTATACTTTACAGAAACTATGTGGCCAGACTTCAACGAATCAGAACTCGACAAGGCCCTATCGGACTACGCCACCCGCAAAAGGAGATTTGGAAAATAAGTATGAAAACAATTGCAGTAAGGTTAACTGATGGACAAGATCTATTGGAAGAGGTTAGGAAGCTTGTGAGTTCGCAGAATGTGGAGGCTGGCGTAATTCTCTCGGCAGTGGGCAGTTTAAGAACCTCCAAGATCCGCGTTCCTGTAATCGATGGGAAGGTTAGCTACATAACTCCGGAAAATCTGGAGATAGATAACTTGCAGGGGACGGTTTCTGTAAATGGTTGTCATTTGCATGCATCTGTTTCAGATGTGCAGGGGAAAGTATTGGGAGGCCACATAAAAGAGGGCTGCATAATCAGAACCACCTGCGAATTAGTAATTGGAGTGCTGGAGGACACCTCGTTCGACCGAAAACCAGACCCTTCAACGGGCTTTGACGAACTCGTCATTGACTAAAAACGTGAAAAGTTAGAGTAGTAGAAGTTTTCACGGATCACTTATATCTCTGTTAATTCGTGAAAACTTTGAACACAAAAAGTTTTCACGACAAATTGTCCGGGCAGGTCCGTGGCTTGGAAAAACTGATGAGTTCACTCAGTCTTGTGCCGAATCAAGTAACCAGATAGTCCTGAATCTTCCTATGGATAAACTATTCAGGACCGACTGGAAGGAGTCCTGGTTACGCGGTACGAGACTGGTTGTGAACTCAATCACGTTTTTTGTCGCCACGAGTTTCTTTGCTTCGTTTCTTGTCGACACAAGAAATGAAGGTGATGGAAGCTTCAGCTTTCAACGCAATTATCTAATGAAATATTCAGGTAAAATCGTTATACTTAATTAGATGTCTATTTTCTTGTTAGTTTTGGGGTTGATTCTGTTTGTCGGCTTGGTTGTGGTGCACGAATGGGGGCACTTCATTATGGCTCGGCGCGGTGGTGTCGAGGTAGAAGAATTTGGTATTGGCTTCCCCCCCAAAGCAAAGACAATCGCACGGAAAAACGGTACAGAATACACACTGAATTGGCTGCCACTTGGTGGCTTTGTGCGGCTGAAGGGCGAGCATGACGCTGCTAAAACCAAGGGTAGTTACGGTGCAGCACCATTGCTTACCAAGATAAAGATCATGGCAGCAGGCGTTGTTATGAATCTCGTGACAGCGTACGTGCTATTAATACTGCTGGCCTTAATCGGGGTGCCCAAGCTCGTAGATAATCAATTTACCATTAACAGTAACGAGACCGTAACAAGGCAGGAAGTATTTATTGGATATCTTGAGGAAGGCTCACCAGCGGATAAAGCGGGGCTGGAGCGTCGTGATGTGCTGATTGGTTTGGGGAAAAATGATTCCGAGCAAGAGCGCATCGATACGGTAAACTCGCTCCCAGACCTAACGAAAAAATATGCCGGTCAAAAGGTGTATGTAACCTATAAACGAGACGGTGAAGTAAAAGTTACAAATGTGCAATTGCGTAATACAGGCGAGGTAGAGGAAAGTAAAAAGACTGACAATCCAAAAGGCTATTTAGGTATCTCTCCTGGTGATTTCCAGGTAAATCGTTACACATGGTCAGCGCCGATTGTGGCTGGTGGTTTAATTGCCCAGTTTACCGAATTAACATTTAAGGGGCTTGGCTCAGCATTATCAGGATTGTTTGCAGGCGACACCGCCAAGGCAACCGAACAAGTAACAGGGCCAGTTGGAATCTTTGTGGTGCTACAACAAGGGGCAGACCTAGGTGTACAGTTCATATTAATGGTGATCGCGATTATTTCACTCAGCCTAGCAATTATGAATGTGCTACCGATTCCAGCACTGGATGGTGGGCGATTGTTTGTAACATTAGTCTACCGTGTCCTGAGGCGCAGACTGACTGAACGGGCAGAGGATATTATTCACGGCACAGGATTTGCGAGCTTGATGCTGCTGTTTGTGCTGATCACGATTGTTGATGTAAAGCGGTTCTTCTAATGGAGTTTGCTTTTGCGCCCCAGTCTGTTGTCGTAACAGTACTGAGCGCTTTGGGTATATTTGGCGCTGTTTGTTTTTTCAAATCACGACAACGAAAGGACGGCGAAAAGGTTAATTGGTCGCCCTTAGAAGCAGTCAGTATCACCATCGTGATCTACTTTGCCAGCCAAATATTTGTTGCACTGGGTATTAGTGCATTTGCTGGCGTATTTGGCATAACTGGTGCTGAGCTGGAGGACAAGCTGCAGGGAACATTACCGCAGTTTATCTATATTCTGTTTGTTGAAGCCCTGACATTGGGATTCCTGTATGCATTTATGCAGCGCCGAAAGACGCCATGGGCCGCTATAGGTTGGATACGACCACGCTTTAAAGATATCGGCTACGCTCTGGCTGGGTTCGGGGTGTATTTTGTGGGATACGCTCTCATCGTCGCCACATTAGTAAAAGAGTATTTACCCCAAGTTGATACAGATCAGCGACAAGACCTGGGTTTTAGCACCTCAGTGGCGGGCCCTGAACTTATATTTATATTCATGAGTCTGGTTATCCTGCCTCCACTCGTTGAAGAAATCCTAGTCCGTGGATTTTTGTTTACAGGGCTGCGAAACAAGCTGCCGCTCGTGACTGCCGCAATTGTAACAAGTATCGTTTTTGCAGTTGCGCATTTGCAGTGGGGCAGTGATGCGCCGTTACTCTGGTCGGCTGCGATTGATACGTTTGTGCTGTCGCTGGTGCTCGTATACGTCAGGCATCGCTCTGGCAGCCTATGGCCGGGCATTGGTATCCACTTTATTAAGAATGGTATCGCCTTCTTTGCGCTATTTATCATTAAAGTAGTGTAGATTTCTTTTCTAAGGTAAAATATTGGGGATTATGAAAACTTCACAGCTATTCACAAAAACAACCAAGACCATACCTGCTGACGAAGTCGCCAAGAACGCCAAGCTACTGATTCAGGCAGGCTTTGTATACAAAGAAATGGCTGGCGCCTACGCGTACTTGCCCTTAGGTATCCGGGCTGTCGAAAACATCAAGCAAATTGTCCGTGAGGAAATGAACGCTATTCGCAGTAACGAACTGATCATGACGAGTCTGCAGCGTCGCGATATCTGGGAAAAAACGGGTCGATGGGACGATAAGTCTGTTGATGTGTGGTTCAAGTCGGTCTTGGCTGGAGCCACGAAGAACCAATTGTCGAAATGCTCAAGAACTATGTACACAGTTACAAGGACCTACCGATAAGCCTTTATCAGTTCCAGACCAAGATGCGAAACGAACTGCGCGCCAAGAGCGGCATCATGCGTGGTCGCGAGTTTGTTATGAAAGACATGTACTCGTTCCATGCAACTGCAGAAGACCTAGAGGCTTACTATAACGAGTCAATCGAGGCCTATAAGCGAGTGTTTGAGCGCCTAGGCCTTGGGGACGATACATATGTAACGTTTGCCAGCGGTGGTGCGTTTACAAAATTCAGCCACGAATTCCAAACTATTTGTGATGCTGGTGAAGACGTAATCTATCTGCATCGAGAGAAAAATATTGCAGTGAACGAAGAAGTTATTGATGATGCAGTCAAAGAACTGGGTATCAACAAAGAAGACTTAGAAAAGATCAAAACTGCCGAAACGGGTAATATATTCAATTTTGGTGCCCAAAAGACTGACGAAATGGGTCTGTACTACACCGACAAAGAGGGCAAGCAGCAATCACTTTACATTGGCTCATACGGTATTGGAATTACAAGAGTTATGGGCGTTATTGCGGAGAAGTTTTCAGATGAAAAAGGGTTGGTATGGCCAGAGAATATCGCACCATTTAAAGTGTACCTGGCGCGCCTCGGTGATAGCGCTGCAGTGGTGAAGGCCACAGATGATCTATATAACAGCTTGACTGAAAAAAACATTACGGTACTATATGATGACAACGACAAGAGGCCAGGGGAGAAATTTGCGGATGCAGATCTCATCGGGTTACCATATCGAATCGTTGTTAGTGGCCGAACTGTAGAAAGTGGCAAACACGAATTGAAGGGTAGAACTGACCCAGAAGCCCAACTACTAGAGGCAGAAGAAATAGTTAAAGTGCTATCGCAAGCATAAACTATTTGCTACAATACTAGCGATTCCAGAAGAGACAGAAATCGGTAAAGGATCATAGGGAGCTACATATGAATAAAAAGTTTAGCCTGACACAAGCAGGTATTGACGAACTAACCCAAGAGCTAGCAGCTTTAATTGCTGAGCGTGGTCCTATTGCAGAAAAGATTAAGACAGCTCGTGAGTTTGGCGATCTTGCTGAAAATGCTGAATATCAGACTGCCCGCCAAGAGCAAGAAAAGCTTGAAAATCGTATTTCAGAAGTAGAACACATCCTCAATAATGTTGAAGTAATTACCAAGCCAAAAGGTGACAGCAAAGTACAACTTGGCTCAACCGTTACGCTGAAAAATGGTGCTACAAAGCAGTTTCAGGTCGTTGGTACGGTTGAAGCCGACCCACTGCAGGGTAAGATCTCAGACGAATCACCGATCGGTCAGGCATTACTGGGCAAAAAGGTCGGTGACGCAGTCGAGATCAAGACTCCTGCAGAAACTGCAACCTACAAGATCACTCAAATCGCATAACACTGCCTTCACACCAGCCAGCCTGCTCACGAGCGGAGCTCGCGATCCGCTGGCGGGTGTGAAAACAGCGTTCAAGCAGTGATAAGGCTTTCCAACAGGGGTAGTATAGGTTATACTACCCCTTAGTTTATGCAATGGCTCAATACAATTGTTGATGAATTGATCGCCCGTCATTCAGAGGGCGATATTGTTGTGTCTTCCGGTGTCTCCCCATCAGGCGCATATCATGTTGGGACGCTGCGTGAAGTTTTAACTGCGGAAATAGTCGCACGCGAAGTACGACGCCGTGGGCGTATTGCTCGTCACATTCATGTGTCAGATGATATCGATGTCTTTCGTAAAGTCCCAGTTGGCTTAGACGAAAGTTACGCAAATTATTTGGGTAAACCACTGTGTGATATCCCTGCTCCTGACGGTTCAGATCAAAGCTATGCTGACTACTATGTTTCAGAGCTGCCCGAAATTGCTCAAGTACTAGGGTTAGACATGGAGGTCATACGTGCACATGAGAAATATCGCAGTGGCTTCTTTGTTTCAGTAATTGAAACAGCGTTGGAAAACGTCAGCACGATTAAAAAAATACTTGAGGATATATCAGGCCGGCAGCTGGATGAACACTGGTCACCAATACAGGTAATCGAAAACGGCTATATTAAGAATCGTCGTTTTGTAAGCATTCAAAAGGACAAGCATGAAATAATCTATGAAAATAAGGATGGTCAGCACCAGACAGCCAACTATGCCGCTGGTGAAGTTACTCTAAACTGGCGTATTGATTGGCCGGCTCGTTGGTCAATTCTCGGCGTGCAAGCCGAGCCGTTTGGGCGTGATCACGCTACAAAAGGTGGCTCTTACGATACCGGCGTAGAAATTGTGAAGCAGGTATATAGTTCCCAGGCTCCTTACCCAATCCCTTACCATTTCATTAATAAGACTGGTAACACCAAAAAAATGAGCAAAAGCGGGGGAGATACAATTACAGCAGTTGATCTCATAAAAGTGTTTCCTGCGGAGCTGACATGGTTCTTTATGGCGCGTTACAGCCCATCAAAGCAACTTTTTTTTGACACTGATGTTTCACTGAGCCGCTTGTTTGATGAATTTAGTGCGCTACTGGCTAAAACGGATAAAACTGATGATGAAAAACAGCTCCTCGAGATCTGCTTGGAAGGTGTTGAGCAACCAACTGTCAGCCGAATTCCTTTTACGCACCTGGTCGCAAGCTACCAGGCTGCACTGAAAGACGTAGACACAACAATTGAGGTGATTGCTCGTACTGAATACGCAGATGTAGCACGCGAGGAAGCAAATATCATTCGTAATGAGCTGCGATTCATAGAGGCATGGTTAACCCAGCACGCACCAGAGGATGTTAAATTTGAACTATCTGAAACTATCGACAAATCAACCTTCAGCGATCAAGAAATAGCCTTTTTCGAAGGTTTAGCAGCAAAAGTTGCGGATGCACCAGAAGATGCAGACGGCAGCTATTTCCACGAAGCAATCTATGCATTCAAAACTGAAGAAATGGGTCCAAAAGACCTCTTCCAAGCATTGTACAAGCTGATTATCGACAAAACATCTGGCCCCCGCGCCGGATGGTTCCTCAGTATTCTCCCTCGTGACTGGCTACTGTCACGCCTCCGTCTCGAAAAATAATTTTGAAGTAAAATTTGCGTAAGTTGGCAATTTGATTTTGCGCTGTGTACAATCCTTACATGGAGAATTACGAGCAGGAGGGGTCTTTAGATAGCCTCGATCGAATGTTTGACCCAGCCGTCCCCGAAGCGTTCATACAGAAAGTAGAAGAATACCAGTCTCTGATTGATAGTATCAATCCAAGTCACGAAAAATTCGTAGAAATCATCCATGGGCTTGATCAAGAGTGGCCTTATCTGGGTCAGAGGGTAGATGTAACTGGTTACACTGTCATGCCCGTTAAAAGATCAGAAGAAGATCAAACATATGTGGTGGAAAGAGTTTTTGTAGACGAAGCCCGGGTTTTGTCTGCAGGATTTGACTTCTTTCGTGAAGAGCCAAGCAAAGATTTCCCGGATGGCAGGAGAGTAATCGCATATAGATTTGATTTTGACCCCGTTGAGATTATGAACACCAAGCACATGGAAAACAAACTTTTTATGTACGGTTTTAGCATGCCACGAGATGTGGTTATAGGAGCACCTGAGGAGTCACAAGCTTCTAAATTTGATAAAATACACTATTTCTTTCCGGAAGCAGCGCAGGATATTGATTGTGCAATTCTGAACGTCGGTTCCGCTTCAGAAGCCGTTATGGCACTTTCGGGTTTAACTGTCGATGTTAAAACTGGGGGCGATAAAAATGAGCATCAGCTGATAACCGAATACGTCAACTCCATTATTAACTTTGATCGTGCCATACCGTACCAAATGGATTTTGAGGGCGAGTGTTTTTACGATCACCCAACCCAGCCAGGAGCGGTGATTGTCGCTGAAGCATCTCCAGGTTTAGTCGTAGCTCGGCCAATTAGAGTGGAGTGTATATACGAGCCGGAAGATGGGCAGGTTGCCGATACTATAACGGCACGGCAGCTCACTTTTGGTATTCGTATCGAGTTACTCAGCCAAAACCCTGAAGAAGATACTGGTAAGGAGTATTTAATACCGATTACAGACAAATTTTGGATGCACGATCTACGCTCACTATCTTACTTGGCTATTACAAACATGGTCGAAAAGGCATAACTTCCTCTATACTAAGGAAATGGGAAAAACTATCACCATTTCTTTGTTGGTTGGGACGGTCCGGGCTAAGCGTGAGTCTATAAAGGTTGCGCATTACATTGCTGAAAGGGTCAAGCAGTACCCAGATATTGAACTGATGTTTGTTGACCCACAGCAGCTCATGTTGGTTGACGAGGGCGAGGATGTAAAAGACCCGTTATATAGTAAGGTTACTGCCGATGCAGATGCTTTTATCATTGTGACTCCAGAATACAATCATAGTTTTCCTGGCAGTCTGAAACGCATGCTTGATAGCGAATACAATAACTATTTCAAGAAGCCGGTTGCGCTTGTGGGGGTAAGTAACGGCAGTTGGGGCGGCGTTCGTGTTTGTGAAGCGTTATTACCGGTTTGCCACCGTTTAGGTTTGGTTACGATCCACTCGGAACTATATTTTCCAAAGGTTCAGGAAAAATTTGATGATGTGGGGAGTATTAAGGCTGAATATGTCGAACGATATGATAAAAATGTCCAAAACATGTTGGACGAATTAACGTGGTTTTCAAAATTATTAAAGAAAGGCAGGGAATCATAGTGAAAGCAGTCTGGAACGATATTGTAATTGCAGAGGCACCAAAAGAAGAACTTATTTATATCGAAGGAAACTGGTATTTCCCACCATCAAGTGCCAATCAAGGATACTTAGAGAAAAGCCCAACCCCATACACATGCCCATGGAAAGGTGTCTGCCAGTACTTTAATGTCAAAGACAGTAGTAATGTGAGTCAAGACAATGCTTGGAGCTACCCAGAGCCATATCCAACGGGAATCGAACGCGTAAAAAAAGACTTTTCCAACTACTTAGCATTTTGGCGTGACGTGAGG
This sequence comes from uncultured Candidatus Saccharibacteria bacterium, assembly GCA_964638875.1. Taxonomy (GTDB): domain Bacteria; phylum Patescibacteriota; class Saccharimonadia; order Saccharimonadales; family JALRHH01; genus JALRHH01. Next base: position 1,045 of record CAZXBL010000008.1, on the reverse strand, counting down.
GTAGAGGAATAACATGTCCCAAAAAGGCATCTTTGCAGCAGGGTGTTTTTGGGGTGTGCAGTTCTATTTTGATCAAGTTCCAGGGGTAACCGGCACAAAAGTTGGTTACACCGGTGGACACACAGAAAACCCGACCTACGAGGATGTTTGTACGCACACAACCGGCCATGCTGAAGCAGTTGAGGTAGAATTTGATGAATCAAAGGTTCCGTATGAGACGCTTGTGATGCACTTTTTCCGCATGCACGATCCAACTCAGCTAAATCGCCAAGGACCTGATGTAGGTGACAGCTATCGTTCGGCTATCTTTTACTATGATGATGAGCAAAAAACTACTGCAGAGCGAGTGTTAGCAAAGGCTCAGGCGAACTTTGAACAACCAATTGTCACACAGATTGCTCCAGTAACCTTTTTTTATGATGCAGAGGACTACCATCAAAAATTTGCAGAAAGAACTGGGCGTGGCATGTGTCATATCCCGTACCAGCCTATTAGTTAGCACTTATTTCGTTATATGTTGTGATACACTGTTCGCATGGCTAAGACTACTACTACAACCAAGGCAAAGACCAAAACTACAAAAAAGAAACCAGTTGCTAAAGTTGCGGCAAAAACAACTAAAACAGCTGCAAAGACCAAGAGGGTAACAAAGGCAACAACTAAGACTACTAAATCAACTATTAAGGCAGCATCAACGCCAAAAGTAACCAACACCAAGGCAGTTACACCACTACTTAACCGACCGCAGGTTTTGCTCGGTGGCTTGTTCGCTGCATTGGCAGTCGCAGCTGGCTTTTTGATCAATACTACGTCTGTACAGGTACTACTCGGGCATTTAACAAAGGATGAGCTGGCTAGCCGTGCTGGCACAGTGCTGGCTCCCGCTGCGCATGCTATGTACGAAGTTGAGTTTCGTTGGCTACTCGTTAGCTTCCTAGTTCTTGCTAGTGTGTTTGCGATCCTACGAGGTACTCGCTACAAAGCAGTTGAAGAAAACGGTGTAAAGAACAAGGTCCAACCACTCCGCTGGGTTGATTACGCAGTC